>JAKLHY010000039.1 GCA_022709905.1 Verrucomicrobiota bacterium | reverse complement strand
TCCGCAGCTGTAGCCCGACGAAATCGAGACAACCTCGGTTTTATTGGGCTTTCTGTGCTATGAAGGAGGAAGTCAGGCCAGCCGGCATCCATCCACCAGTAATCGAGTTTCAAACCTTCCTCCAGATAGCGATTGATGAACAAGATCTGGTTCGTTTCGTTAGCCTTGATCATCTCATCGTATTGCCGGGAGCTGGAGGCAACAAATTGCGGCGGCGGAAGACGGCCGCCGGGCATCGGCATCGAGTGCGCCATCATCCAACGCCGCCAAAGGTTTTGCGCCCGAATCCAGGCGCCCTCGTAGAACTGCAGGACGATAAGCGGTCCGCGCACCTCCTCGCCGGGCAGTAGTTTGAAGCGCGTCAATTCCTGGCCGGCGCGGATACGGAGGCCGCGCGCGGAATCGCGCGCAAATTCGGCTGCCCACTGGCCGGGCCAGCCCACGGCAAGGATCCAGCCTCGGTCCTGACATTGTAGATTGAAGTAAGACCAGTCCGAATTCGTGGAACGTCCGCCTGAAGCTCCAATCCGTTTCGACTGCCCCGGAGGTAGAGGGCTTTCCAGCGGACCGTAATCGCTGCCGTTGGCAGGCGAACCCATGTGGTGGCGCAGCAGAAACTCGCCGGTGTGGCCGCGATCCAACTGAATATCCAGCGCCTGAATGTTTTCGACGATCGGAGTGTCATTCGAACCGGTGTTGCGAAAGGAAAGCGTCCATTCCACCGTCGGAAAGTCCTGGTATTCGATGGCGATGCAACGCACTTGGAGGCCGGTTTTCGGATCTGTCCACGTCGACGTATGCTCGATCAGGTTTCGGCCGCGCTCGTGACGATCCGGCTGTTCGGGGCTAAATTCCCTCGACGCCCGTTTCAAGGGCCATTCTTTCAGCAGCTCCGCGGCCGGTCGCCCCCCGTAGACGAATGAGAAAGGCGGAAAAGCTGTCAAAGACTGTCGGGAACGTTCACTCGTCGTCGGTGCGTTGCCGGGGGCCGCCTCCGCAAACCTGGCCGCCACCCACTGTCTGGCTTCGGTCATTTCCTCCGGCATGACACTCACCGCGTAAGCCGGCAGGACCGTCACGAGCAGCCACGCTAGTGTGGTGTTTGCGAAATACGATGCATTCTGTTGCGCCCAAAATGGCCTGATGACGAAGCACGCGGAGGGCGCATCCCCTTCGTGGGGCTGTAACCGACGCGTCACGAAGTCAGCGGGCCATTTTCGGCGCAACCCTCTGGGCGGCCGTTCTTTTGGCCAGGCACTTCGTTGCGCCTCCCTTACAGATCCATTCCGGATATGCGCGGTCGGCGCGCCTCGCTCCTGGCCAAAACTCCTGGCCGCAGAATGCATCGTATTTCGCAAACACCACACTAGGGTCTGAAACAGTATTGAGACACAATGGCCGTAAGGGCGCAGGCGAGTCTGGAATTCGGTCAGCCGGATTTTCATTGAAGGCATCCTGGTGCTTCGAGCGAACTCCCGCCAGCCTTTTCGTCCAGGCAGTCTCCCTGAACCGCGAATCAAACGACTTAACCACTAATTGATGAGTGCCAATAATCACTAATAAACTGTGGAAGGCAGGCCACACATCGAGGTCCTGAAGGGGTTGCATCTTTCTGGCCGAAAAACGCGACGCTTCGATCGAACTCTTGATCGGAAGTAATTTTTGCATCCTAAATCCCCAGCTTAAGCGCCATCTCCGCCATGTGTGCTCCCAGCTTCTTGGCCGTGTCCAGACCTAACGTGTCGGCGCTGATGTCATCCTTGGTGGACAGCACCGTCGCCCCCTGGAAGGCCGGCGCATTGCCTCCCACCACGATCATCCCGAAGCACAACATGGCCGCCTGGATTTGCTCAATCGTCATCTCTTGACCGCCGTTGCGGAACGCGCCCACGGCCACCACCCCCACCGGCTTGTTCGCCAGAAGCATCTTCGGTTCGCGCAGCGGCGCGCACCGCTCAATGAACGCCTTGCAGAGCGCGCTCATTCCTCGGAAGTATGCCGGCGAGCCGATGATGAGCCCCCCGAGCGCGGGATCCTGGAGCTTCGGCAGAATGGCCGTGAAGTCATCCTGCGGCGGCTGAGGCGAATACCCGGCGATGCTCAGTCCGCCCAGGTCAATGAGTTCCACCGTAATGCGCGGGTCCGCGCCTTGGGCGGCATCCAGCGCCGCTTGCACGGCCTTCGCCGTCGTCATCCCCTTGCGCGAACTGCACGACACTCCGATGATTTTGACGGGCTTGCCCGTGCCCTCTGCCGCCTTGGCTACGCCAGCGCCCAGCGCGGCAACGCCTGCTGTGGCGAGAAAGTGTCGACGAGTGACATTCTGTTTCATGGGAGTTCCTTTCGATCTTGATTGTTTTCGTCATTCGCGCCTCGCCAGCCAGCCAAACTGCCGCCAGCAAAACCCGAAGTTATTTTTGAACAGACCCTAAGGCGCAGCGTAGATGAGCCACACCCCGCCTATCATCACCAGCACCCCGCAAATCGTCTTCACCACCGTCACCCCCTTTGATTGCTCGTTCCAGTTCAGGAACCGCTGCACCACTTCCGTGAACGTGCCGGCCAGCACAATCACCGAGCAATGCCCCACGCCATAGGCCAGAAGCAGAGACCCCCCATAAACAGGCGCGGTCTTCGCCAGCTTGAATGTCACCGCCAGCATGGGGGCCATGTAGGCGAAGGTGCAGGGGCCGAGCGCAACTCCGAAGATCAGGCCCAGCAGGAACGCCGCCAGAAATCCCTTGCGCTTCATGTTCACTTGGCCCGGGCCCGACCAAGGCATGGGAATGACTCCGACCAGGTGCAGACCCACCAGGAAGAAAATCATCGCCACGAAGTAGTTCCCGTAGCGCCCCACGTCTCCCAATATCCGGCCCACCGCCGCGGTGATGGCTCCAATGACGGCGATCGTTACCAGAATCCCCACCGCAAACAGCGTCGCCAGCCCGCTCGCCCGCGCCGTGGTTACCCGCCCTTGGCCGCTGATGAATCCCACGATCAGCGGGATGCTCGCCAAATGGCACGGGCTCAGAATAATGCTCAGGATGCCCCACACCACCGACGCGCCCAGTGCGATGGCCGGAGCGCCTTCAACGGCTCGGCTGAGTTGGGTGAACAGTTGCTCCATGGGGATGACTGAATCGTGAAACGTGATTACCGGAGCGGGACGTTGTTGATGAGGTTGGGCGACTCTGGGTTTTGGGCAAAATCATTGAAGTCAACGGCGCCTTCGAACCAGTAAGTTATCGTGTCGTCGTGGAGAGTCTGGCCGCGTTGCTGCGGCACCAGGGTCAACAGAGAATCCTCCGTCAACTCCTTCGGCACAGTCGCGATCCAGTCCGCGTAATTCATTCAGTCAGCCTTAAGTTTCAAACTTCACGCCTCACGTTTCAGTCTTCACGTTTCACGTTTCATTTGCACTCGCCCAGCTTGCACGCCTTGGCGATCTGTTCGGGCGTCAGTTTCATCTTGTCCGCCAGCGCCTGGGCAATCGTAATCTGCCGGCCTGTCATCGTCGGGCGAGCATCCAGCCACTTTTGGAGGTTGGCTTCGTTCACAAAAAACCCCTGCTTGAAGCACCCGGCGGAGACCCACTTGCCATCCGGCCCCTTTTTCTGCCCAAACCAGGCCACGGCCGTGGCCGGTTCCAGCGAGGCGATCATTCCGTTCAGCGTTTTCACCCGGATGATCTCGCCGGTCAATCCATCCTTCGCTTCGACTTCGATGTCCTGCTTGAGCCGGGCCGCCACGCCCATCGAGCAGTGTGTGCAACATCCATGCCCGTGCGTTGTGCCGAACTTGACGCCGCATGCGTCTTCAGGATAGACGGCCCGGTCGCAGAACGCGCATCGGGTGGCCAATTCCTTGGAACGGAGCCCATCCCACGCGAGAAGGTTGCCGGGGCTGGTTTGTTGTTCCTTCGTCGCGGCCTCTTTGTCAGCAAACGCCTTGATCGTCGGCCGCCCTTTGCCATCGAGCCCGTAGAGATATGTCGCCCCCGTTGCTGCCACCAGGTTGCCGCTCGCCCAATCGGTTACGCTCACCTTGGCTTCCTCGGTCTTCGGGTCCCCGCCCACGATACTGGAGAAGTATATGAAGTAGCAGTGTGGCCCGCACAGATTACGCTGCTCACTCTGGCCTTTCACCACTGTCTTGGTCTTGGCAGCCACATCGCCATCGCACATAAAGCACACCGACTCCCGTGGGCGTGTGTCCGCCGCCACAGGCGCTTCGCGCACGATGCCCGCCGCCGCTTGGACCCCGCTGATGTCCACTCCCAGTTCCTTCCACTTGCCCAGGATGTCCTCCTTGCCAAAGAAACCCTGATGTCGGAACAGCTCCTTCCCGCTCGCATCGTAGAATATTTGCGTCGGAATCATCTCGACGCCGTATTGCTTGCCGGCGTCGGGGTTCTTCCACACATCAATGAACTCGACGTCAAACCGGCCTGCGTATTCCTTCTTCAGGTTTTCCAGGATGGGGGCCATCGCCTTGCAGGGAATGCACTTGTCCGCGCCCAGATCCATGAGCTTGGGCAGCTTGATCGGGCGCCCCGGATTAGCGCTGATTTCCCTGCTTCCATCGGCCGCACCTTCCGCCGGAATTGACGCGGCGCTGCTGGAATCGTGCTTTGCTTTTTTCAGCGCCACCGCCCCAGCCACCGCCACGCCGAGCGCGGCGATGATCAGAAATTTCATGGGTGTCTTCATATTCGGTTTTAATTCGTGAACCTTGGGATGCTTCCCACGTCCCCCTCACAATTCACATCTCACGTTTCACGTCTCACGGTTTGATCTTCTGGTAAATGGCCGGCAGCCGAGTGCGATACATCTCCGTCACCTGTGCTTCCATGTCCGCCAACGGCTTCACCGGAACCAGGTCCATCACCTCGGCCGCCGACAGGCCCGCTTCCAGCAAGGTCCGGGTCGCGCCGCAGGCCATCCGCTTCATGGCCGGGACAATCTCCTCATCGCTGAGCCCAAACCCAGCCGCCACTTCCCGAAGAGCTTGGAGTTGGAACCATAGATACGTTGGCCCCATGGCGGTGAGGACTGCGTAAGCTTCGAGCTTGGCTTCGGCGACCTCGGGACACTCACCCAGTGGAGCCAACAGCGCTTTGAGTTCCGCTGTCTCGGCAGTAGCAAGCCCGGGCGCGAATGCCACCGGATTGAATCCCGCGCCAACAATGGAGGGCGCGTTGGGAATAACCCGCGCGAGTCTCGCGAATCCGCCCAGCAGTTCAGTGAGCTTGGTGAGCGTAAACTTGGGTGCCAGTGAAACCACGAGTGCCCCGGGCCTGATCCCGCCCTGGATATCCGCCGCCACCTCCGCCACCACCGGCGGATGCACGGCCAAGAACACGATGTCTTGAGCCGCCGCCGCATGACTGTCGCCCGTCGTCTGCACGCCGGGAAACTGGTTCTTAAGTCTGGTCAGCGCGTCTGCTTTGCAGTCACTAACCACGACTTTTTCTGGAAGGGCGTTCGCCCGCTTCCAGCCTTCCAGGAAGATGCGAGTCACCCGTCCCCCCCCGATGAATCCAATGGTTCTATTGCTCATAGATGCCCTTTCACGTTTCACGCTTTACGTTTCACGTTTCACGCCGCCGCCTGTTGCAGGATGGCCTTGATCTCTGGGATGCTCGGCACTTTGCCTACCACCTTGATGTTGCCGTTCACCGCCAGCGCCGGCGTCATCATCACGCCCAACGCCATGATTTGTTTGAGGTCCGTGACCTTGTTGATTTCCGCCGTCACCCCGAGTTCTTTGACAGCCTGTTCGGTAAACTGCGCCAAAGTCTTGCACTTCGCGCAGCCGGGTCCAATCACGAGGATATTCATACTCACAACGATTAATTGCTGTTCACATTTCCAATTTCCAATTTCCAATTTCACGTTTCACGTTTCACGTTGATCCGCACAATGCCCCGTAAAGCAGGCCGGTGATCGTGGCCATCATCACCACCAACACGACATACACAACAACCTTCTTCGTGCCCATGATGCTCCGGAGCACTAGCATGCTGGGCAACGAAAGGGCAGGGCCTGCCAGGAGCAGCGCCAGCGCCGGACCTTTGCCCATCCCGGAGCCAATCAAGCCCTGCAAGATCGGCACCTCGGTCAGTGTGGCGAAATACATGAACGCGCCCACAACCGACGAAGCCAGGTTGGCCAGAAACGAGTTCCCTCCCACCGACTGGCTGATCCATTCCGACGGTATGACTCCCTCGTGCCCAGGCCGGCCGAGCAAGATGCCGGATACAAAAACGCCGCCAACGAGCAGCGGGAATATCTGCTTCCCCAGTCCCCACGTCGCGTCCAACCATTCCTGCCCCTCGCCAGGGGTGCGGGCGCAAAGCACCGCCAGGCCTGCGCAGCCGACTACGAACGGAATCAAGGGTTTATCGGGAAAGGCAAAACATAGGACGACCACCGGCAGCGCCGCAAGCGCCAGTTCCTTCCACTTGAAGCCGAACCATAACCCTAGCACCAGCCCGAGTCCCGCGGCGAACGTCACCGCGACCGGCCATTTCCAGGCATAGATGCCGGCCCAAAGCCCCGTTGGCTCAGCCGGCCTGCTCCAGTTGGCAAACACCAGCACCCCCACCATGGAGGCGAAAAACAACACCGTCTGCCAGAGCGGTCGCCGAGCCTCCACCTCCGGCATTGCCACTGCCGCCTCTGCTTTGGCCTGCTCTTCTTTCTGGAACACCAAGTGCATGGCAAAACCCACAATCACACTGAACGCCACCGCCCCTATCGCCCGCGCCGTGCCCAATTCCAGGCCCAAAATCCGCGCCGTCATGACGATGGCCAGCACGTTGATGGCCGGTCCCGAGTAGAGAAACGCCGTGGCCGGTCCTAACCCGGCCCCCCGCATCCAGATGCCCCCAAACAACGGCAGGACCGTGCAGGAGCACACCGCCAGGATGGTCCCCGAAACCGACGCCACCCCGTAAGCCAGCGCCTTGTTGGCTTTTGGCCCCAGATACCGCATCACGGACGCCTGGCTCACAAACGTGCTAATACCCCCCGCGATGAACAGCGCCGGCACCAGGCACAGCAACACGTGCTCCTGCGCATACCATAGGGTCAGCTCCAGTCCCTCCTTGATGGCGTTGTCAAAGCGCGGCACCCCAACCGGCAGGAAGAACAACAGCACAAAGGCAGCTGCAAATCCGCCAAGGATCTTCAGCCCCCGCCCCCAGTTTCTACTCTCGCCGTTCATTTCCAAGGCGCCATTCATTTTTTCACAATCCTGAGTGTATTCGACATTTAGCTAATTCAGTAATATTAAACGCAAAAAGCCATCCCTTCCACTGGCGCACTCTCTACTGTGGAAACCTTTTCCTCACCGACGCCACACACTGAAAGAAGTTCATCACGCACGGCGTCACCAACCGGTAAAATACCTGGGCGCCTCGCTTCTCGTCATCCACGATCCCGGCGCTCTTGAGCTGCGATAGGTGCCGCGACACCGTCGGCATCTCCGACCCGACCAACGCCGCGAGTTCGCACACACACCGCTCGCCCCGGGACAATTCATCCACCATGAGCAGACGCCCCGGATGCGCCAGCGCCTTGAAGACTTGCGCTTGGGCCTTGAAATCGGCTGGTTTCGGCTTCGCCATAACAACGGGCCGCAATTTAGCCAACTCGCTAAGTATCTGTCAATGTCCAAATGACAGACCCAAAACCGCACATGAGACGCTCCGAAAAAAATCGAACCATGACGTGGCCTCAATGATGCGACATGTTATGTTTCTGATCCTAATGAAACTGCTGGCCAAACTCGCTTCGCCCCAAGCGGAGCGTCCATCGATCGAGGAGCGTCATTGAATCCAACGAAACAGCACAGGGGACGAGAACCCCGCAGGCTCTTCGAGGTCTTCCGGGCGTTCCTTAGACTTGGGCTGATCTCCTTCGGAGGCCCGGTTGCTCATCTTGGCTACCTCAGGGAGGAATGCGTCAGCAGGCGCCGCTGGCTCGATGATGCGGCTTACGGCGACCTCGTGGCGCTTTGCCAGTTCCTTCCCGGTCCGGCCAGCAGTCAGGTGGTCTTTGCATTGGGAACTCGGCGCGCCGGATGGCTGGGCGGCCTGTTGGCCTCGCTCTGTTTCACGTTGCCATCTGCTGTGTTGATGATTGCATTTGCATATGGGGTGGCCGCGCTTGGCGGTCTGCAACACGCGGGCTGGTTACACGGACTCAAATTGGCGGCAGTCGCAGTGGTGGCGCAGGCTGTGTGGGGAATGGGGCGCAACCTCTGTCCAGATCGAACGCGACTGACCATCGCTGTGGGAGCGGCTGCCCTGCTGCTGTTCTTCCCGGGGGCGCTCGTCCAGGTCGGGGTCATCCTTGGCGGCGGCCTAATTGGGTGGCGTCTTTACCGGAAAACCCTCCCACATGCCGAGCAGCCCGGCCCGTCCGACTGGCGCCATCATCTCATCGCAGTCGTGGGCGTTCTGTTGGCGGCGCTCTACAATCCCGTCTGGACTGAAGGCGTCAAAGATGCGCGCGACGCGGCTGCCGCCGTGCTCGCATTTGGCCTCCTCCAATGGTGGAAAGCTCCCCCTTGGCTGGTGGTAATTGCCGCGGCCGCAACGGGACAATGGCTGCTCACATGAAACAGCGGAACACTGTTGCTGCAACGCCGACGAAGCCTGGCGCGCGGCACGTGCCTGAAGCTACGCGAGGCGTTGGCGATGCAGGCGAGGATGTCCTCCGGCTGAAGGTCAGGAAAGTCGGCGACGATTTCCTCCTGCGTCGCGCCGTCAGGGGTGAGGTCCAGGAGTTTGATCTTTGACACCCATTTTATCGGTTGCCGCGCCATGGCCATACCAAGGCCGGGAGATGTTGCAGACTTTGCACACCGACAGCATCACCGGCACCTCCACCAGCACGCCTACCACCGTGGCCAGGGCCGCTCCCGATCCGGCGCCAAACAGCGTGATGGCGACCGCCACCGCCAGTTCAAAGAAGTTGCTCGCGCCGATCAGCGCTCCCGGTGACGCCACGTTGTGCGGCACCCTGAACCGCCGCATCAACAGGTAAGCCAGCCCGGAATTGAAATACACCTGGATTAGAATGGGCACCGCAATCAACAGCACCGCGAACCAGCGCTGGGTCAGATTCTCAGCCTGGAACGCGAAAATCAGCACCAACGTCACCAACAAGGCCCCGATCATAACCGGGTGGAACTTCGGAAGAAAATTCTGCGCGAACCATTCCTTCCCATGCGACTGGAGCAACGCCGTGCGGGTTAGCCACCCCGCTGCGAGTGGAATCACGATGAACACCACGACGGACGTGATGAGGACCTTGGGTGGAACGACCACGTTCGCCACGCCGCAGAGGAACATCACGATCGGCGCAAATGCCACCAGCATGATGAGGTCGTTCACCGCCACCTGCACCAGCGTGTACGCCGGATCTCCATCCGTGAGATACGACCACACGAACACCATCGCCGTGCAGGGCGCCGCCGCCAAAATAATCAGCCCGGCCGTGTATTCCTTGGCCATGTCCGGCCCGATCCACCCGGCAAAAACATGCTGCATGAACACCCACGCCAGCAAGGCCATGCTGAACGGCTTCACCAGCCAGTTCACAAACAAGGTCACCAGCAGCCCTTTCGGTCGCTTGGCAATGCCACCGATGGCGCTGAAATCCACCTTCAGCATCATGGGATAGATCATCAGCCACAGGAGTACGCCGATCGGCACGTTCACCTGTGACCCCTGGCCAAACTCCATTTTACTCAGCGTCGCAGTTAAGCCGGGCAGCAGTTTCCCGAAACCCACGCCCACGACCATGCAAACCAGCACCCATACGGTGAGGTAACGTTCAAAAAAAGCCAGCCGCTTCGGACCCGCGGCAGGCATCGCGGTGTCGGCTGATGAGGGATGACTCATAAATGGCCGGGGAAACGTGAAACGTGAGACGTAATAAAAGCAATCTGGGAGAGCACCGTGTTCAGTGGCTGCAGCAACAGCCGGCGAGAGGTTTCCGCGCCTTGATTTCCAGGCTGGTGATGGAGTCGCTTGGCTTGGCGCCGGCCGGCAGATGCGCCATGATCTTCTGGTAGAGGGGATCCTGCCAATCCACCATCCCGTCGATGTAACCAGACTTCGCTTGGGTCGTGATGCCCATAAGACCGGCTTCGGTCGCCATCCGTTCCGTTTCCGAAACCAGCACCGCCCCCGCCACACAGCCAATCAAGGATTCCACACTCTCCGCCACGGCTGGCGGTAACGGCTTCAACAGCGCCAAGTCCGACACGGCCACCCGCCCACCCGGCTTAAGCACTCGAGCGATCTCCCGCCAGACTTGAGGTTTGTCCGGCGAAAGATTGATCACGCAATTGGAAATCACCACATCCACGCTCGCGTCCGCCAGTGGCAGATGCTCGATCTCGCCCAGCCGAAACTCGACATTGTTCAGCCCTGTCCGTTCCCGGTAGGTCGCGATGTTCTTCCGGGCCTTGGCGAGCATTTCCGGCGTCATGTCCACCCCGATGGCTCGGCCGGTTGCGCCCACCTTTTGCCCGGCTATGAAGACGTCGAAGCCACCGCCCGCGCCCAGGTCTAGCACCACCTCGCCCGGCTCGAGCGCGGCCAAGGCGTTCGGATTGCCACACGACAGCCCCATGTTCGCCCCCTCCGGTAGCGCGGCCAACTCCTCCCTCGAATAGCCAATATGCCTGGCCAAATCTTCTGCTGCCGGTGACGATGAGCCGCAGCAACTGGGAGTTGAACTGCAGCAAGAACCCCCTTGGGTCGCAATCTGGCCGTAACCTTGACGCACCGCCAGTCGAATCTTCTCAGGATCTACAGGTTCCGCTTTCATAGATTTCTATGGATGTTGGTTGTGGGATGGGGAATGGCATCCAGCGCAGGATTTTGCCAGCACATCGGCTTTAATACCGTCTTTGCCGTGGCAGGATAAGCAGCCAACGGTCTCTCCGTTGAGTTTGTACTGTTTGGTAAAGCTTCCTAAATGACGGCGATTGAGCAATTCGACCGTCTTACGAGCCGTATCAGCCGATAAACGGGTGCAACGTTCTTCGCGCTCCTTACTGTAGAAATTCACTTTGGCTTTTTTGATCCAAGCGCTAACCGAGGGGTGGCATAACACAGAATCCGGTTTAACGACCGGCAGGTCCGCCTTAAAAAATGGGTTTTCAGGAACGTATGTGGGGATCTGCGAATCCTGATACCACAAAAATAATTCATCCGTCAGTGCCTGGCGATCTGCGGCAGTCCCGATTAAGAGCGAGATGGCGGCGGCACCCCCATTTAAGGCGCCACACAGGGTTCCCCATCCTGCAACACCCCCAGCCCCATACACCATCATCTCGCACGGAAAGGACCGGAAGGGTTCCCCCACTTTCTCCGCCAGTTGCTTAACGATGCTGGAAAAAACGCCATACATGCAGCTCTTCCCCTGATTGTGCAATTGATACGCTAATGCGGCCGTGCGCTCGGTATCCAGTGGCACGTAATTCCAGGTTTTGCCGGTAGTGGTTTGATTGTCTGTGGTATTTGTGTTCACGGCCCAGGCACTTAGGGCTAGAGCACCCGAGGACACCATCATTGTTTGGAATAACTGTCTTCGGTTGAGTGATTTACTCATAAAATCCTGAATCTTGGCCCCTTTTCTTCAATCGAGACTTCCTACCCAGAGATTCGCCACCTTGCGGTCAGCGCCTCGGGCAATGTTTCGACGAACGCGCGGATCTCATCCCGCACCCGCCGATAAACCGCCAGTTTCTCCTCCTCGTCCTGAAGGTGTTTCGTGAGCCTCGGCGGGTCTTCGAAGCCCACATGCACGACCTTGGCTTGACCCATAAAGACCGGGCAATTCTCGTTCGCGTGGCCGCAGACGGTCACCACATAGTCATAATGAACCGGCCCGATCTCCTCCGGAGTCTTAGAATAGTGCTTCGAAATATCGACTCCGGCTTCCGCCATCGCCTTCACCGCGTAGGGATTCATGCCGTGCTTCTCGATGCCCGCGGAAAAGGCTTCGATCATGTCGCCTTTGAGATGGCGGGCCCAGCCCTCCGCCATCTGGCTGCGGCACGAGTTCCCGGTGCAGAGAAATAGGACTTTCAAGCGCGACATTGTTTTCGACATAACTCGGTGGGATCAATCTTGAGCAGTTTTTTCAATCGTTTGGCGTCCGCGGCGGCTTGCGCATCAGCCGCCAGGGACAACTGGACCCATTCCAGCGCGGCCCGGACCGATGCCGGAGCCTCCTTCCCTGGCAGGGAGTAATACACCCAGCGGCCGTCCTTGCGGGTGTTCACCAGTCGCGCCTGGTAGAGGATGGATAGGTGTTTCGACATGGTCGACGGCGCCAGGCCAAATAACTCGGTCAGTTGGCAGGCGCACAGCTCTTGCTCCCGCAAAGCCAGCACCATGCGGACCCGGTTCGAGTCCGCCAGCGCCTTGCTGAGGTTCATGAACTCGCGCATGTAACCTATTCTTCGCCAAATAACGAATAATGTCAAGCGCGAGTTCGGGACCGTCTTTTTGGCCTGCCATCATTCGCGTCGATTGGCGACCATTCGCGGTGAAGTCGTTTTACGTGCGGTTCAGGCTCGAGATTCCTGGATTGACGGGCAAGCCTCTTGTGAATAGAAAAGGAGAGAGCCAGTGTTCTATGCCATGGCAGCAGGGAAAAGCTCTCATGAGATTCTGATGGAATCGATTTGAAGGCAGGGAGACTCATTGGAGGCTCATGGGCCTGCCGCAAGACGATTTGAATAGCCGGGGTCATTGGCCCATTATCATTTTGAAATCGAAACGACGAGTGAATCTCGGATCCAGCCGTCACCGCGCGCGGCGCGCAGCGTTCGCTCCATCCCGAGGCAAATCCATGAATAACATCCCTCAATCTCCCCGAAAGGGCGGCCCGGAAAAGCCGGGGCCAGATGAATTGCCCCTCTCTCCAGGCGGAAATGATGCCGGCGATGCGGCGGCGTCGGGCAATGTCGATAAAATCCGAGACATTCTCTTCGGCTCGCAGATGCGCGATTACGAGCGGAAATTCGGGCGTTTCGAAGAGCGATTGGCCGGTGAGACAGCCGACTTGCGGGAGGAAATCAAACGCCGGTTTGCCGCGCTGGAAGCCTATGTAAGAAACGAGCTCACCGCGCTGGCCGACCAGCTGAAAGCCGAAAAAAGCGAGCGCGCCGAGTCGGACAAGGAACTCGCGCGCGAACTGAAGGAAAGCGTCAAGGGATGGGAGAAAAAAGCCTCGCAACTGGAAGAACAAACGGCCAAGGCATTGCGCGATTTGCGCCAGCACGTGCTCGAGGAAGCCAAACGGCTCGGCGAGGAAATGGAACAAAAAAACAAAATGCTGGCCGCCGCCCTCGAAAAAGAAAGCCAGGAATTACGGGCCTCGCTCACGGATCGGCTCGCCCTGGCCGACTTGTTTTCCGAGGTGTCCCTGAGGCTGAAAAACGAGTTCAAGGTCCCGGCGAAGAAATAGGTCCGTGCCGGGACTCAACGGCTGCGGTCCATGAGCCCATCTCCGTCCCCAGACCCAACGGTGTCGACGCCCCGCGCGGCTCCGGCGCAGACCTCGGGCGAGTTTGAAGCGTTGAGCGAACTGCTTCTCGGGCGGGAAAAACAGGAGCTGAAGCGCCTGCGCGAGCAAGTGGAAGCCTACGAGGTCGGCGCCGAGGAGGTAAGCCGGGTCCTGCCACAGGCCGTCACGCTTGCCTCATCGCGAGGCGCGCCTCTCGCCACAGCCTTGACTCCGGCCGTGGAATCCGCCCTTAAGGAATCGGTCCGGCGCGATCCCAGACCGCTGGTGAACGCGGTCTTTCCGATTATCGGACCGGCCATTCGAAAAGCTATCGCCGAGGCCTTTGGCCGGCTGCTGCAGTCGCTGAACCAGACGCTTGACCACAGCATGTCGGCGCGGGCTTTAAAATGGCGGATGGAGGCCCTGCGCACCGGACGGAGTTTTGCGGAAGTGGTGTTGGCGCGCACGCTCGTTTATCGCGTCGAACAAGTCCTGCTGATTCACGCGCATGCCGGCCTCCTGCTGCTGCAGGTCCGGGCGCCCGATGTTCCCAGCGAAGATCCCGCCATGGTCTCGGGGATGCTGACGGCCATCCAGGATTTTGCGCGGGATTCGTTCCATGTCCCGGCGGGCGAGTCCCTCAACACCCTGCAAGTTGGCGAACTGACCGTGTGGGTGGAAACCAGTCCGCTGCTTACCCTGGCGGCCGTGATTCGCGGGCAGGCGCCCGAGGCGTTCCGCGCATCCCTCCAGGCCGCTTTGGAAAATATCCATCGGGAACAGGCTTTTGCCCTTGAAACCTTCACCGGCGATGCCGCGCCCTTTGAGTTGGCCCGTCCGCATCTGGAATCTTGTCTCCAGTCGCGCTTCTCGGTGTCCCATCCGAAGCCAACCTCCACGCGGCTCCTGCTCGGGCTTGGCCTGGCGATTTTGCTGCTGATGACCTGGGCGTTTTTCGCGATGCGCGAGAAACGCCGATGGGCCGGCTATCTCGAACGGCTCAGAGCCGAACCGGGGATCGTCCTCACGGAAACGGGCCGGCGCGCGGGCAAGTTCTTTGTGACCGGTCTCCGCGATCCGCTCTCGGCCGATCCCGGGCAGTTTCTGTCCGAATTCCAGATCGATTCCAACCGGCTGGTCAGCCGGTGGGAAGCCTATCAGGCTCTCGCCCCTCCGTTGGTGCTGAAGCGCGCCCGGCAATTGTTGCAGCCCCCCGCTGGCGTTGAAACGCGAATCCAGGACGGCATCCTGTATGCCGAAGGCGCCGCCCCCGCCGCCTGGATCGAGGAGGCCCGCCGCCGCGCGGCCTGGGTGCCGGGCATCCAGGAATTCGACGGCGCCGGCCTCGTCGACGCCTCCCTCACGACCGAGGCCGCCCGTCAACAGGCCATCGAAAAGACGGTGATCTTCTTCGACGACGGCGTGCACCTGGTCCCCGGACAGGAAAAAATCCTGGAAACCCTCGCCGCCCGGCTGATCGAACTGCAGGCCGCCACCGCCCGCGCCGGCCAGCGACGCGGCGTCTCCGTCATCGGTCACACCGACAAAATAGGTCCCGACGATTACAACCAACGCCTGAGCCGCCAACGGGCCGATTGCGTCGTGGATCTGCTCCAGGCCCGGGGAGTGACCGTCGGCTGGCTCGCGCCTGCCGGCGTCGGCGACACTGAACCCTGGCTCACCAACACCCCCGTGCCGGATCAAAGTCGAAATCGCCGCGTGACGTTTCGTGTCCTGGCCAACGACTCGCGCCCCCCATCGCCCCCGCCATGATCCAAAAAAAAATATGCATGGTCGGACCGGTTTCCGTGGGCAAAACCAGCCTGGTTGCCCGTTATGTCCATAGCCTCTTTTCGGATAAATATCTGTCGACCGTTGGCGTTAAAATTGACAAAAAGCAGCTTCGCTTGGATGACACCGACCTGATATTGATGCTGTGGGATTTGGCGGGTGACGACGATTTTCAGCGGTTGAACCTCACCTATCTGCGAGGCGCGGCCGGCTACCTTCTCGTGGCCGACGGCAGCCGAAGTTCAAGCCTGGACCAGGCGGTGGAAATTCAAGCCCGGATCGCCACAGCCCTGGGCCCGATTCCCTTTCTGCTCGCCCTGAACAAGGCCGATCTCGCGGCGGAATGGGAGATACCGGAATCGCGCATCGACGCCTTGAAATCGCGGGAATGGATGGTGCGCCGGACCAGCGCCAAAGAGGGATGGGGAGTGAACGAGATTTTTCAGAACCTAGCCCGGCGAATCCTCGGTCGGAGCAATTCGGGAGCGGAACACCCGAGTTCCTTTCATGAATGAGGCAATCACAGCGGCCGTGGTGCGAGGGCTCGGCCTGGCCATTTTTCAGCGCGACAACCGGGGCCGCCTTCGGCTGGCATGCCAGGCACCCGGCTGGTTTCGCGCCCTCTGGCCGCAGGCGGCCGCCCCACGCGCGATCCTGCCACCGGGAATCTCTCCGTTTCTGGAGAACTTCCTGGTCGATGCCGCCGCCGCGTGGAAAACTCCAGGGTCCGCATCCATTCATTCCGGGCTCTGGATCGAACACGATCCGGCCGGCGAGGAACATCATCTGCAGGCTGCGGCATTCAGAACCGACGGCCGGGCGATTTTGCTGATCGAATCGCCGAAGCGCGGATACGAAGAACGGACGCTTCTGGTCCAAAAGGCTCATGAACTCGCCCTGGCATACGAGAAACTGCAGCGGGCCGAGCAGGCGCTGGCCTGCGAGAAGCGCTTGCTCGAACAACGCGTGCGGGAACGCACCGCCACACTGTCGCAGACCAACGCGGCATTGAAGCGGGAAATTGCCATCCGCCGGCGGTTTGCCGAACGCTTGCAGGGGATCCATGAATTGGACAAGGCTATTCTCGCAGCCCAGTCTCCTGAGGCGATCGCCCAAGTCGCGTTGCGGCGGCTTCGTCACCTATTGCCGTATCGTCAGGCGACCCTCGTGGAACTGGACGCGGAGCGCCACCATGCGACCGTGCTGGCGAGTATCCAGGGCCGGCGCATCAGCGGAGGCGGAGGCTGGCCACTGTCTCATGCGCAATTGCGGCAATGCCGCGCCCTCCAGTCGGGCCGCCTGCAGCAGATCAGGAACCAGCCGAACCTTTACACCCCTCCAGCAAGCCGGATCGCCGAACGCCGCCGGATTTGGCCGCTGATTGTCGATGTGCCGCTCATCGCCGGCGAGACGCTCGTGGGCATCCTGAATCTGGCCACGGACGCTCCAGTGTGTTTCACCGCCGAGCACCAGGAAATCGCGCAGGAAGTGGCCGCCCAACTGGCGGTCACCTTGCGCGAGGCCCGGCTGTTTGCCGAAGTCGCGAC
The DNA here is from genome assembly GCA_022709905.1 of Verrucomicrobiota bacterium. GTDB lineage: Bacteria > Verrucomicrobiota > Verrucomicrobiia > Limisphaerales > UBA1319 > JAKLHY01. The sequence continues at coordinate 51,231 of JAKLHY010000039.1, read as the reverse complement.
CGGGCGCGAGCAATTGAGGGCCCTTTCCTCGAGGCTGGTCGATGTCCAGGAGGCCGAAAGGCGGTTCCTCGCCCACGAGCTGCATGACGAAATCGGCCAAGTGCTCACCGGCCTGAAATTGACGCTGGAAATGGTCCGCAAGCCAGGCACCCGTTCCCGGGACATCATCCTGACTGAGGCAGTGGGAATGGTGGACGACCTAATGCAACGCGTGCGCCAACTCTCCCTGGACCTGCGGCCTCAGATGCTGGATGATCTGGGATTGATGCCCGCGCTGGATTGGCTGTTCTCACGCTTCCAGAAACAGGCCGGATTGCGGGTGCATTTCCAGCACACCCCTCTGAAAGGGCGCCTGCCTCCGCAACTGGAAACTGCCGTCTTTCGCATCGTGCAGGAGGCCCTGACGAACGTCGTTCGCCACGCCGACGTCAGCGAAGCTACCGTTCGGCTTTGGCGGGACAATCATGATCGCACCCTGGGAGTGCAGGTGCACGATTCCGGCGCGGGTTTCGACGTCGACCAGGTCTTAAACGCCCGCGCCTCCAGCGGTCTGGCCGGCATGCGGGAACGCGCCGTGTTGTTGGGCGGGCAGTTCATCCTCGACTCAATCCCGAAAACCGGCACCCGGCTGACCGTGCTGCTGCCGCTCGCGGCTGCCGCGCCGAAAATCCCAATCCGCCGGAGGAAAACGACATGATCACTATTGTGCTGGCCGAAGATCATCACATCGTTCGGCAAGGATTAAGACTGCTGCTCGAGGCGGAAAAGGACTTCCGCCTGGTCGGCGAGGCGAGCGACGGCTTGGAGGCGGTGCAACTGGTGGACAAACTCCGGCCTCGAGTGCTGGTGCTCGATCTGATGATCCCCCGGCTGCATGGTTTGGAGGCAACCCGGGCGGTCCGGCGGGATCACCCTGAGACCAAGGTCATCATCCTTTCGATGCACGCGGACGAGCCTTACGTGATGGAGGCGCTGCGCAACGGCGCCTCGGGTTATGTCCTCAAAGACGCGACCGGCGCCGATCTGGTGCAGGCCATCAAAGATGTCTGCGCCGGCCGCCGCTATCTCAGCCCGGTGCTGGCCGAACGCGCCCTCACCGGCTATGTGGACCATCCCGGAGAATCGAAGCTGGACGTTTACGAAACCCTGACCCATCGCGAGCGCCTCGTGCTGCAGTTGGCGGCCGAAGGCTCGAGCAATCCGCAGATTGCCAAGCAACTGTTCATCAGCCCCCGAACCGCCGAGACCCACCGAGCCAACCTGATGCGCAAGCTTGGCCTCCGTTCCCAGACCGACCTCGTCCGCTTCGCCATCCGCAAAGGCATCATCACCGCCTGACGAAGCTGCCCCTCAAACCGACCCGCCGCGTCAGGGCACGCGGCATCCATCGTTGTAGGCCGGGTCACCCGTTCTCACCGGCTTTCGATCGGATGGCAAGGCCCGAAAAAAATACCAGCCTTTTCCCTGCGAAAATCCGGACACGTACGGATTTCGATATTCCCTGAATGAGCGTATTTTGGCCCTGATCCTGGAAAGGCGGTCACTATGAATGCGATTTTGGAACAATTAAAACAGCAATTTGCCGGTTTCGGTCCCAACCTTCTGGGCGGTCTGGCGGTGCTCGTCATCGGCTGGTTCGTGGCGCTGCTGGCCTCATTCGCTGTCCGGAAGATACTCGGCAAGCTGACCCTCGACAACAAGATCGCCCAGTGGATGGGAGGACCAGGGGCGAAATCGGATCTGCCCACGGAGAAGTGGGGTGCAAACGCAGTGTTTTGCCTGGTCATGCTGTTTGTGCTGATCGCGTTTTTTCAAACATTAAAACTGACCCTGGTGACCGATCCGCTCAAGGGATTACTGGACGCGTTCATGGGTTATGTGCCCAAGCTGGTGGGCGCGGGGGTCCTCGTGCTGATCGCGTGGGTGCTGGCCACGGTGCTAAAACGCGTGATCCATCTCGCGCTCAAAGCCGCAAAACTGGATGAACGTCTCGGGGGCGCAGCCGGCGAGCCGGGCCAAGGCCCCGCGGTGGGTAGCTCCCTATCGGAGGCCGTGTATTGGCTGGTATTCGTGCTTTTTCTCCCCGCAATCCTCGATGCCCTCGAGCTGAAGGGACTGCTGGATCCGGTCAATGCTCTTCTGACGAAGGTCTTTGCTTTCCTGCCAAACCTGATTGCGGCCGGGATCATTCTGGTTGTGGGATGGTTTGTGGCCAGGATCGTCCAGCGCCTGGCCGCGAGCCTGCTGGCCAGCGCCGGCCTGGATCGATTGAGCGAGAAGTGGGATTTGGCGGCGGCGCTGGGCAAACGGCGGCTTTCGGAAGTCGTCGGTTTGGCGCTGTATTTCCTGATCCTGCTGCCGATCCTCGTCTCGGGACTCAACGCCCTTCAACTCGATGCCGTAACGCGGCCGGCAAGCGATATGCTGGGCAAAATCCTGCTGCTTTTGCCGTCGCTGTTTGGCGCGTCGCTGATCCTCCTCATCGCGTGGGTGGTGGGCAGCGTAGTGGCCGGTTTGGCGACCAACCTGCTGGCAGGCCTCGGCTTCAACAACATCCTGGTGACCTTGGGTCTCTCCCGGCAGCCCGCGTCGGGACGCCATTTGCCGGCTGAGATTGCCGGACTCCTAATCAAGATCGCCATCCTGATGTTCGCCTCGATCGAAGCGGCTCGGGTCCTGGGCCTGGAGTCGGTGAGCATTATGATCCAGGATTTCATCCAGTTCGCCGGACACATCCTCATGGGGCTCTTTGTCTTCAGCCTGGGTCTTATGCTGGCCCAGTTCATCGCCAAAGCGATCGAATCGAGCGATTCACCCCATGCGCGGCGTCTGGCGTTCGTCGCGCGGGCTGCCGTCCTTGCGTTGGTTGGAGCCATGGCCCTGCGGCAGACCGGCCTCGCTAATGAGGTGGTGAATCTCGCGTTTGGATTGACGCTGGGGGCTGTGGCTCTGGCCTCGGCGTTGGCCTTCGGGCTGGGCGGACGCGAAACCGCGGCTCGCCTCCTGCTGGAATGGCGGGAAAAGGATCAGACGAAAAAACCCTGAGTCGATCATCCAGGCAGTTGATTCTAGACTTTGATCAAATCCTGTTTCCAAAGAAAGGTAAATCCCATGGCAACCACAACACGTCGAACCACCCATCGGAGCAGCGCCGGCAAGAAACTCTATGCCGTCCGTGACGCCCAAGGCCGGTTCAAGGATATCCAAACCTTCGAGCGCGCCCACCGCGCCGACATCCGACGCAAAAGCAAGGCTGAGATCAAAGGCTCCAAAGGCTGATTCGTGGTGGGCAGGCACTGGCGTTCGATTCTCGCTGTCCGATCTGGAACAGGCCCGGATTCGCTCCGCGATGGCGGGAATCCAGCGCAACGCCGGTGGGATTGCGCCGGCGCCCGTTGAGGAGCGCGCCGTTCCTCCTGCGGCGTTCCCTCAGCGGGCCCGGCGGCATCGCGGCGAGAAGCGAGGCCGGTGAAGATTGCGCTTGTCTCCCGCCGCGCGGCGGTGTGACATGGTTAAAAATGGACCAACACGGTGTTGCGGTCCTCCTCTGCCATGCATGCTTACGAAAAACTCGGTGTCTTTTATCTTGGACGTTACCGCGACCTCGAGTCCGGCCGCACGCTGTCCGATCCGGTTCTTTACAGCTCGAACGATCTCCTGACGCACGCCCTTTGCGCGGGCATGACCGGCAGCGGTAAGACCGGCCTCTGTTTCGACCTCATCGAAGAGGCCGCCATCGATGGCATCCCCGCGATCCTCATCGATCCGAAAGGCGATCTGGCCAATCTCCTCCTCACCTTTCCCGATCTTCGACCCGCCGATTTTGAGCCCTGGATCAATCCGGATGAAGCCCGCAAGAAGGGCCTGTCCCCGGCCGATTTTGCCGCGCAGCAGGCCGCGCAGTGGAGCCAGGGGCTGGCCGCCTGGGATCAGGACGGCGATCGCATCCGCCGGCTCCGCGAAGCCGCGGAGTTTGTCATCTATACCCCGGGCAGCAATGCGGGTCTGCCCGTATCGATCCTCCGTTCCTTCGCGGCGCCGCCCCCGGCGATTCTCGAGGACAACGAGCTGCTGCGCGAACGGATCCACACGACTGTCAGCGGATTGCTGGGCCTGGCGGGCCTGGAAACCGATGCCACCCGCGGCCGCGAGGCCGTCTTCCTGGCAAACATCATCCAACGCGCCTGGCAGGAACAACGCGATCTCGACCTCGGTGCCCTCATTCAAGAGATCCAGACTCCGAGCCTCCAGCGCATTGGTGTGATGGATGTCGAATCGTTTTATCCGGCCAAAGACCGGTTCGCCCTGGCGACCACGATCAACGGACTGCTCGCGTCTCCCGGCTTCAGCGCGTGGCTCGAAGGCGAACCCCTGGATGTCCAACGCCTTTACTACACGCCCTCGGGCAAACCGCGGGTGGCCATTTTCTCCATCGCCCATCTGAATGATGCGGAGCGGATGTTCTTTGTCACCCTCCTGCTCAACCAGGTGCTGGGCTGGATGCGCGCCCAGAGCGGCACGACCAGTCTCCGCGCCCTGGTGTATATGGATGAGATCTTTGGCTATTTCCCGCCGGTGGCCAACCCGCCTTCGAAACTCCCTCTGCTGACGTTGCTCAAACAGGGGCGTTCCTTTGGCCTCGGAGTGGTGCTGGCCACGCAAAATCCCGTCGACCTCGACTATAAAGGCCTGGCCAATATCGGCACCTGGTTCCTGGGCCGGCTCCAGACAGACCGCGACAAACAACGCGTGCTCGAAGGACTGGAAGGGGCCACCGCCGCCCAGGGTGGCGCGTTCGATCGCGCCGCCATGGAGCAAACGCTCGCCGCCTTGAGCAACCGTGTGTTCCTCCTCCACAATGTCCACGAGGAAGGCGCCGCCATCTTCGAGTCGCGATGCGCGATGTCCTACCTGCGCGGCCCGATGACGCGCAACCAGATCAAGGCCCTCATGGACGCGCGCCGAACCGCGGCCGAGTCCGCTGGATACGCGCCGGGCGCGGCGCCTTCCGCGCGCCCCTCGTCCGCTCCGGCCGGCGCCCGCATTGGTTCAGGGCCGCGGATGGACGCAAGGCCCGCCCTCACCCCCGTTCCTGAGGTTCCTATCGAGACACCACCGGTGAACGGCGCTCTCGAGTCCACACGCCCCACGTTGCCCCCCACGATTCCACAGTATTTCGTTCCCGCGCGGACCACGGACACGCTGGTTTACCAGCCGATGTTGCTCGGCGCGGCATCGGTCCGATTCGCCGAGGCCAAGGCCAGGGTGGATCTGACTCAGACGGTGGTTTTGCTCACCCCGATCACTGATGACGCGGTGCCGGTAGACTGGACGGAGGCCCGGGATGTCTCGGTGGATCCTAACGATCTCGAGCGCAAGCCGCCGAGCGCCGCGCAGTTTGCGCCCTTGCCCCCAGCCGCCAGCCAGGCCAAGAACTACGCGGTCTGGCAGCGGGACTTCGTTAACGCGATTTATGGATCCCGCAAAGTCACCCTGTTAAAATCGACCACTTACAATCAGGTCTCGCGCATTGACGAGGAGGAAGGAGACTTTCGCGTGCGCCTGAGCCAGGCCTCGAGAGAACAGCGCGATGCGGCGGTGGCCAGGATTCGCGCCAAGTATGCGCCGAAAATCGCCACCCTCAACGAACGTCTTCGCCGGGCCGAACAGGCCGTTGAACGCGAAGCCGGCCAGGCCCGATCCGCAAAGCTCTCCACGATGTTGTCCTTTGGCAGCACGCTGCTTGGCGCCTTTATGGGCCGAAAAGTCCTGAGTGCCACCAATATTGGCAAGGCCGCCACCGCCGTGAAAGGTGTGGGGCGCTCCGTTGAACAGTCGCAGGATGTTGCCCGTGCAAGTGAAACCGTCGAGGCCATCAAACAACAACTGACCGATCTGGATGCCCAGTTTCAGGCCGAGGCGGCCGCCATCGATGCCGGCCACGATCCCGCCAGCGAGAGCCTCGAAACCCTCGAACTTCGGCCCAGCAAAACCAATATCAGCGTGAAACTCGTCGCGCTGGCCTGGGCGCCACATACCCGCGGACCTTCGGGTGAACTGATCCCGGCTTATTGAGGTCCGGCGCGAATCCCGTTTGGATAAAATCAAAGGATCAAAGCGATCCGAAGGACGATAAAGGCCATTCCCCGGCGCCAGGATTTCTCCGTACACGCCCGCATCCAAATCCGTCCGCCTACGGATAGCATTTCCCTGAAGGAAGACCACAATTTCCATCATGGAAACTTACCAGTCGAAGAACCTTCCTGTCTGCTGGGGAGATGTTGCCTGGACCTGCGAGATCCGACCGAAGGAACATCATGGAATCCGATCTCTCGAGCCGGCGGATCGAGTGCGGCATGCGCGTATCGTGCGCCTGCCACCGATCCTGTTCGCCGAAAGACTCAACATCACACAAGGATTGTGGCTCGGCCGCAGAAACCGCGAGCTGGTGAGATGCACCATCAATCCAATCTTGGAAACGTCTATGAAAATCTTAACGAAATTACCGATGGTTCTGGCGATCACCGCTGTGGTATGGGCGACCGGATGTCAGAATTACAGGAGCTCAAGGCAGGCATCGTGGAATGGCCCGGTGGGAGGCACGGGTATCACCGAACCGCCCGTGGCCCAAGCCCAGCCGGCGGCTCCGGCGCCATCCACGCCCGCGATCCGAACTTGCGCGGATCCGACCGACGGCCCGGTTCAATTGGCCAAGCAAATGCCCAAAGAGGCCTTTCTCGGCCAGACCTTCGAGTATCAACTCACGCTGACCGCTCGGGATTGCATCGGCAACGTGGCCGTGGCCGATCGAATTCCATCCGGCGCGAGTTATGTGAAGAGCGATCCCGCGGCGCAAATCGAGGGCGACAACCTCGTCTGGCGGATCAGCGCGATGGATCCGGGCCAGAGCGCCACCCTTCGTGTCTGGCTTAAGGCCGAGAAGGAAGGCGTGCTGGGTTCCTGCGCCACAGTGACCGCTGATCCCCGGGTGTGCGCCAGCACTACGGTCGGAAAACCGTCGCTGACGATTGATAAAACAGGCCCGCAGACGGCGGTATTGGGCAGCACCGTCGATTATGCCATCCTCGTCGCCAACAACGGCTCGGCCCTCACTCGCGGTGTGGCGGTAACCGATCATGTCCCCGATGGCCTGGAGAGCGCTGATGGCCGGAAGCGGATCGTCTTCGAGGTGGGAGACTTGGCGCCGGGCCAGTCGAAGACCCTTACGGTGCCATTGAAGGCCACGAAACGGGGCGAGTTCTGCAATGTGGCCGTGGCCACATCGAGCAACGCCGCCAGTGTCACCAACGATGCCTGCACGACCGTGCTTCAGCCCGGCCTGAAGATTGTGAAACAAGGCGATGAGGAACGTTTCCTGGGCCGCAATGCCACCTATAAGATCCAAGTCAGCAACACCGGCGACACCACGCTGACCAATGTCGTGGTCACCGATACCGCGCCGGCCCCCACGGCCATCGTCTCGGCCAGCGGCGCCACGATCAACGGCAATCAGGCGGTCTGGCGTCTGCCCAGACTCGCCGCAGGCCAGAATAGCGTGTTTGAGGTCGTGTTGACCTCGAAGACCGCCGGCTCTCACTGCAATGCCGCAGCCGTAACCGCCGAAGGCGGCTTGAAGGATGCCACCGAGTTTTGCACCTTATGGAAGGGGGTCAGCGCCCTGTTGCTGGAAAAGGCCGACGACCCGGATCCCATCCAGGTGGATGAAATCACCACCTACACCGTCCGAGTGACCAATCAAGGCACCGCCGACGATACCAATGTCAAAATGGTGGTCGAGTTTCCCGAAGAACTCACTCCCGTCAGCGCGGATCACGGCGGCGTGATCAGCGGCAAACAGGTTACATTCCCGCCCTATCCCAGACTCGCGCCGAAGCAGGCCTTTGAATACCACGTAAAAGCCAAGGGGACAAAAGCCGGCGACGCCCGTATCCGATTCATCCGCACATCGGACAAGATCCCGGCTCCAACAACGGCTGAGGAAAGCACGCGCGTTTACTAACCCCCAGCCGAAAACCAGGCCGGCGGTCTGATCGAGCCGCCGGCCTGCCGAATGGCCGCGCCAAACCGACTATGCAACAACTCATCCTCCTGATCTTCCTTCTGACCTGCCTCCGCTGCGAATCAGTTCAAGCCGAGGAACACCGGGCCACGCTGCTGGGAAATCCCGCCACCCGTTTCGCCCCGCCCTTGGTCACACCCGAAGATTTGCGGAGCCGATTCCGCGATGAAACCCTGAAACCCGATATCGCCTCCATATTGAACCAGTGGGGATGGAGGGGTGATCTCAAAGACCTCCATCAGGCCGCCTTGACCAACGAGATCACCGAGGTCAGCATTCCGGTGGGCGAACGGATGCCGTTTATGTCCTCGCGGCACGGTGGCCGGCCTGTTTGTCTTCGGAATGTGCTTTGGGCCGGCCGCGAACCGATCGCAGCCTACGCGTTCACCTTTGTTTCAAAAGGACGACGCTACCGATGTGTCACGCCCAAGCCGTGCAGCAATTTCTTCCTGGAAGATCTGGGAGCGCCGACGTTGGTTCTCGCCTGCGAAACACCCGCCACCGTTTTGGTCGGAAGAACCGTTTCCTTGCGTCTCTCGGTTCAAAACACGGGGGATGCCCTCGAACCGCTCGTCACTGTCAACCTCCCCATACCTGATGGCGCCCTCTTCCTTAACCCCACTCAGGGCCCTAGGCCATCCCCAGGCCGGCTGACCTGGAAGATTACTGATCTGGCCCCCAATGCCACGAAATTGCTGGGCGCCGACTTTACCGTTCCTCATCCCGGACAGGTATCGTTCACTCCGACAGGGCAAGGGCTCCTGAGCGAACCCATCCAATCCGCGTGCTCAACCGAAATCGTCGGAATTCCGGCCATTCTTCTCGAAGTGGTGGACCTCGAGGATCCCATCGAAGTCGGCAAGGAAGTGACTTATGATATTAAAGTGACCAACCAAGGATCCGCCGTTGGCACCAATGTCCGAATGGTCTGCACGTTGCCGGAGTGCCAGGAATTTGTCGCCGGCGAAGGCGATACCGCCGTCACCGCTCAAGGCCGAACGATCACGATGGCCTCGCTCCCCAGCCTGGCGCCCAAAGCGGTTGCCTCCTGGCAGGTGGTTGTCAAGGCCTTGGACGCCGCGGACGCCCGCTTCAAGGTCGAACTCAGCAGCGATCAGTTTGAGAAACCCATCCCCGAAGACGAGTCCACGCAGCAGTATTAGCGAGGTTGAGCCCGGAGCCGTCCCGCCGTTTTCCAATCTCCCGTGAAAACGTCGGTCCGAGGCTCAGCCACGCTCAACTGACGATGGCCTCAGAAGCAATCGCTTCCTTTGCCACTCAAGTCTTGGCGTCTCCTGCCGATAGGATTGGTTAGCACGGAAATGCCACAACCATGAATCGCCCATTTGCCTTAGCCATTTTATGTCTTGCGATCGTCCCTCTCCAAGCCCAGGAAATCCAAATCACACAGTTCGTAAACGGTTGGATCACCTGGACCAATACCGACACCGCGCATGATTACGATTACGCGGTGGAATGGCTCCCGAACCTCAATGAAACAAATTGGCTGCAGGGATGGGATTCCTCGGTGACCCCAATCGATCCGACGATGCCCATGACCAAAATGGTCCCAACGTTTTATCAGGTCCGGGCCTATCCTTACCTGGAACCGTCCACCCAAGCCGATATGCTGGTCTTGTATTCCAACGCCATGGTGGATGCCGCAGTCACGCTGTCTGCCGAAGTTTGGCCTCATCTCACCACCATCTCTGAGAGCAATACCAACCTGGAGTGGCGGATCAATGCCGCCGGCGTCAAACAAGTCAAGGTGGCCTCCTTCATGAAATACAGCACCGCGACCAACTACTACCCCCCGGGGGAACACCTGCTCTCCTACGGCGATCAATGGATCACGGCCTATCCCGAACTGAAATATTTCTGCGCGCGCTACCGCGGATCCGATCCCCTGTTGCGGATCAAACAGGTCCTCGGCATGCCACCCACCGCCGCCAACGACACCGTGGTCGAGTTCTGGGTGAGTCCCGACTACCTCTTTCGGCCGACACCGGATCCCGAGATTGGAGACACCACCGCCGAGTTGGTCGACGGCCGAAACGCCCCGTTGATGAGCTCCAGCTTCCGGGTGAGTCCTTACTACGTGGAGTGGTTCAATAACACTTACATCACTCGCAATTACGGCATGACCAATGGCGTGTTTACGGGTTATCCCTGGACACGCCTGGGTTACACCTACGATTGGGCCTCCACCCGGCCGCCCCATGTCGGCCTGAGTGAATTCGTCATCCCCAGCGGCACGCTCTACACTCAATTGGGGGTCCAAGTGCCTATCGAAGTCGTCCGTGTGATCGATGCCGCAACCTACGGAAAACAGTAGGAGCCTGTTCGAAAATCTCGAGGGGTGCTGCGGCAAGGAATCTTGGCCGGGGACAAGGCGGGAAGGGCCGAGCCAACGCCGGCCCCAGGCAGAAGACCCGCCACCGAGGGATCCCAGCCAGATTGGCGATGCCAATCCTCGGGTTCATCCTCGCACAACCTAAACTTTTAATTTAAGGGCTGACCCCTACTTCGTCCCCGCATGAACAGGCTGATGCCCAAGGCCATGAGCAGCCCAAACGCGAGGTAGATCAGCGAGGTTGAGCTGAGGCAGGCGCTCATTCCATAGCGCTCGGATGCGGCGGCAATGGCGACGGGCGCGATCCCGCCTCCCAGCCAGCCGATCGAGTTCATCAGGCCGAGGGCCGTGGCGCGGCGCTCCACTTTGACCACATCGTAGAGCGACGCCCAGATGTTGGCGTCGTAAAGCCCTTTAAAAAAGCCGAAGCCAATCATGGCCAGCACCAACACCGGCACGGACAAGGTCCAGCCTGTGAGGAAGATGAAGGGCACCCCCAGGAACAAACCGATGGCCTGGGTCATGGGACGTCCCGCAACGAAGCGTCTGGCCAGCCGGTCCGCCAGCCAGCCGCCGGTCAGCACGCCCAGCACCGATGCGATCTGCAGCCAAGCGGTGCTGTTCAGTCCGGCCATGCTCAAGCTCATGTTGAACTTGCGATTGAGGAAGGAAGGCATCCAGGTCAGGAAAATGGCCGCCACAAAGTTGGCGCCAACAAATACCGCCATTAAAATGAGGACCATGCGGGTTTTGAAAATTTCCCCGATGGATTGCCACAGGTGACCGGATCGCAGATCGATGCCGGTATGCGCCCCCCCGGTTGGAGTTTCATCGGCATCGGCCTGGCCCCGCTGCGGTTCTTCCAACAACACCATCAGGACGATCCCCAGCAAGATGCCGAGCGAGCCAAAAAGGTAGAAACCGGATCGCCAGCCGTAGTATTGCGCGCAATACCCGGCCACGGTTCCGCCCAGGATCGTCCCGGCATAAACGCTGGATTGATGCAGCGACATGGCCTTGGACCGCGTGCCGCGGCCATGGTAATCGCTGATCAGGGACATCGAGGCCGGAAAATAAAAGGCTTCCCCGAAGCCCTCCAGCGCCCGAAATACCACCAGGTGCCAATACTGGGTCGACCACGCCGTAGCCAGGGTGATCACCGACCAGAAAATCAATCCGCCCAGGATCAGGGTTTTGCGCCGGACACGGTCTCCGATGATGCCCGCCAGGGGCAGGGCGGCGGCATACACCCACATAAAGGCTCCGCCCACGATGCCCAACTCGACATCGCTCAAGCCCATCTCTTGCTTGAGCAAAGGGAATACGGAGAAGATGGCCTGGCGATCCGCGTAATTAAACAGACAGACAAACCACAGCATCCCCACCACGAACCAACGGTAGTATGGGCCTGTCCTCATTGCGTTGCCCTGGCCTGGCGGTAAAACTCCGCGTAACTCATCACCTGGATGCCGCGCTTCTGAATGACTTGCTTCACCAACGGACTGGTGAAGGCATGCGTCACAGCATTGCGTTCCTCGGCGACGTACTCGTACCCCCGATGTCCCAGGCCGCGCATCTCAGGCGTGTCAAAGCCCGGATGCTCGATGAGCAGCCAGTTGCCTGGAGTCAATTGTTCCAACAGCCGAACCAGGCTGGTTTCCCGTTCCGCCGGGGACCGGCCTGTAAACCCGGCCGCGTAACGCACACCCTGCGGTTGTTCATGATGTAGCCGATACTCCTGAGCAAGGCGATTGACGATTTCGCGCAGCTGCGGAGTCGCGGTGGCCGTGCCCATGTGGGCCGAAATATGGCTCGTCTGAGGAATGTGCTTCACCGCCATTTCTATCTGCGCCCTAAGCTCCTTTTCGACTTCCTTCAGGTCGGGCGAACCCTGCAGGAAACCGGTCTTTGGCGGGAAATCCTTACGCTGGCTTGTCATCGGATAGAAATACCCGTTTTCGTCCACTAACGAAGGCGCATAGGTCAACGGCCGCCACTTGCATCCTTCCCACTCGCTGGTCAGACAAAGATGAACCCCGACATCCAATCCTGGATTTTCACGCAGCATCTTCACGGCCTCGGGAAACCACCCGCCCGGCACCATGACCTCCACCGATTTCATAATGCCATCCCGGTAACTCTTGATGCAGGCCTCGTTCGCCGCATGCGCCGACCCCATGTCGTCCCCTCGCAGGATTAATCGGATATTGGATTCGGCACACACCAGGCCGCTAGACAGCAAACCGACAAAGAACATCCACAAGATTTTCATAGCGATGAACTTACAATTGGATGAAAAACCCATCGCCCCATGGCTTAGTCCAATCGGGCTTATGACTGCCGCACTCTGGCTGGCTCCCCGTTCTTTTTCAATGCAAAACAATCCTGAACCTGGCCGCAGTGATCCCAATCCCCGCCTTGCTGCGGACAAAGGTTCAGGGCTCCTGATTTCACACCTTAAAATGAAACCCTCTAGGAATTTTCCTGACACCGATTTCTCACACGGAGTTCACGGAGTTCACGGAGATTTTTCGGAAAGACTTATTCTTTGTGCTCTCGGTGCCTCTGCGTGAGGCCAGGCTTTTTCCTTGGGTTCAGGAGTTCTGATGCTGCCCCAGTCCTTTTCCCGGAAATGGGACTCGACGTTCCCAAGGGTGAACAATCGGACGCGCAATTGCAGTCATCCAATCGCGAGGAAAACCGCGTATTCGATCGGCAGTTCGAGGAAACAAGAATGAGTTTATCATCATATTCATTTGATCATAAATAGGATATACATTCTATAAAACCGGCATTGGCCTTGGGTGTTCAGGGGGCAATTTGAATATGGACTGGATTCGAAAGGTTGGCACGCCGGATGCAAGCCTATGATGAATCGGGCGAAGAATCGCTCTGAACCGCAAATAGAACGACTTAACCGCATGATAACGCTGAAAAACCTCGAGAAGAGCTACACCACCAAGGCTGGGCCATTTTATGTTTTACGCCAGATCGACCTGGAGATTGCGGAAGGCGAGTTCTTGACCATCATGGGGCCATCAGGCGCGGGGAAATCGACCTTATTGAGCATCCTGGGTTTATTGGAAGGGGCATGGGCCGGGGAGTATTACCTTCAAGAGCACGCGGTGCACGCGTTGAGTGTGAAGCAACGGTCGGCGTTGGCCAAACAATACGTGGGATTTGTCTTTCAGCAGTATCATTTGCTGGACGACCTGACCGTGGCCGAAAACCTGGATATTCCCTTGTCCTATCGGGACATCAGGAAATCGGAGCGTCAGGCTTTGGTGGCGGACATGCTGGATCGATTTGGGATGGTGGCGAAGAAGGATCTTTATCCGAACCAGCTTTCGGGCGGGCAGCAGCAGTTGGTGGCGGTGGCCCGGGCGATCATTGCGAGTCCGAAGTTGATTTTGGCGGACGAACCGACGGGCAATCTGCACAGCGAACAGGGGCGTGAGATCATGGAACTGTTCAGGAAACTGAACGCGGACGGAGCGACCATTGTGCAGGTGACACATTCGGAAGCGAACGCGGCTTTCAGTCACCGGACCATTCGGCTGCGTGATGGCTGGCTGGAGAAATGAAGAGGCTAAGGGCGCGGCACAAGAAAACAGGCGCATGCGCGCCCAAACCGATGGAGACCCCCCCCAGGCTCGTCAGCGGGTTTGATTTCACTTTCCACATGAAGGGATGGCGATTATAAAAACGCCATGGTGCCGACTCTGTTATCTCATGGCGGCCTGATGATGTGGCTGTTGCTGGTCGCCGGCGCCGTTGCCATCGGTGTTTTTATTGAGCGTTACCTGCATTATCATCGCGCGCAGATCAACTCGACGGAGTTCCTGATCGGGGTTCGCAATGTGGTGCGACGCGAAAACATCGTGGAGGCGATCTCGATATGCGACGCCACCCCGGGTCCTGTGGCGCGGCTGGTGAAGACGGCCATCCTAAACCGCGAGCGGGGACGAGACGGGATTCGGGAGGCGCTGGAGGAAGCGGGGCTTATGGAGGTGCCGCGTCTGGAGGAAAAGCTCAATTTGCTGGCTACCATCGCGCAGATCGCGCCTTTGATGGGTTTGCTGGGGACGGTGCTGGGCTTCATCAAGATCTTCCGGGTCATGCAGAATGAAGGACTCTATGCGAATGCCAGTCTTCTGAGTGGCGGCATCTGGGAGGCCTTGATCTGCACGGCCCTGGGACTGGCGATTGCGATCCCCTGTTATGCGGGATACAACTACCTGGTCAGCCGGGTGAATCAGATCGTCTTGGATATGGAAAAGGCGGCCACGGAAATTCTCAATATTGTGACCGAGACCAGTGGCCCTCCCATCCCATGAGATACGCCCGAAATGCGCGGATATTTCGGGGTCAGATTGATTTTGCCCCGATCGCCAGCGTGCTGTTTTTGCTGGTGATTTTTCTGCTCCTCAATTCCGGTCTCGTGTTTACGCCAGGAGTGCGGATCGATCTGCCGGCGGCCCTGCCGGAATCCCTGCCGGGCGTTGCCGGCCCAACGGTGGTGGTCGCTGTCGATCGCGATGGCCTGTGCTATTTCGACCATCAAATCATCACCACCGACTCGCTGCGGAATCGTTTGCAGGCAATACACCGGGAACGGGCCAACCTGACGATGGTCCTCCAAGCCGATAAAGCGGTCAGTTATGAGGTCATTGTCCGGCTGAGCCAGATGGCCCGAGAGATCGGCATCCGGGAGGTCTTGCTGGGAACGCGCCCGCCACTCCTCCAGGGAACCGTTACCAACGAACCTTGACTATGGAAGCCGGGGTATCAGCGCAGCGAGTGCGGATCCGCCGGCGTGTCCTGGCTGGGATGGGGGCCATTCTGTCATTTCAGATCTTCCTGTTTTGGATGCTCTCCGATCGGACTGTGCCGTCCGAGCGCCCCGTGGGCTCGCAATCGTCTTTCCTGCTTCTGACAGAGCCCGAGGCCTCGCGGCAGGTGGCTCTGGCCCTTGCCCCGCTTGATCCTTTCCTTTTCGCCTCGGCGCATCCTCAAGGTTTTTCTGGGAGCGCCTGGCTCCGGCCGCGCCATATTCCCCTCGAATTTCAGGATTGGACGGAGCCCGATTACTGGCTGGCCCCGGATTTTGTCCGCTCCTTGTTCATTCAGCCCGAGACCACGGCCCAGCCCGCATCCTCGACTCTCGCCATCGTCGACAAGTTCCCGCCAGCGACCGGCAGGATCCGCGAACACACCGAGCCGTTGCCCCTGAGATCGGTTCTGCGGACCGACGGGATCTTGCGGCTGTGTCAGGAATTCCCTCCGGATCTTCTCCCGGTCTGGACGAACCAAACCACTCTACAGCCAACTGTCATTGAAATCGTGGCCAATCCTGAGGGTGAAATCATCTCTCGACGGGTGCTCGAATCCAGCGGCTTGCAGGCGGCCGATCAGGAAGCGACGCGACTTTTGAAATCGCTCCGGATCCAGACTCCACCTTCGCCTTCCACTCCGGAGGCAGCCTCTCGGCAAACCACCACTCTGGGCCGGTTTATCTTTGATTGGGCCGTCATCGCGCCCGCAAGCACCAATCAATCCGCCAAATAAGGACATGACTGACAGCACTGTTACGTCGGGGAAACACCCTTGGTACAAGCGGCATTATCACAAACTGATTCGACTGGATGATAGCGCGCATGCCATCGCTCTCGGATTCTCCTGCGGCTTTTTTCTGGGGTTCACCCCGTTGTTTGGACTGAAAACCCTGCTATCGGTTCTTCTGGCCTGGATGCTGCGCTGCAACAAGATTGCTGCCGTGATTGGGGTAACGCTTCACGATTTCATTCTGCCGTTTGTTCCGGTTCTCCTGCGGATCGAGTATATCGTGGGTTACTGGCTGCTCAGCAATCCCCATCGCATGCCTCCCCAATTGAATGCGAACGATCTTCGACTGGAACAGCTTTTTCACTGGACCACCTTTCTGACCGTGGGCGGTCCGCTGATGCTGGGATCGATCGTTGTGGGGACGCCGTTCGGGCTGCTCTCCTATTATGCCGCAAGGTGGGTGGTGCAGGAATTCCGCCAAAAAAGGGCCGCCTACCGGCAACATCATCCCCGACGCGAATCCGACGACACCTTCAGCTGATTCGGGCTTAGAGCCTGTTTGAAAATTCCAAGGGGCGCTGTTTTCGCAGAAATGGCCGCATGGCGAGGCGGGTTTGCGGGCGGTCACGGGGTTGGCTGGCGTTGATCCAAGATCTCCCGGACCCGTTGTGCCAGCGTCTGGAGTGTGAACGGTTTCTGCAAGAATTCGACTCCCGGATCCAGCACGCCATGGTGGGCGATGACATCGGCGGTATAACCCGACATGAACAGGCAGCGCAGGTCCGGATGCGCGGCTCGAAGCCGGGCATGCAACTCCTTGCCGTTCATGCCAGGCATGATGACATCGGTCAGGAGAAGATGGATGGGTTCAGTACTGTCTTTGGCCAGCGCCAGGGCCGCCTCCGGGGTCGGTGCGCCCAGAACCTTGTAGCCATGCTGGATGAGAATGCGTCGTCCCAGGTTGAGCACCTGCGATTCGTCCTCGACAAGCAGCACGGTTTCGGTGCCGCCCATAGGCCGGGGTGGGGTTGTCTGGGCCGTCTCGGGTCGGGCTTCGGAGCGGGGCAAGCAAATCCTGAAGGTCGTGCCTTGGCCGGGCGCGGTGCGGACGTTGATCAGGCCTCGGTTTTGCTGCACGATGCCAAACACTGTGGCCAAGCCCAGGCCCGTGCCTTTGCCCACCCCTTTGGTTGTGAAAAAAGGCTCGAATAGATGGCTTCGCGTCTCATCGTTCATGCCGCAGCCTGTGTCGGTAACGGAAAGGGCCACATAATCCCCAGGCGCCGCTTCCACATGGCCGCAGAGCGCGGTCGCATCGAGAACGAGATTGGCGGTTTCGATCGTGATCCTGCCGGCGCCGGCGATTGCATCGCGGGCGTTGACCAGCAGGTTGGCCAGGATCTGGTCAATTTGGCTGGGGTCGACCTTTACCGGCCAAAGTTTGGCCCCGGGCAGCCAGGAGAGTTGAATGTTTTCTCCGATCAACCGGTGGAGCATTTTCAACATGCCGGAGACGGTGTCGTTGAGGTCCAGCACCTTGGGACTGATGGTTTGTCGCCGGGCAAAGGACAATAATTGCCGTGTGAGGTCTGTCGAACGTTGCGCCGCCTTCCGGATTTCGTGCAAATCCTCCTGCAACGGACCCGGAGCCGGTGTTTTTTCCAGGGCCAATTCCACATTTCCAAGGATAGTCTGAAGCATGTTGTTGAAATCATGCGCCACACCCCCCGCCAACCGGCCGACCGATTCCATCTTCTGCGCCTGGGTTAACTGGTTCTGCAAACGTTCCCGCTGCTCTTCCGCGTGCTTTCGCTCGGTGATATCCTGGAAAATCAGGATACCAGCGGCGATTCTCCCATCGGCATTCCGGATGGGAGCCGCGTTTGTCGATATCCAGCGGTCCTCCCCTTGGGAGGTGCGGATCATGAATTCCTGTCCCTGAGTGATTTCCCCTTTAAGAACGGCGCGCGTCAGGGGATGATCCTCATGGGGACACAGCGAACCGTCCGGTCTGAATAGTTTCCATGGAGCGTCATTCCGGCCTACGGCAATCCCCGTCACCGGCTGGCCGGTTTGGCCGAGGATTCTAAGAGCCGCCTCGTTGGCCCAGCGAATGGTCACCTCCGGGTTCTCGGCAATCAGAATGCCGGAGGGCGATTGGTCAATCGAGGCCTCAAACAAGGCCATGGTATGCCGCGTTTGTTCGGTTTGTTCGCGGACCAGGTGGTTCAGATCGTTGAGCCGCCCTTGGACTTGCTTCCCAAGATCCCACTTCCTTGCCAGGGCATGCGCAAGTTGCAGGGCCTCGAGATTGTCGAAGGGTTTCTTGAGGATCACCAGGCTGTCCGTTTCGCCCAAGGCCTGGCGGATTTCATCCCAGGCGTGGTCGGAGTAGGCCGTGCACAAAACCACCTGCAGATCGGGCTGTTTCCGCCAGAGGTGTCCGATGGTTTCGATCCCATCCCAGCCCGGCGGCATCCGGCCATCCACAAAGGCCAAGGCATAAGGCCGGCCCTCGAGCACGGCCTTGCGAACGAGCTCAAGCCCCTCTTCACCCTGGAAAGCGCAGTCGATCTCGAAGGAAGATCCGCAAACACAAGGTTTCGCCGCATTGAAAAGGGCCGAATGCAGGTGGCGCAAGGTTTTCCGCGCCGAACTGGCTTCGCCCAGGATTTTCCGAAAATCCTCATGGATCGCCGGATTATCGTCGATGACCAAGACGCGGTGCGGGGACTTGTTTGCGGGAGCGTTCATGGACTTACACCGGATGAGCAGGGCAGTTCGAGGGTAAAGGTGGCGCCCCGGCCGGGTCCGGCGCTTTCCGCCATCAGCGATCCGCCCAGTTCTTTGGCCGCCAGCGCCCCGCTATGAAGTCCGAAGCCGTGCCCATCTTTCCGGGTGGTGAAGCCATGCGAGAATATTTTCAACAGGTTTTCCGGGGGGATGCCCACGCCGTTGTCGATCACCTGGACCGCAACACGGTCGAGTCGCGAACGATACACGCGCAAGGTCAGAGTTTTGGATTCGCGGCCTGATTCATCGCAGGCGTACTTGGCATTGCGGACCAGGTTCAGGAGGATTTGCAGAACCTTGTGCTTGTCGGTGGCCACGAGAGGCACCGGATCATATTGACGCAGCACGGTGACTCCGTGACGCGTCAGCGCTCCGGCGTTGAGTTTGAGGGCATCTTCCACTAATTGGGTAATAGCGAGGGTATCGATCACCCCGGAAATCCGGGCGTAATCCTGCTGCATGGCCACAATCTCTTTGATATGGTCGACTTTATCCCGCAAGGAACTCAGTTCTTTCAAGATCAGGTGGTGGTCTTCAATCAGGACCGGGAACAGCGAACAAAGATAGCTCGGGACCTGTCGGCCTTTGGGATCGCGCGCGAGGAAATCGACAAGGTGACCATCCGCGGCCGACAGCATCTCGACCAATTCGGGCAGGTGGTTGATTTCCGATTGCCGGGCCCGGTCCAATACGAGCGTGCAGGACACGTTGACGCTGTTCAACACGTTGCCGACGTTATGCAGCACGCCAGTCGCGACCTCGGCCATGCCCGCCTGGCGCGAAACATCCATCAGGCGTTGCTGCGCCTCGGCCAGTTCCGCGTGGGCTTTTTCTTTGGCCTGCGCTTGTTCGAGCAATTCCCGCGTACGCTCACGGACTCGTTTCTCGAGCGTGACCTTGGCCTCGATCAGGGCGTCCTGTGCCCGCTGCCGGGAAATGGTGGCGCCGAGCATATCGGCTGCCGCCCGGAAACTATCCCGCTCGGCGGCAGTCCAGTTGCGCTCGACGCTGAAGTCAGCCAAGGTCACAGCCCCCCATAAATCACTCTCAATCTTGATCGGAATGATCAGAATGGACTTGAATCCTTGAGATTCGAGCGCCTGGCGTTGCGCACGGTTCAGTTCCCGGCAGCGCACGGTCAGCACCTCGCCTCGTTGAAGCGATTCAATCCAGGAAGCGAACTCGGGACCCGGCGCAATCGAAGCCAGGGCGACCTCGCCAGCGCCACTTTCCTGGACATCAGTCGCAACCCATTCAAACCGTCTCAGGAACAGCACGCTGTTCTGTTCATCCGACTGGTTTTGGAAGACGCGAATCCGGCCAACTTCCGCGGCCTCGCCAATCCGCTCCAGCACCTCCTCGATGACCGTCGTCCAATCGGTCGTGCCGAGGAATCGCTGAGCGGCGAGACGAACACTCTCCAGAATCCGGTCCCGTCGCAGGAGGGCCTCGGTCATGGTGTTGACCGAACTTGCCAAGGCCCCGAGTTCATCGCCGCGGCGCGGTTCGGCGCGCGCCGTCAGATCGCCGTCCGCGACCCTCTGGACGATATTGCGCAAGTCCAGGATCGGACGCACCTGCCACCGGGCGTAATGGGCGGAGGCCAGCAGGCTCAACAGAACACAGCCGATTCCCAGAACAAGGGTTTGATGGTATAGACTGGCGACGCTTCGATCGTAAGCCTCGAGGGACAAGCCCACATGAATCCAACCCCACTGAATGCCCGAGTAATCAAACGGCTGCGTATAGTGGAACACACGCCGGTTGAAAAGGGGCATCCTGCCAATGCCGCTAGAAGGTTCGCGCGCGGAGGGGCGCCACTCGAGATCGATGTCGGTTTCAATGCGCCAGGTCGGAAGTTTGTTTTTCAATGGCCTTTCGTTGAACAGGGAAAAACCGTCGTTTTTGGTGATCACAAGGTAATCGAGGGCGGGATCGTCCGTGAGGATGACCTTGCAGTGCTCGACCACACTGCTGAAATCCTCGTTGACTACCGAGCTAGCCGCCACGTCGCGCAGCGAGACCGCCACACCCCGGGCCTTCGACTCGAGGTTTTCCCGGAAGAACTGTTTTTGCCGGGGGATGATCATGGCGGCGAAAACCGCCAACGTGACGAGAGCAACCCCCCACGACCACAAAGCGGTCCGCAGGGTAATCCCCATGCGGTAAGGTCTGTCAGGATAGGACTTCATGCTGGGGCGCGGGGGATAACCATGCTCACGGACTGGAATTGACGGAATGCACTTCGGATTCCAAGGAACTGAGGTTGGGTTGGCCGGTCAAACGGTGGTATTGCTCGAACAACCGCCGCGTGCCATCGAGGATCGAAAGGGGATGCTTTTCCATCCGCGATCCCTGGAAGACGGTCAGCACTTGTTGGCCGGCAACGGTCTCGTGCAGATTCAGGATCGCGCTTTCGAACTCCTCACGCATGGGGGCGGTCTTGATGCCCCGGAAAAAGATAAGCCGCGGAATAATGGCTGGCGAGGATAGCAGCACCTTGAGCTGCGTATGAACCTGCGGATTCATCTCGCAGGCCAGCGCAAAGGCATTCGTCGTAACGATGCACGCATCCGATTGGCGGAAAAAGACCCGCAGCACGGCTTTTGACGGACTATCCAATTCCACAATCTCACCCAGAAAATCATTGGCCCGCCCCAGATTCTGTTCTGCAAGCGCGGTTTCGATCCAGGCCAGTGCCGGTCTGGTTGTGGAGCTCACATGCCGGGCCAAACGGCGACCGCGAAGCGCTTGCAGGTTCTCTATAGCCCCGTCGCGACGCGCCAGAAGCACATAGTGCTCGGTGTAGCCCGTATCCTTGGTAACGAGATAGATAAATTCCGGATGCTCTCCGGACTGAAGAAACTCGTCGGTGGTCATCGATACGGCATTGAGTCCCCCTCGAATCAGGGCTTTCCTCCAGTCGGCCACGGTTTCAAAAACCTCCACCTGCACGTTGAGATTCAGGTTGCGTTCCTTAGCAATCGAGGTGCCCCAGGCCTTGATGGCCGCACTCGCATCGTTGCGGTTCACGGTGCCAAAGCTGGCCTGAGAAACGCCAACGCGGAACGGCTCCGGCGCCGATGGCGGCTCGCCCGCCAATGAGGTCAAACCTTGCAGGGCCATCCAGCACCACACCAACGCCCAAGCTCGCGTCGCAAAATCACATTTCCGCCGTAACAGAAGCCTTGCGGCTCCTTTCGGCTTTTGCTCAGACTGGCTTGAAGTCCCTTGACTCATCGGCTTTCAAGTTTCTTCAACACCTCGGTCCCCACCAGCAGGTTCAGTTGGGATTGCAGAGCGATATGATCGTAGCGGACTTTGTAGTGTTGGGCCGACATCAAGGCTTCCATCAATTGGGCGCGAATGACCTTCTCTGTTTCCACAAGCTCATTCTGATACGCTCGCGTGTTGAGGTCCCTGCTTTCCACGGCGGCGTTCATGGCCTCAAGGGTGGCTTGATGGGATTTTTCGGCGGCGCTCAACCCGAGGAAGGTGTCCTTGATCTGAATGGCAAGGCCTTCTTTGATCAGGAACTGTTCCTCTTTGAGTTTGGCGACCTGGGCGCGGGTTTCGGCCACTTTATTTTTGACAAGGAAACCGCTGAACAGGGGAATTTCCATGCCCACTCCGACGGTCCAGCCTTCCTTGTTGCGGTCGGTGGCCATGCCGGCGCTGTCATCGTTCCACCACTTGCGCAATTCACCGGTGACCGCAAGCTTGGGATAGTGTCCACTCTTGGCGGTGCGGACGGCGCCTTCGGCCGCGCGGATTCCCGCCTCGAGTTTATTCCAATCGGGATTGAACCGGTAAGCGGCGCTGACCAAGCCGTCCAACCGGTCGATGAACGGCGCGAACGGCGTTTCTTTGTCCGCGGGCCTGACGGTCGTGTCCCAGCTAAGGCCCATGGTATTGGCAAGGGCGGATCGGGCCATCTTTTCGTTCTTCTCCAGCAAGGCCACCATGGAACGTAAAGATTCGACCATCACTTTGTTTTCGAGCCAGTCGGTCCTTTTTACTTTGCCGCCGCCTTCCTTGTACATCGTCTCGGTCAGATTGAGTGTGGCCTCCATGCGGGCCAGGGTATCCTGGCCAACCTGCTGAAGCTGGCGGGCCAGCACCGATCCGTAATAGAAACGCCTGACGCTGTCCGCAATCTCCAGATCCGTCTGGTGCGACTCCTGTTTCATCATCTCCACCCAACCCGCAGCCTGTTCGCGGTGACCCCGGCGCATCCCTCCATCGTAGAGCAGCCAATCCGCATTCAGCGAAGCCGATAAGTTGTCCGGATCCATCAACCGGACGTCCTGGGCGGGAATGCGAATGCTTTGAGCCGGCACCGGAAAGGAACTGACCGGGATCGTTCCAACGCCCGGGACCGTCACTGGAATGCTGCCACCCATGGGAATGGCAATGTTCTGGGCCGGGACCGAAAATGTGCTTGCGGGAAACAGGAAGTTCGGAGCTTCATCCAGGCGCTGATAGCCGCCCTTCAGGCCGATTTGCGGCCAGTAACCCGCAAGAGCTTGTCGATGCTGCGCCTCAGCCATCGCGACCGCAAACCGGGAGGCCGGCCGCCGCCGGTTGTTCTGAAAGGCTGTTTCCAGACATTCCTCGAGGTTCGCCTCCCGTTCGTTTTGCTCAATGACTTCACGGACAGCGGCAACACCAGCCCCTCGGACGACGTCGCTCAAAAAAATGACCGCCGCCACGCACGCCAGGCTCCCGATGCGCATGCCGCGCAGGTTTTGCCTTTGGATCATGGTTAATTCGGGCTCTGATCGGCATCAGAATCGTGCGGGATCACTACACTCACGATCGAGCCGGGAGATTTATCGGCATTCTGGCGAGGGACTTAAACCAAACCGGCAAAGCCCATGGCATCGACGTAGGCCTCCTGGAATTGCGCGTCCGCGCTCAGGCCAATATGTTCCACCCGGGGTCGGATCCGGGCGAATTCGCTGGTCTCATGATCGGGATCGAACAAGGCAATCTTGGCCCCAAGCAGGGCGGTGTTGCCGGCGGGTTCGACGCGCTCGGGAGGGAAATCCACCAGCCCAATACGATACGCGCTCTGGCGATTGATGTAGTTGCCGAAGGCCCCTGCCAGGTAGATGCTCCGAATGTCCTTATCCGAGGCCCCAAGCCGCGACATCAAAAGTCGAATGCCGGCGGCAATCGCGCCCTTGGCCAACTGCAGTTCCCGCACATCGCCTTGTGTGATGACCACAGGGTCCATCAGGCAGATTGATTTTTGCCCCCCCGCCAGACGGCCGGTGGACTGGATCCAACCCAAGTCCAGACTGGCGGCCACCGCATCCACAAGCCCACTCCCGCAAATCCCGCGGGGATGGGTCTGCCCGATCACCCGGCAGGACAGGGCGCCATCAGAGACCCATACCCCGCTGATGGCGCCGGTGGCGGCTCGCATCCCCATCGAGATCCGCGCCCCCTCAAAAGCCGGCCCCGCCGCCGTCGACGCGCATAAAAGCCGTTCCCGATTCCCCAGCACAATCTCTCCGTTCGTGCCCAGATCGATGAGAAGACCCAACTCGCTTTTCTCATGCAACCGGGTGGCCAGAATGCCCCCCAGGATGTCGCTGCCCACAAATCCCCCCAGGCACGGCAGAAAACTCACCGCAGGCTGGGACGGGAGTTCCCAGCCCAACTCGGACGCGGAAAACTGCCGATGCCCGTCTTGATCGGTCTCGAACGGATAATGGGACAACGGTTCCACGTCGATCCCGCAGAACAGATGATGCATCACCGTGTTGCCCACCAGCACCACCTGTTTCAGGTCTTCGCGGGCCGCCGGTGTTTCTTCCAGCAACAGACCGATCATGGCACCCACCTGCTGGCGGACGGTTCGAGTCAGCCACGGACCCCCGTTGTCCCTAACCGCCAGACCGACTCGCGTCATGATATCCGCCCCCTGCTGCGCCTGTTCGTTCAGGGCGGTCTCAACTCCCAATACCTGTCCGTTGCTCCGCTCGAGTAATTGGACGGCAATCGTCGTCGTGCCCAAGTCCACCGCAATCCCAAAACCTTCCCGCGCCTGGAACGAAAATGATGTGTTATCCGCAAGGACCGGCGCTTCCCACTGCGCCAACTCCAAAGTCAACGGTTCCTCGGCCTGACATCGGCATGCCAAACGCCAGCCATCCCGGATTGCCGCCGCACCAAGCAACTGCGCCTGCTCTTCGGTCGCCGGTAGATGCCCCCGTAATACCCGGATCCGACAGCCCCGACAACGACCCGTCCCTCCGCACGGAAACTCCACGCCGTGAGGAAACAACACCTGCATCAGCGGCTCGCCACGCCGCACTTCCAGAATCCGTCCCAGCGGATGCAGCTCAATTCGTATCAAGTCGGACATACCCAAAAATTGGCTTCAGGAACATCCCAGCCTCAGGGCTCCTGATTTCACACCTTATAATGAAACCGCCTAGGAATTTTCCTGACACCGTTTTCTCACACGAAGACACGGAGCTCACGGAGATTTTTCGGAAAAATCTATTCTCTGTGCTCTCGGTGCCTCTGTGTGAGGTCAGGTTTTTCCCTTGGGTTCAGGAGTTGTGAGCCTGGACCGCGGGATTTATCCCGCAGGGCCGGTTGCCGCAGGATCCCAGACATTCCATCGATGTTCCCAACACTTCAGGTCCTTCGGTTTTGGCCTGCCATTATTGGCGTTGATTAGCGTCTATTCGCGGTTAAATCGTTTTATTCGCGGTTCGATGTTTTCGGAGCGTTTGATGCGTGGTTTTGGGACCGGAATACCCGAAAATTCAGTGAATCTCTTTTTCAGATCTGCAAAAAGGCTATAACGTTATAGAAAAACTGACTGAGACGGAAAACGTCGATTGCTCTGACTGAATTCTGGACACTGTCCATCGGAAAATGGACAGGGTAATTTGGGTGACAAAATTATATAAGTTATTTTATTACAATTATATATGAATTTATATTCGTTTGTCAGAAAAAACGTGGCAATCCCCAAAAACCGCGCTTCGAAGGATCAAACTGCATTTGTTAACGATAATGCTATGCAACTTTTGCGGTTTGGAGGCGTTTTATTGGTGTTGGCGCCTGGAGACGTGATGTGCGTGCGGAGTCTCGAGGAAATGCCTGCAGAGGTTTAATGTATAAATAACTGTATAATAACGTATTAGGTAATAATCAAATGTCATCGTCGGTTTAGGGTCGGATGGAATTTCCGTCAAAGTTGACTTTGGCATCCCGGCTGCTAGTCTCAAAAGTGTGGCTGGTATAAGGCAATAAGTAGATTAAGACGTAATCATAAATACATAACTGCCTTGTACCGGGGTCAGATCACAGAAAAAATAAAACAAATAAAGGCAGTTCAATGAAGATTAATACTTCCCGTAAATCCGGCTTCACGCTGGTTGAAATTATGATCGTGGTGGCCATCATCGGCCTGTTGGCGGCCATTGCCATTCCGAACTTCGTGCGCGCTCGTCAAACCGCTCAGAAGAATGCTTGCATCAACAACCTGCGCCAGATCGACGCGGCGAAGGAACAGGCGGCTCTGGAGTTTAAGCAAGGGACCGGATCGACGATCTCTAACGATACAATTCAGCAATACCTCAAGGGTAATACCGTTCCAGTGTGTCCCGCCAACTCTGCTGTTTATGTTCCGAACACCGTCGGGACCGATCCGACATGCCCGAACTCGGCTTCTGGTCACACCTTGGCTCCTGCCGCTGGTACCTAATTTTTTTATTGCATCACCGGGGTTCGAGTTCACCAACTCGAACCCTTTTTTGTGATGCTTATTGAGGAGGTGGACTGTGAAAACAATGCCAAGAGCCTCCCAAGGATTCACGCTGGTTGAAGTCATGATTGTGGTGGCCATCATTGGCCTGCTCATGGCTATTGCATTGCCGGCCTTTTCAAAGCAGCGTCGAAACGCTCAGAAGAGCTTGTGTATCGATAACCTGACGCAGATTGAATCGGCAAAGACGATGTGGGCACTGGAGAATAAGAAAGGCAATGGCGAAACACCAGATGAATCCGAGCTTTTCGGCCCAACGGCTTACGTCAAGAAATTGCCGCAATGTCCGGCAGGTTTTCAGAAGTACCTATGCAATCCGATAGGGGAAGTGGCGATCTGTCCTAACGACCCCGAGCATTCGATTGCCTTCTGATTCAGCACTTCCAGGCAGACTGGAGTGTGCCATATGCACGAGGCGCGTGGGTTTACCACGCGTTTTTTTTGTTCGATCTCAATGCAATCATTAACATCATACCCAAAATCAAAACAGAAACGATGGCGCTGGCTCTAAACTTGGTATCAACATACTGAACACGGACGTGATGTTGACCGGGCGGAAGCTCGATGGCTTGGTAAGCGTGATTGGCTCGATAAATAGCGGTTCGCCGATTATTCACAAAAGCGCGCCAGGGAGGATAGTCTGTCTGAGCGATTGTAGCCAGTGTTGGCTCGGTTGCTTCAGCGTCAAACTCGATAAGGTGGTTGTGAACACGAACATTCTCAATGCGCGCTGAGTTATTTCCCTTGGCGACCAAGCGTCCTTGATCCTCCAATGGCAGGTAAACCCTCTGTCTCAAATCGTGTTCATCTCTGATGATTTCATTAACGATCTCCTCCTCAGGCAGAAATACTGGTGTTTGACCATGCGAGACTAAAGACATCGCATTCGTTCGGTGAATCCAGTCATAGGTCTTAGGAGGCCGATTGTAATAAATAATTCCAAGAAAGTCTGCAAGATATCCTAAATGCGTCATTTGGTTTAACCAAGCGAAGATTTCGTACTGCCCCCGAAGGTACATCGTTTCGACGCCAAGAAACTTGCCGTATCCGTCCAGCAAATAGGTGCTTCCTATCAGGGTTCTCCGACTACAAACGACCTCAGTGATCGGGTCGGTAAAATCGAGGTGTGAAAAATACTCTTCTGAACTTGCCGGCACAAAACAGCGCCCCTTACCCAGAGTCGGAGCTGGTTCCAGATCGTTCAGGCCCGGTTCGTATACCGCAGTGGTCACAGTGGGTATCTGGAAGGATTTGTGCGTGGCTAGGTCGAGCCAGACGGTAATGAGGAGCAGAAAACCAATGATGGGGGATTTACCTAAGTAGCTGATTTTGTGGCGCATTAAAACCAAAAAAAGAAAGACGGCAGCCAAGACGGCCCTTTCCAAGGCATTGTGCAAATGCTGCTGGAAAACGTTGCGAACAGCCTCATTGATTGGATAATTCCATTCGAACCAGATCAGAAAAACTAGCAAAACCAAATAAAAACAAAAGGCGATGCCTAACAAGGACTTTGAAAAAGGATGTGATTCGCTCGTTTTTGTTGCATCGATTCGATACCACACGAGGCCCACGATCATCGCCAATCCCCAGGAGGCTACATAAAAGTATTTAAAAGGATAGCGTGTCAGACTAAGATACGGAAAGTGGTTGATTAGGAACGGCAACAAATACCCCGCGCCTCCCATGGCCAGTACGCCGAACAGGACCGACACGAATAAAACCATCCTTATGCGATTGCCTGCGGGAGTTAATAGGGCGCAAATGAAAAACAGGATGGCGACGCACCCGCAGTAATACGAGTCAATCAGACAATAGAGTGGCTGAACCATCAAGCCATGACGATAGGGGATGGTGTAGAATAGAGGATGAATGAGATTCGCCATTCCCCAACTTGGAAGCGGAGACGATTCTTGCCAGAATCCAGCCATCCGATGCGACAGCATCAGGCAGTCGAGAAAGGGCAGTAACTGGATCGCAGCCAACAGCGCGACAAGCAACACCACGAAAGCGAATCGGCAGACTCTTGTGATTATGAGTCTGCGATGGGTGATTGTGTCCGCAAAAAGCACGACCGAAGACAAGATCCACGTAAACAAGATGTTTTCAGGCCCCCCGGTTAGCATTTGCAGCGTCCCAAAGAGAATGGCGAGCATTAGCCAACGCCCCCCTCGTCGAACGGCCCGCTGAGTAATCCAAATAATCCATGGCATCCAGGCGTGAGCCGCAATAATGGCTGGCCAGTCGATACTGCTGATGGTCATGCCGTTAAAAGCAAAAACGATCCCGGCCAATGAAGCTCCGAGACGGTTTCCGGTCCACGCATGAACCAGGAAATATGCCCCCAATCCAGCCCAGGCAATATGGAGAAGACAGAACCAACCCAGAGCGAACTTAAGGGGAAACAGGAGATACAAGAGAGACGGTGGATAGAAAACCATGGTGAACCAACTCCCCACGAATGGAGCCCCGGCGCCATTGAGTGGATTCCAGAGCGGCACTTCTCCTCGCCAGAAACACTCAACAAAATAGAAGGCATTGGACAGGGAGATTTTGCAGAAGTCACCAAGGTAAAAGGTGTTGAGTCCCAGGAAAACATCTGGAAAATAGGCAAACAGGCCTAAAATTAGAAATAGAAAGAAACCTCCCACCCCAACGAATCGGCTTGACTTTGCACGAGTGTCCATCCTCGCCTGTTTTTCGATGGTGGTATGATCGTTACCTGGATTTATCATGCTCAGTATTATTGTTGTTCACTCAGGACATGGTATGGGCTTGGATGTTCTTGAAAACCTTCCGTTCACGTTCCTAGGGATTAAAGTTCATCATTGCCGCGACGACTCGTTCCTGTTCCTCCCAGGTCAACGGATTGAAGAAGGGAAGGCGCAGCAACCGATCGCTCACCCACTCGGTCACGGGGCAGTCTCCTGGTTGACCTCCAAATTGGTGTCCCATGTCCGAGAGATGCAGGGGCAGGTAATGAAAGACACTCAGGATCCCCTGTTCCTTCAGATGCCGAATCATGGCCTGCCGAGTATCCAGGTCTGGAAATAAGAGATAAAACATGTGGTAGGCCTGCTGACAATGCTCTGGAACCCTGGGCAGGCGCACCTGGTTCCGATCGGCCCACGATTTCAAATGGGTGTGGTAATAGGTCCAGATTTCCTGGCGGCGCTGCTGGATGATCGAGGCCGACTCAAGTTGGGCAAAGAGAAACGCCGACAAGATGTCCGACAACACGTAGCTCGAGCCGATATCGACCCAGGTGTACTTGTCGACCTGTCCCCGGAAAAATCGGCTCCGGTTGGTGCCCTTTTCCCAAATGATCTCGGCCCGCTCGATCAATTGAGGATCATTGACCAGCAAGGCGCCCCCCTCGCCACAGGTGATGTTCTTTGTCTCATGAAAGCTCAGAGTCGCCAGCGCGCCGAACGTGCCTAGAAATCGGCCCCTGTATTTTCCATAAAGCCCGTGGGCATTGTCTTCGACGACCACGATGCCATGATGATGAGCCAGGGAAAGGATCGGATCCATCTCGCAGCCGACACCGGCATAATGAACCGGGACAATCGCCCGGGTGCGAGGGGTGATGTGACCTTCCAGTTTGGTTTCGTCCAGGTTCAGGGTGTCGGATCGGATATCGGCGAACACCGGTTTGGCTCCGCGCAGGACAAAGGCGTTGGCCGTGGAAACAAAGGTGAAACTGGGGACAATGAATTCATCTCCGGGCTTGAGCCGCAGCAGGAGCGCGGCCATTTCCAGGGCATGGGTGCAGGAGGTTGTGAGCAAGGCCCGAGGGACTCCAAGCTGTTCCTGCAGGATCTTCTGGCACTTTTTGGTGAAGGGCCCGTCACCGGACACGTGACCCGCAGACAGGGCCTGCGAGATATAGTCGAATTCCGGTCCGCGCAGCCCGGCCTTATTGAACGGAATGGAAATGCCAGTCATGGAAATTGTGTCTGTTGTTGATTCGGTGGAATATCCATCCCTTGACGCACAATTCAGTTCGACCATCGATGAAACCAGAGTTGAATCTGATGGATCGCATAGCCACATTTTTGATAAAGCCTCAGCGCGGCGATATTCCGGCCTTGGGTCACCACGGTGCTTTCCGCGAGGTTCTGTTCTGCAAACCAGGCCTGCGCCGATTGGACCAGGATCCGGCCGATGCCCAATCCCCTTGCGGCCGAATCAACCCCGCAAAGCCCGATTTGGCCGCGACCTGATGGGAGGCGCGAGACGGTGATATAACCCGCGATCCTGCCTTGAGACTCGATTACGATGACTTGATCCGCAAACCCTTCAAAGCTTCTGGCCATCCAGGTGGCATAGAGCTCGTCACTTCGTTCCCGAGAAAAATGCGGATCCTGGTAAAACCGTGTATCCCGATGGTTTACCCTGGCCATGCCCTGCAGCGGGGGCAGATCTATCACGTCGGCCGAGCGCACCGTCACTTTTACCTTGGCGGCCGATTGATGGAGAGCCTCATGCGGCTCTCGATCCTGCCGACTGGCATTGAACTGGGTAGGGCAGGACCGTTGGGCCGGCCGTTCTTCGCTCGGCGCGCCTGGCAGTCGCGCCCTACCACAGATTCCTGTTTCTTCGGAAAACAGTCGAGGGCTAATGCCGGATGGATTTGTCCTGTGCAACAGGGTCACCCGGATATCCATCAAGCGAAAATCCGCCGCCTCCGCGAGATGGATCGATCCGGCATCGGCCGCGTCGGCCAAATAATAAACACAGTCGATCCGTTCGTCGCGAACCCAGCGTTCGATCTTTTCGATCAACTCCGGAGTCAGCGAAACCTCGGCGACACGCCCGATTCGACACCCGAAAAAACCGGAGTCCCACTCCAAGAGGCGAAACGCTGGAACATCGCTCATGCGGGCCCCCGCGGATCGGATTTCGTGGTCTCTCGGACCGCATAGACCGGCCGGGACATGGTGCGGTAGTGGATGCGGGCCAGGTATTCTCCAAAAATGCCGAGCGCAAAAAGCTGGGTCCCTGAGAAAATGGCAATCGTGCAGGCCAGAAAGGAAAAACCGGGCACAACACCCCCGCTGATCAAGTATCGGCCAATGGTAAAGAACATGATCGCCACCCCGAACAACATGAAGACAAACCCGACAATGCTGGCAATCTGTAGCGGCAGGATGCTGAATCCGGTCATCATGTTGAGGGCATGGATCACCAGTTTCCGGAGAGTATAGTTGGATCGGCCCAGGCGACGTTCATCGTGCCGGACCCGGACAGCGGCAAACCGCGTCGAGGCCCAGGTGAGCAGGACGTCAATCGACACATACGGGCTCCGATAATCGGCAAATGCCTCCCGCAACTGGGTTCGAAACGCCCGGAAGGCGCTCACCTGCCGGGCCGTTTGAGCGCCCATGGCGTTTTGCAGGGCGATCTTGGTCATCTGCGAGGCAAGATCTCGCCAGAGACCATGCTGTTCTCTTTCGGGCGGACCGTAAACGACATCAAATCCCTCTTGCAGCTTGGCCAGCAGCTTCGCGATCTCCTCGGGAGGATTCTGCAAATCATCGTCCATCGTCACAATCATCTCATGCCGCGCCGCCCGGATGCCGCAGAGCAAAGCGTTATGCTGGCCGTAATTCCGCATCAGGCATATGCCTCGCATCCATGGATATTGCGCTTGAAGTTCCTGAATGCGTTCCCAGCTGTGATCCCGGCTGCCGTCATTCACTAAAACGGCTTCGTATCGATCCGTCAATTGGGGCAGGACAGTCTGGAGTCTTTCCAGGAGCAATGGCAACGAGTCTTCGCTGTTGTAAACCGGAATGACTATGGATAGGGACGGCACCATGATCTTGTCTTCACTTGTTCTGTGTGGTTGTTGTTACCGGGATCCGCCTTTTTTCGCAAGAAAATCTCCCCTCTGTCTGAAACGACAGCCTGCCCACATCAGCCCAATGAGCACAGGAAAAGATAAACAGGCCCCCGTATAAAAACCCCGCTCGTAATAATCCAATTCAATCGTATGCTTCCCAGGAGGGATCTCCAGAGCTTGAAAGGCGTGATTGGCTCGATACAAAGTGGTGTTGGTGCCGTCGATTGTTGCTCTCCAGGCCGGATAGTAAGATTGTGCAAGAGTGACGAGAGACTCTCGATCTGAGACAACTTCAATTTCAATGCGGTGACGCGTCACCGTGAGATTCAGTATGCGAGCATCCCTGTTACGCGTGGCTCGGATTTTCTCCCGGTAATCTTCCGACACGAAAGCGTACTCATGCAGGTTCTTGGCCTCATGGCATATTGCAGGAAAGATTCCGAAGCGGTTGGTGAAGACAGGCTCCAGACCAATGCTAACAAAGGGCATCACATTGGTGCGCTCCCGCCACGAATACAGGTCCTCGACGACGGTGAAGTAGCGGATGCCGCAGAAATCACCAAGCGATCCGAGATTCGTCCGAACTCCCAGCTCGCCCCAAATGTCAAGAATCTCAGGAAAATAGAGACTCTCATTGCCGATAAACTTGCCATAACCATCCAGTAGATTGAGGCAACCGACAACGGCTTTGCGCTTGCAGGCCATCTCAATCAGGGGATCCTTGAAGGGCAGCGACATTTGGGCGAGTTCCGCATCACGGTTTACCAACAACCGGCCTTGGCCCAACAGTGGCGGTTTCTTAAGATCGACGATTCCAGGCTCATACACCTCTACCGGAACAGTGAGAATGCCTCGAGGGGTTGAACTCAACAGGTCAATCCATACGCACGAAATCAGAAGAGCGCCGTAAATCCATCGCCTATGCTGAGATCGAACCGTGAATGACTTCAGCAGGAACAGCGCTGCCAGGACCGCCACAAGACATCGGATTGTGCTGTTAAACACGAAGCTCCGGAAGAAGCCGCGAACGTTCTCGTCAAAAGGGTAACCCTGCTGGAACCAGATGAGAAAAACGGCGAACCCCATGTAGAGCAGGATGGCCATCGCGAGAACACGGCTCTTTGCGACCGCGTTGAATCGTGAGTTCTGTCTCAGCATGATCCCAGCAAAACAGGCGGTTAACAGAGCCATGGCGAAAACTCCAAGAAAGCAGTACTTGACGGGATAACGCGAAACGTTGAGTTGCGGAACATATTGGATAATTGCCGGCAAAACCCAGCCACTCTTGCCCAACGCCATCAAGGCGCATCCGACAGCCAGGGCCGCTGTCAAAGCCACACGCTTCTCACGCAGCAGGAACAGGGCTCCCAAACTCGCCAGCGCGCCCACAGCGCCACAGTAATAAGAACCAACGATACAATACACAGGAAAGCCTGTTGAACCGTGCACGCTCGGAACGCAATAGAAAAGCGGGAGAATGAAGTTCGCCCACCCCCAGCCTGGCATCGGCGATTGCTCTTCCTCGACCGCAAAAATACGGTCCGAGTGCGGCAGGAAATTAAAAAACGGCAACAACTGGACAACGGCCAATGCCGAAATCAGCAGAATGATGAGGGCAAATCGCGCGACTTTTCGGGGAAAGCCAACCGACCTGCACTTCAATTCAATCCAGCCAAGAACACCAGCCCCGATCCATGTGAGCAGGATGTTTTCCGGACCTCCGGTCAGCATTTGCAAGGTGCCAAAGATCGCTGCGATAGGAATCCAACGCCCACCGCGGCGGGTTGCCATTCCCACCGCCCAAATGACCCACGGCATCCACGATTGCGCGGCAATGATCAAAGGCCAATTCAGGGTTTCAATTGTCATGCCATTAAAGGCAAAAACAACACCTCCCAGAGCTGATGCAACACCGCTGTTAGTCCATCGTCGGGCCAGTACATACATTCCAATGCCACCCCAATAAAGGTGAAGGATGCAGTAGTTCGCCAAGGCATAGTTGAGTGGCAGGAGGAGATATATCAAAACGGGTGGATACAGGACGCTGCACCAGCTTCCCAGAAACGGCGTTCCTCCGCCGCTGTAAGGATTCCAGAAGGGAACCTCGCCATCCCAAAAACACTCTCGAAAATAAAAAGCGTTTGGATACGAAATGAGGCCAAAGTCACCCCTGTAAAACGTACCCAGCCCCAATAGCGCTCCCGGAAAACTGGCAAGCATCAAAAAGCCAAGCCAGAACGCAAAACAAGACAAATCATAGCGGCATAACCACTCAAGCAGAACCGATCGAGGCTGTGCTGTTGATCCTCGGGATGTAAACGATTTGCGATCCGAGAGCATAGTTTTGTTGGCTCATCATGGGCCAAAGGCATAACCTTGGAAACATCAGGAATCATAAAACTACCCTTTACGCTTTAAACGACTGCCTGTTACAGCACTATCTCGACCAGAACATCTTTCTGGGAGACCAAACCGAGATAAGTTTCGCCCTGATCTTCCGCCCAAGTATCCATCGACGTTTTGTAGCGCATTCAGCCGGGAATCGCAATTCGTTCTTGGAAATACTGTCCTTGTCATTCCGGGGTGCCTGAAGGCTCTGGATGGCTTCGATCTCTCAACATTCCACCAGCGGGGTAAGCAACAGCTGCGGCTGCCGAACCGAATCACTGCTCATAAATGTAACTGTGCCTTGATTCTTCAAGTTTATGCCTATAAGATACCTTCGTGAAAAATGACAACACTGGATTTGCTTTGCCTCGAGATGCGTTAAAGAGGAAATGTGTGTTAACCGGTTCTCGAGAATAGGACAAGGTGTTGGGGGCTCTTGCCTTTTTCAATCAGCCTTAACGACGAGAATTGCGGCCACTATCCGTATAGGAATTCGATGCGTGATATGAAACCGGTCAAGGAGTAACAAACCCTGTTGCGAAAATTCTTCAACAGTGGCTGGCTTTGCCGGCAGATACCATCCTTGGCAGGCAGGAGAGGGGGCCTGTGCGCACTTTGGTGGTCGGCGGTTGTCAACTTGGTTTTGTTCGGTCTTTTTTTCGCCTGTGCCACATCGCTTTATGAGACGAACGACGACCTAATGATGCAAATGATTGCGTCGGGATTCTTCTCGGGCGATCCTGACCCTCATCTGGTTTTCATCAATATTCTTGTGGGCTGGGTTCTCTGCTTTCTCTACAACCTCTGGCCTGGGTGCAACTGGTATTTTATCTTTCTAGTCGCCGTTCATTACGCCGCGCTTACGCTCATCGCCTTCGTCTTAGTATCTCGGCGCGGAGGCTGGATTTTTGCCTTGCTCTACATAGGATTCTTCCTGATCGTTGAGACGCGTATCCTCTTGCATCTCCAATTCACCACGACTGCATTTCTGGCGGGAACGGCGGGCCTGCTGCTGCTTGTGGACGGACTTCAGCCCGGTCAACCGGTGCACAGGCTTAAATATGTTGGCGGGATAGCCTTGATCGTTCTAATGATTCTGGTTCGGGAGGCCGCCGCCCTGCTATTAGCGGTAATCGCCTTCCCGTTTCTCTGGGAACGGTTGGGTGTGGTTGGGTGGCGTCGGCTGTTGGGGATGGCTTTGGCCTGCATGGGAGTCTTTCTGATCCTGCACGGACTCAATCGCTGGGCGTATCAGAGCAGTCCAGCATGGGGCGACTTTTTCGAGTATAATCGCGTTCGAGGTGAAATACATGCCACCGAACTGGCAGATTATTTACCGAAAGCGGCCTCTGCAGTAGGATGGAGTAATAACGATCAATGGATGTATGGCAAGTTTTATTTCCCAGATCCCGATGTTTACGCTGGTCTACCCAGAATGCATCTCCTACTGGAAACGCTGAAAGCCTTCGAGCGTCAGGAGCGGAAATCTGCGATAAGCTTTTCGGCTGATTACCTATGGCTGCCAGGAGTGTTCACCCAGGACGCCCGCACTCCCGACTCGAGCATTCTGATGAAACTCGCCATCCTTAATGCATTGTTTTGCCTCTTTGCCGCAAGAGTCCATCGTACCCGCTGTTTCGTTACGTTGCTGGTATCATACGCTGTATTTACAGCGCTTGGGTTTTACCTTCTTGAAACCGCCCGCTTGCCTGAGCGTGTTTCCTACAACATTCCGTTGTTTCTTCACGTCATCTGTCTTTATTGGGCAACCGGCCTTCAAACCCTGCCCAACGGAGCAGCCCGGTCGAGCCTGATGGACGTTTTTATTACACCGCGCGCGCTGACTAAAACCATCCGAATGGTCATCCTTGTGTTGATACTTGTATGGACAGAGCTTTGCTTGTTCTCACTTTCACAATTAGCTCAAAGCCTCTGGTCAGCAAACCAGTTCAATCGCAACCTGAAAGTGGTCAGTCGCAGAATCCTAAACCCCATCAAAGCTCTCCTCCCATCTCAAGCGAGGCCGGTTCTTATTATAAAGCCAGAACGCTCTGTTCTCGAACAATGCCTGTTCTTCCTTGCTTCACGGGAAACGATGCCTTTTTCTATAGTGCCTTATGGCTGGCTCACTCACTCGCCAATTTTCTACCACGTCTTGGACCACAATCGCCTCCATCCTTTTTCCCTTTCGCTTTTGAATCGCTCGGACGTCTTTTTCCTGATGCCAGCGAAATGGTCTGAGCCTCTCCGAAAGTTTTATCGCGAGCATTACGGACTGGATATTCGGTTTCATACAGTATTGAACACAGATACGATGCCTTCGTATGAAGATTACCGCTTGCGTCTTTACCAAGCCCGCACCACCAGTGATCATGCAACCGTTGATTCAGGACCATGACGGCTGGTTGGAGCAACTGTATTCCCGACGCCTTAGGGTGCGAAAATAAAAACCGAATTTGCTGGAGGCTCTTGGTCTGGCGGGCCGGCGCTGCCACCAAAATCGGACTTAATTTTCACATAGACCCTTAATGCAACTGATATCGCAAGATCCGATATGATCCACACCGGCTATCGCCGACCACTTTCATTGCCTTGATTAGGACATTCTATATCCTCGCCGTTCTCAGCCAACCGGCTTGAATCATCGTCAAAGCCGTCATTGATTTACCAGCACAGCTCGATTAGGGTGCCCCGCAATGTCATCGTCCCGCGAGCACCAACACCGAATTCACCGGCTTCGGATCCTGCCGCAACAACATTCCTATGCAACGTGACGCCGGTTTAAGGGGGATATTCTCCTCCGCGCTGCCCTATGCGCTGTTTCAGAACCTGGTGGGGGCTTCCCGATCCAGAAAATGGGCCGTGTCCCACTGTCTCCGCCTGAAGGGCGGCGAAAAACTCGTCGATGTGGGCTGCGGCCCGGGGGTCCTGCTCGATTACCTTCAGCCGGACATTCAATACCTTGGATTTGACATCAGCCGCAACTACCTGGAGACCGCCCGTCACAAATACGGCGCCCGGGGCCTGTTCCTCGAAGGCCGAGCCCGGGACTTCGTCCAGGATGATCGCTTTCAGCGAGCCGATCATGTCTATTGCTCCGGCTTGCTACATCACCTGGACGACGACGAAGTCCTGGAAGTTTTCCGGTTTGCCCATACTGTGCTGAAACCCTCGGGCCGGTTCACCGCCATCGAGCCCTGCTTTCTCGCCCACCAGGGACGATTCTCCCACTGGCTCATGCGACAAGACCGGGGCGCCAATGTCCGATACGAGGACGACTGGAAGCGCCTGGCATGCCAGGTGTTTCCCTCCTCCCATACTCGCGTCTTAACCCGGCTGATCCGAATCCCCTACATCCACATATGGATCGAAGGCGGCCGGGGGTCCACACGAAGGACCTCGAACAACCCCGAATCAACGTAACTGCACGATCAAGGACATGAAGTCCACGGTGAAATGGACGCTGTCACAGATGCGGTTCCACCAGATAAGCGCTTTTCTTCCTCTTCATGGTGGTTCATTGAGTTGATGCGATTGTGATGAGCGGATCCTGGCGCTCGAGGTGTCGTTGATGTTTCTTAATTTTTTATTAGTACTTGATCTTTTATTAGAAATATTTTATACGTCTCTTATGAATTTGGACCGCGGATGGATTTAACCGTGAATCAACCTGTTCGATGAAGGCAGGTGGCTCTCACGGAGGCACAAAGGCACGGACATGAACGAAAACGCGATAGGGACCCTCATCGTCGACTGTGCGATAGAGCTGCACCGGGATCTGGGACCCGGCTTGCTGGAGACGGTCTACGAGGTGACCCTGGCCCGGGCACTGGAGCGGCGAGGTCTAGTCGTCCAACGCCAGGTAGGCGTCGCCATTGAGTATCGGGGCGAGAGATTCGACGAAGGATTCCGAGCGGATCTGATTGTAGAGAATCCGGTGATCGTGGAATTGAAGTCGGTCGAGCGAGTGACGCCCGCTCACAAAAAACAGGTGCTGACTTACCTTCGACTTACAGGTCTCAAGCTGGGCTACTTGCTGAACTTCGGTGAGGCGTTGATGCGCGACGGCATCACCCGGATCATCCACGGGTATCTGGATTCTGATCCTCCGTGCCTCGGCGCCTCCGTGAGAGAAGAATTCATCGAACCAGGCAGTGCGGCGAGTCCCGCCCGGGGACGGGATCGCTGACCTTGGTCGATTTAAAAAGCAGTGAAAATTGCCAAACATGTGCCAGACTTGATTGTCCTGTTGAAATTCGCGTTCATTCGCGTCCATTCGCGGTCAAAATTCCTATAAGAAGTGAATCATTCGCGAGCCTTATGGGGAATCAGTCCTATGCCGATCCAGCAAAGCCGCCGCAGACCCGGGCGAGCGAGCCGTCGGTTGCCCTGAAGGATTGGCCGGCGCAGGAACGTCCGCGCGAACGTCTGGCGCAGCAAGGTCCGGGCGCCTTGCGGACGGCCGAGTTGCTGGCCATTTTGTTGCGGACGGGGACGCGGGGCATCACAGCCGTCCAGGTGGCGGACCGATTATTGCAGAGCTTTGGCACTCTGGATTCGCTGGCGCGGGCGTCCTTGGAGGAATTGCGTCGCATCAAGGGAGTGGGACGGGACAAAGCGGTTGCCCTACAGGCGGCTTTTGCTTTGGCGCAGAGGTTATCGGCCGAGTTCACCCAGGAATCTCCTCTTCTGGATACTCCGGAACGGATTGCCGATCTGTTGCGGGAAAGCAATCGAGGGCATCCTGTGGAATGTTTCCAAATCGTTCTGCTGAACACGCGCCGGCGATTGATCCGGGTCGAGATCATCAGCCATGGAACCTTGGACACGCTTTTGGTCCATCCGCGCGAGGTTTTTCGACGGGCCATCTCGGTCAATGCGGCGGCGGTTGTGCTGGCCCATAACCATCCGAGCGGGGATCCGACGCCTTCGGAGGCCGACATCAAAGTGACCCGGGACCTGATTCGGGCGGGTCAACTCTTGAAGATCGAGGTCTTGGACCACGTCATCCTGGGGCGGCGCAGCGACGAACGTCCGCAAGATTTTGTTTCCTTGCGGGCCCTCGGTTATTTTGCCGGGTATTGAAGGGGATCGAGTCGGAGTGTTGGCTTGCCATGATTCGCGTGTATTGGCGTCCATTCGCGGTTAAGTCGTTTTATTGGCGATTCAGGGAACGCCGGCCTGGTCATGACGCTGCGGCCTCGCGGGCACGGGCCATGTAATAAAGCACGGGGACGGCCATGCGACTGATCAGGAGCGAAGCGACTTCGCCCGCCATCAGCGAGATGGCCAGGCCCTGGAAAATCGGGTCGAACAAGATCACCCCGGCGCCCACCACCACCGCCATGGCGGTGAGCAGCATGGGCCGAAATCGAACCGCCCCGGCATCAATCACTGCTTCGGCCAACGGCATGCCTTCCGCCAGCCGCAACTCGATGAAATCGACGAGAATAATCGAGTTCCGAACGACAATGCCCGCGCCCGCCATGAAACCGATCATCGAGGTAGCCGTGAAAAAGGCGTTCAGCAGGCCATGGGCGGGCAGGATCCCGACCAGCGAGAAGGGAATCGCCATCATCACCACCAAAGGAATGAGGAACGATCGAAACCATCCGACCATCAGGACGTAGATCAGGACCAGCACCGCCCCAAAGGCCAGTCCCAGATCGCGAAAGACCTCGATGGTGATGTGCCATTCCCCGTCCCACTTCATTGCGGGTTCATGATCGTGAAATGGCAGGGCGGCGTTGTAAATCCGCACCTGGGATTGGGTGCCCCCGAATTCGCGGCCATCCAGGGCGCGGAGGGCCTGGTTCATCTTTAGAATGGCATAGACCGGACTTTCCACCTCGCCGGCCACGTCGCCAATGACATACGTGACGGGCATGAGATTCTTATGATAAATGCTCTTGTCGGCGATGGTGTTCTCGATCCGAACCAGCTCTCGGAGGGGCACCAGAGGGGGCGCGCCCGAGGCGAGGTTCGGCTCGGGAAGGGCGTTGGCATCGCCTGAACGGACCCGGAGCGCAAGCAATTCCTCTGGAGTCGTGCGCAACGATCGGGGCAATTGCAGGACGATATTCACATCCTCGCGCTCTTCGGGAACATGGAGAAGATCAACCGATTGCCCGCCCACGGCAATCCGCAGGGTTTGGGAGATGGTCTCGGCGCTGATGCCGTGCAA
Organism: Verrucomicrobiota bacterium; assembly: GCA_022709905.1. Classification (GTDB taxonomy): domain Bacteria; phylum Verrucomicrobiota; class Verrucomicrobiia; order Limisphaerales; family UBA1319; genus JAKLHY01. The sequence continues at coordinate 10,231 of JAKLHY010000039.1, read as the reverse complement.
AGCGGCTTTTTCCTTATCAATGATGAACCGCGTCTTGGGCTGATCGGCTTCGAGGTACCAATCCACGTCCACGACCCCGGGCGTTTGTTTAAAAATCTCGCGCACCTGGCCTGCCAGGCGATGGCGGGAGGCTTCATCGGGTCCGTAAATCTCGGCCACCAGGGTCTGGAGCACCGGCGGGCCCGGTGGCACTTCGGCGACCGCAAACCGGGCGCCAAACTGATCGGCAATAGCCTTGACGCGCGGACGGATCCGCTTGGCGATATCATGGCTCTGGGCCTTGCGCTCGTGTTTGTTGACCAGGTTCACCTGGACATCGGCCACATGGGCGCCGCCGCGCATGAAGTAATGTCGCACCAGGCCGTTGAAGTTGAAGGGGGACGCCGTCCCGACATACACCTGGTAATCGGTGACTTCGGGCTCGACGCGGATGGCCTCGGCGATGGCGCGCGCCGCCTGAGCCGTCTGCTCCAGGGCGCTGCCTTCGGGCATGTTGAGGATCACCTGGAACTCGCTCTTATTGTCGAAGGGCAGCATCTTGACTTTGACCCAGCCGATCCCCACGGTGCCCATCGCCAACAGGAGCAGCAGCGTGATGCCCGCCAGAAAACCCCAGCGCCAGAGGCCGCGCTGGATCAACGGACTCATGATCCGGCGATAAAACCGGGTGAAGAAATCCTCTTCATGCGCAAAGGAACTCGTTTGAGTGCCGTTCGACGCAACATCCACCGGCGCGTGGGAGCGGAGCCGTGTCTCTCCCCGAGCCCAGCGCAGCACTCGAATCGACGCCCATGGGGTCACGACAAAGGCGATCAGAAGCGAAAAGAACATCGCGGCGCTGGCCCCGATTGGGATCGGGCGCATGTAAGGTCCCATCAGTCCCCCCACAAAGGCCATCGGCAATACGGCAAAGATGACCGCGAACGTGGCGAGAATCGTCGGATTGCCGACCTCGCTGACTGCGGCCACGGCAATGGCCGGCCAGCTCCGGTTCCGGTGCTGCGGCAAATGAAAATGCCGCACGATGTTTTCCACCACCACAATGGCGTCATCGACCAGAATCCCAATCGAAAAGATCAGGGCGAACAACGTAATGCGGTTCAGGGTGAATCCATACAGGTAAAACACCAGGAGGGTGAGCGCGAGAGTGGATGGAATGGCGACCGCCACGATGATCGATTCGCGCCAGCCCAAAGTAAACAGGATCAACAACGATACGCTGACCACCGCAATGGCCATATGAAACAGCAGTTCGTTCGATTTCTCCGCGGCCGTTTCCCCATAATGCCGCGTCACGCTCACCCCAACCTCGCCGGGCAGAATGCGGCCCTTGAGCTCGTCCACTTTGCGCAACACCTCGTTGGCGACGGAGATGGCGTTGGCGCCCGGCCGTTTGGCCACGCTGATCGTTACAGCCGGTTGTTCTCCCGCTTGCGGGGCCGACGCAATCCCCTGGCCAAAGAAAACGTATTGCGAAGGTTCCTCGGCGCCATCCACAATATCCGCCACTTCACGCAAATACACCGGCTTGCCCCCAAACACGCCCACTACCACGTTGCCCACCTCGCGGGCATCCGACAGAAAAGCCCCGGTCTCGATGGCGATCTCCCGGTTGTTGCTGGTCAGGGTGCCCGAGGCAAACTGTCGATTCGCCTGGCGCAAGGGGGGAATGATGCCGGCCGGACTCAGGTTTCGAGCGGCCATTCGCGCGGGATCCAACAGAACGCGGACCTCACGCCGGGCGCCTCCCAGGATCATAGTCTCGGCCACCAACGGGATTTGTTTGATTTCTTCCTCGACCTGGGCCGCCAACCGCCGAAGCCCGAGGTGATCGTAGCTGTCGCTATGGAGTGTCAGCGCCAGGATGGGCACATCGTCGATCGACTTCGCTTTGATGAGCGGCTGCGACACGCCGTGCGGGATCCGGTCGAAGTTCGACTGCAATTTCTGGTTCAGTTTGACCAGGCTTTCCTCGATATCTTCCCCCACTTTAAACCGGACAATCACCAGACTCTGACCCGGCTGCGAAGTCGAATAGATATACTCGACCCCGGGAATCTCCCAGAGCAACTGCTCCATGGGACGCGTCGCCCGTTCCTCGACCTCCTGGGCGCTGAAGCCAGGCATCGAGACCATCACATCGATCATCGGGACTTTGATCTGGGGCTCTTCCTCTCGCGGAAGCATCACCACCGCCGCCAGCCCCAGGAGAATCGAGGCAATGACCACCAACGGTGTGAGCTTGGAATCGATGAACGCCTGCGCCATCCGCCCCGCCAAGCCTGCGTGGCCGGCCAATGGCTCGTCCGATGCCGGTTTCATCGTTCAACCTCCACCGGTTGTCCGTCGCGGAGCGCCGGCGCCCCTCGCACCACCACCGTCTCCCCCGCGACAAGTCCGGCCAGAATCTCCCGATCCGTCCCATGTTCTTTTCCGGTTTTGACCAGGCGCAGGCAGGCCCGATTGGTTTCCACCACAAAGGCCAGCTCGAGTTGTCCACGCGGAACCACCGCCTCGCGTGGAATCCGCAAAATAGGGCTTTCGCCCAATGGAATCGACACCCGCCCGAATTGGCCGGTCCGCAAATGCGGATTTCTAGGAAGATCGAGTTTGATTAAAAAGGTCCGGCTGTTGGGATCCGCCACCGGGGCAATCTCGACTACTTGCCCCGTAATAGGCTCGGCATGATGCGCAATCCGCACCGTCAAACGGTCGCCCAGCTTGATCTGCTCGATCAAGGCCTCCGGAACGTCGGCTTCAAAGCGCAGGAGTTGCGGATCTTCGAGCTCCAGTAAAGGCCGGCCCGGTGCCCCCAGATCCCCCGCTTCGGCAAGCTTGCGCGTCACCAAGCCGCCAAACGGCGCCGTGACGCGCGTATAACCCAGCATGGTTTCCGCTTCCTTGACCGCCGCCTCCGCGACACGAAAACGCGCCTGCACCGCCTCGAACTCCTGCGCCGTGGACACCTTTTGGTCCAAGAGAGACTGCGCCCGTTTGAGATCGCCGTTCGCCTGCTCGCGCAAGGCAACCGCCTGATCCAGCCGGGCGCGTATCTCCTGGGCGTCAATCACGGCCAGTTCTTCGCCCGCCTGGACTTGTTGACCCAGCGCCACCCGCAGTTCGGCAATCCGACCGCTGACCTTCGGCTCCACCGCCGCTCGAGTCTTGGCCCGGACTGTGCCCACCACATCCTCGACCGCCTGATGCCGCCCCTGTTCCACTCGAGCCACCTGAACCGACACAGGAGCATCCTGAATCTCGCCTCCCGCACGCTCCCGGTGATCCGAATGACAGCCAGTCAACGCCCCTAAACCGATCCCGGTTGCCGCCATAAAAACAAAAAATCGTTGTTGTTCCTTTTTCATAAAAAAACCTAATTGCTGAAAAGATCGGCCTGGCGCTCGATCCGCTTTTCGACGCTCCCGCAGACGTGCCGGCAAAGATCCAAAATCGAACGGTCCGCAATGTGGTAATACGCCAGCAACCCCACCTTGCGCCGCCCCAATATGCCCGCGTCGATCAACACACCCAAATGACGCGATACATTGGTCTGAGTCAGCCCGGTGGCGCTGATCAGCTCGCCCACGTTCCGCTCCCCGCCCGCCAGCGCCTGAATCAACCGCAGCCGATTCGGTTCTCCCAGGGCCCGAAACCGGACCGCAATCAGCTCGAGGGCCGCGTCGCTGAGCGGACGCCCTGTCCGCTCGCCCGGGGTCCCCGTTTCACGATGCCGTGTCATGAGCCCAATATATGCGCATATAATCATTGAGTCAAATATGAACAGTTCCTCCGCAGCAGTTCTCTTCCCATGAACCGCTCGTTTCGGAGGGCCGAGTTCCACGAGGCCTTGGATTCCAATTTTGTGGACTCGCGGCGCTCATCCCTCCGAGATCCATGGGCGGAACGCGTGTAACTTGGTTCCGGGTCTCATTTTGGCCCGGGCACACGAGCGCGGCTGGATAGGGTGCGACTGCCAGGCGCGCCAGACGCAGAGACTCCGGAGCCGAATGCCTCGTGAGAGCCCGGCCGGCCCAGCGCTCCGGCCCTAACTTCAGCCGGCCGGAAAACTCGCCAAAGCGGAACACTGATTTTGGCGCTTGCCAGTCAAGGGGTTTTCCTTTCTAAAAGACCGATGCCAGACTGGTTGGTTGTCTGTTTGCTGGGGATTGTGGAGGGAGTGACGGAGTTTTTACCGATCTCTTCCACAGGCCATTTGCTATTGGTGGAGCACTGGCTGCCACGCCAGAGCGACTTGTTCAACGTCGTGATTCAGTCGGGAGCCGTTGTAGCGGTAGCCATGATTTTTGCGCGCCGGGTGAAGCAGTTTCTATTTCAATGGCGCGATCCCGAGACCCAGGATTACCTGGCCAAACTCGCCGCGGCATTCCTATTGACGGCTGCGGGGGGCCTTCTTCTCAAGAAATTGAATTATACCTTGCCGGACACGCCGATACCAGTGGCGTGGGCCACTCTGGTGGGGGGAGTGGTTTTGATTGGGGTGGAACGATGGCTGAGCGGGAAGCCGATGTCATCGGAGGTGACCTGGACCATTGCGTTGGCCGTGGGATTGGGGCAGTTATTAGCGGCGGTTTTTCCGGGCACATCGCGCTCGGGGGCGACGATTATTGCGGCCATGGTCCTGGGATTGAACCGTCCGGCGGCGACCGAGTTTTCATTTTTGTTGGGGATCCCGTCGTTGCTGGCGGCCGGAGGAGTGCACCTGGTCATGGCGATCCGCCAACCGCCGGCTGAACCGATCTCGTGGGGACTCCTGGCACTGGGGACCCTCGTGTCGGCCTTGACCGCGTTTGGAGTGGTGAAGTGGCTTTTACGCTATGTGCAGTCGCACACTTTTATTGGGTTCGGGTGGTATCGGATTGTTTTAGGGGGGCTGATCCTGCTCTGGGCTCGATGACGCACCTACTGAAATCTCAGATTTCAGATCAGTTGTGTTCGGCAAACAAAGCGCTTGGCCATTTCAAGGGAACGTCCGTGCATGGATTGGCCAGTGAAGGGGGGGTCATTCAACTGTATCTGGCGCTGATGGCTTCGCTCGTCTTTCTGTACTCCACGGGTCGCCCCTTCGTGGGGCTTTAACCGACGCGTAACGAAGTCAGCGGGCCATATTCGGCGCAACCCTCAGGGCGGCCGTTCTTTTGGGCAGGCACATCTTGAACTGGCGATTGGCTGCGGGCAAAGGCTCCACCCGATACCCGCGCTCCGATTCGTTCCAGAAGTGTCGCTGAAAAAATATAAACGATTCAAGGACTCTGCTGTGGGGACTCGGGCACGGCCGGTGCCGCGGGGAGCCCATAAACCTCGACCTCGGTGTAGCGATTCAACGCGCTATACGTGCTGCCCCTGCTGTGGCACCGCACATACCTTCCGCCGACGCCCTTCGCGTCGATCAATCGGCCCTCGAACGTCTCAAAATACTCCTTGTCCGTCCCGATGCCCAATCCCGACGAGTTGTCGTAGTCGTTGTTATAGACGGTCTGGACGTCCTTCACAAAATCCGGATCGTCGGAGATTTGCACCCCCACGTCATGATACACCTGCGGGGCGTTGTGGGCATGCCACACTTTATTAGGGTCACATCTCACCACACTTTATTAGGGTCACATCTCACCACACTTTATTAGGGTCACATCTCACAATTAAACAATTGATCCGGAACCTTGAAACGCGAATGCTCCCATCGCGTGAATTGTATAATTATGAGATGTGACCCCTATTCCGGAGTGCCGACGAGGAAAATCGAGGTTGCCGGATCGAGATCGAGTTTTGTTCGGGTGGCGCCGGGACGGGCTTCAACCGGCTGGACTTCGATGTGGCTGGTGACTGGATTCCATCGTTCGAGTCGCAGTTTTCCACGAAGAGTCACCGTGGTATTGACGGGGACGTCGGAGGAATTGGCGAAGAAATAGACTTGCCGGCCATCAATGACTTTATGGATGTAGCTCAGGTTTCCTCCAGACACGACCAGGTCCTCGTCGAATTTGACATCCCAAACGGGCAGGGCGTCGTCTAGAGCGGCCTGGAGTGCGGCGGCGGTCGGCTGCGGGATAAAATAGGATTTGCCCCCCTTTCTGTTCGAGTGTTTGAGGTAGGGGGGCTTCGCCGGATCGGCGCCTGGTTGAGTGTTATGGCCCGGGAACATCGCAGACACCGCCTTGCGCACAAGGGCGTCCTGGTTGAATTCGGCTGAGCCTTCCGGCAGACGGGTTGTGGCGACCACAATGCCGCCGCGGTCATAAAAGCTCTTTATCTTTTTAAGGTCGGCCCACCTGATGACTCGGGATCCCGGGATAACCACTGCGCGATAGGCCTCGTGATTTACGGCGTGATTGAGTCTCAATTCGTTTTTCACGATGGAGCATCTTGATTCAAGGACGTCTGGATGCAGGAAGGTAAAATCCCGGCGGACGTTCAAGGCCAGCGCTTCTCCGACGTCCATGTAATCGGCCTCTGGAGGCACAATACCGCCTTCATAGGGTTTCCCCACGCCGAAGCGGTATCCAGCCTGCAGGGTGGCGATGGGATACAGGATTGCGATATCGGCCACGTGGCGTCCTCCCTGGAGCATTCGTTGGAGCCGGGCCATGTATTGGTTGTAGGCCGGCAACTCGGCGGCGTAGGGCGGCGTTCGATACGAGAGTTCCGGCTGAAAAATGACCTGGTTGGTGTCATACCACACTGCGTGTGGCACCATCAGGTTAATGCCTTTGGCGAACTGGTCCATCGCCTCCTTGTACAGGTTGACCACAGGCATGGCATCGATACCCCCATAGCATTCGGTCATGACCAGCGGGCGATCATAGTTGTATGCCACGGAACTGATCACTTTGTAGGCCTTTGATCCGCGCCCGTATTTGAAGATTTGATCCACTCCCGGGATATCCTGATCGCGCATGCACTTCATCAAGTCTCCGCAGAGACCGACAGGATTCACCACTTCCTCCTGGTCCTGGTGGCCGGTAAGGGCAATACGATGCCGTTGGCACCACTCCGCAATGGGTTTTACAAAGCCGTCGGCATAAAGTTCGGCGCGAAATCCGAACAGGGTATTCCGCGCCGCGGCCGTCTCCGGACCGATGTCGAACCACAGGGCGGGATAGAGAGGCGCGGGATCATAGCCATGACGGGTGCGGAACTTGCGGTTGAAATCCATGGTCCAGGCGCGCCCGCCCTCTACCCAATGCATCGTAGGCTCGTCGTAGAACGCGCTGTCGATGGTCGATCCGAAATGGGCGCCGAATCGCCCATAGTACTTTTCGTAGGTGAGGGTGATGAATCGCCGCACGGCGGTGGGATCAAGGTAGTTGACCAGACCTCGAGCGCCATCGGGCGCGCAGGTGAAAACCATGACATTCCAGGTGCCAGGGGGGACCCTCCAGACCAGGCGGCCATCGCGTCCTCTTGACGTGAGATTCATGCGTCTGAGCGTTGGGGAGTGCATGGCAACGATGGCCATAAGTGTCCCCGGGGGCAGGGCTTTGTCGTAGATCATGGGCCCGGCGACTTGCTCCATCGTCAAATCGAGCCGCTGACTTAGCGCCTCGGGAAATTGCCTGGCCAGTTCGCCTCCCGCCGCGCCACTGGGGAACCAATACTCGTCATACAAGCACATCTTCTGTCCCAGACGCGCGGCCTCCTCGACGGCATGCGCGTATTGATCAAGAAACTCGGGGCTCATAAACGTCGGAGACATGTGTTGCGCGGGCAAGATGCCAAAACCGCCGTAACCGCTGGCCCGAGACGACTCCATGATCTCGGTGGTCCGGGCCTTGCTTAGCGGGCCATTCCAGAACCAAAGAGGACGAGTCCGGTATGAGGCGGGCGGATGGCCGAAATCTTGTTCCAAGGTCCCTGCCAGGGACGACGAGATCAATGCGCCTGCCGTGAGAGTGATCCAGAGTATGGGTTGAGTTTTCATAGTTTGATCACACAAGACCTTACCCCCTCGGTCCACCGGATTAAAGACCAGAGTATGATTCATCAAGTTCCTCGCGACAGAACCTTGAAACGCAAGTGTCAGGCCCATGGGACGGCCTTTACGGATGGAAAAGCCGGGCGATGCCGGGGGGGGGTAGTGGCTCAAGAGGGGACAGGTGGAAGTACGGAGCGATGGCAACTGGGACCAAAGGCTATGAGCTGGGATTGGGACGAGACTGCGGGGTGAATCCGCGAATGCTCCCATCGCGGAAATTGTATAATTGTGAGATGTGACCCTTATCCACTTACGGGCTGGATCGAAGCGATGCCGTCAAGACGGGGGTGGATTATGCGATGTTGGGGATGGGCGAAAAGAAGCTGTCCTCAAATGCGGGAGCTGGTAGAGTGCGTCCACATCCGGTTTGTCCTGATGCAACACGCGATTCCAACGCCAAACGACTATCAAATCCAGCCCATTCATCCAAGCCTATGAAAATCCCAGTGGCCCTTCTGTTATGGTTTTTGTCCGTCCCAGCGATCCACGCGGCTGACGCCCGGGAAAGCGAGCTGGTTCTTTGGTACCGTCAACCGGCAAAAGACTGGCTCGAGGCCCTGCCTGTCGGCAACGGCCGTCTTGGGGCGATGGTGTTTGGCGAGACAGCGAAGGAGCGGATTCAACTGAACGAGGAAACCCTTTGGTCGGGGGGCGGTGCGTGGCCGATTCCCCGGGGCGATCAGACTCGCCTGGCGGAAATCCGTCAGTTGTTGTTCGATGGCAAGTACGCCGAAGGTGAAGCCCTGGTCAACAAACACCTGCTCTCAGGTCCCCGGGGGGACATCAACAGCCATCAAACGCTGGGGGATTTGATCTTATCGGCAAATCTCGAGGGGGAGGTTGCGGGGTATCGTCGGTCGCTTGACCTGGACACAGGCGTGGCGTCTACGACCTTTACGGTGGAGGGAGTCTCCTATCGTCGAGAGGTTTTTGCGAGCGCCCCCGCCCAAGCCCTGGTCGTTCGGCTCTCGGCTGATCGTCCCGGCCGGGTGAGCCTGACGGCGAGTTTGGATCGGGCAAACACCCAATGTGCGGCGATGGGGACCGATACGATCCTGATGAGCGGCCAGGCGATCTCGGGCAAGCGAACGAACGGAGTGAAATTCGCCGCCGCCTTAAGGGCCGTGGCGGAGGGCGGCCAGGTTCGCGCGGAAGGGGCGAGTCTTGTGATCTCGAACGCGAATGCCGTGACGCTGCTGTTGGGCGCTTCTTCCGACTACAACCGGGCGCGGCCGCTCGAGCCGCTTACGACCGATTTTCGAGCATTAGCGCTCGCGTCTGTCCGGAAGGTCTCGGATTCCTACCCCCAACTCAAGAGAGACAGCGTTGCGGATCATCAACGGCTGTTTCGACGGGTTGACCTCCAACTATCGAACGATCCGCCTCCAACGCGATCGACCGATGAGCGGCTGAATTCCGTGATTGCCGGAGGCGAGGATCCCAACCTGGTCGAGCTTTATTTTCAATATGGCCGCTATCTGTTGATGGGTTCCAGCCGTCCGGGTGACATGCCCGCCAATCTGCAAGGAATCTGGAATAAAGACCTCGCGGCGCCCTGGGGCGCCGATTATCACATCAATATCAACATCCAGATGAACTATTGGCCCGCCGAGGTCTGTAATCTGTCGGAGTGCCACGAGCCGTTCTTCGACTTTGTGGAGGCCCTTGCGGCGACCTCGGGTCGGCGTGCCGCGCGCGAGTTCTATGGCGGACGCGGTTTTGTGGGGCATTACACGACCGACGCCTGGCTGTACACCCCGACGGCCGGCAGTCCGGCGTGGGCCTTGTGGCAGATGGGGGGCGCCTGGTGCACGCGCCATTTTATCGAACACTATTGGTTTACGGGTGATCGTGTCTTCCTCGAGAAACGCGCCTACCCGATGTTGCGGGATGCCAGCCTGTTCCTGCTCGACTGGCTGGTGCCCCACCCGAAGACGGGCAAGCTGGTTTCGGGTCCCAGCGCATCGCCCGAAAACACGTTCGTCGGGCCGGGAGGAAAATCTTTTAGCGTGTCGATGGGATGTTCCATGGATCAGGAAATCGCCTGGGATACCTTTCGTAACTTCCTGTCTGCGGCACGCGAACTCGGCATCCAGGATGAGACCACCGCTAACGTCGAAGAGGCGCTGAACAAATTGACGCTGCCTGGCATCGGGTCCGATGGCCGTTTGATGGAGTGGGCCGAGGAATTCAAAGAGGCCGAACCCGGCCATCGTCACATATCCCATCTTTACGGGATTC
>JAKLHY010000038.1 GCA_022709905.1 Verrucomicrobiota bacterium | reverse complement strand
AGTTGCTTTTGGCACAACGTATCATTTTCCCCTCTCTCGCCCCCCCCTCCGGGTAACAATACTTTTGGCGCAATTCGTCAAGATGCCGCTCCACGCTTTTTTCTGGAGTTGCGCTTGGAAGGGCTTAGGCTGGAAAACATAAGCAAGCGGCACAGCCGGCCAACAAGAACACGAGCAAGAGCGTGAAAGCAAACCGCCTGATGAAACCGCGTAGAGCATAGCAACAAGCGAAGGTTGTTCCATGAAAACACAACTCATTCTGAAAACCGTTCCCATCTTGGTGGGAATGATTGCAGCCATGGTTCTCTGCGCGCCCGGCGCGCAGGCGGCCACCCGGTTCCAACCGGTGGAACTGCGCTGCGAATACGCTGCCAGTCCTGTGGCCTTGGACGTCACCCAACCGAGGTTCAGCTGGGTTGTTCAGACGGGCGCGGGAGAACGCGGGGTTCTGCAATCCTCCTACCAGATCCTGGCGGCCAGCAGTCTCGAGTTGTTGAAGAAGAATCAGGGAGACCTCTGGGATAGCGGCAAAGTGACTTCGGGACAATCCACACAGGTCGAATATGCGGGGCGTGACCTGAAATCGGGGGAAACCTATTTCTGGAAGGTGCGGTTCTGGAATCAGGCAAACCAAGCTTCCCCCTGGAGCGCGCCCGCCCGGTGGACCATGGGCATGCTGCGCCCGACGGATTGGCGGGCCTGCTGGATCGGGCTGGACGCGGCGACGGCGGAATCCAGTCCCGAAGCCCTTTTGATGTCCCAATTACTCAAGCTGGACGATTGTCATTGGGTGTGGGCAGGCGGATCCACGGCCGGCAACCAGCCCGCGGGCCAAGTCTATTTCCGCAAGATCATCCAACTCCCGGCCGATCGTAAAATCCAACAAGCCACCTTTCTCCTGACAGCCGACGACAGCTTTACTCTGTTCGTCAACGGACATCCCTCGGGCCAGGGCACCAGCTGGAAAAACCTGGTCAGTGTCGATGTCACGGGACGGCTGCAATCCGGCGAAAACGCGCTCGGGATTCTGGCGATCAATGCCGGCGATAACGCGTCGCCCGCGGGGCTTATGGGCAAACTGGTGATTCTGTTCTCGAGCGGAGAATCCCGGGTATTGGCCATCGATGGCAGCTGGCAATCGAGCCGGACGGCCGGCGAGCGCTGGAGCTGGCCGGATTTTGACGCATCGTCCTGGGCCTCGGCTTCCGCGATCGCCCCGTTCGGGAGTCAGCCCTGGGGCAAACTGACCCTCAACGCCGATCGAATAGAACCTGCGCCGTATTTCCGAAAATCGTTTTCCGTTTCGAAACCGGTAAAGCGCGCCATGCTTTTTGCCTCGGCGCTGGGCGTCTACGAGTTCCACTTGAACGGCCAACCGGTGGACCACGATGTTCTATCGCCGGGCTGGACCGACTACCGGAAGCGGGTCCACTATTTCGGCTATGACGTGACCCGGCAAGTCCGACAGGGTGCCAACGCCCTGGGCGCCATCTTGGGCGACGGCTGGTATGCCGGTCACCTGGCCTTTACCGGCAAGCGCAATTATTACGGAGATAAAACCCGTTTGCTGGCCCAACTCCAGCTGGAATACCAGGATGGCTCGCGGGAAATCCTGGGCACCGACGGCACCTGGAAGGCGGCCTTCGGCCCGATTCGCGAAGGTGACATGCTCATGGGCTGCGTCTACGACGCGCGACTCGAAATGCCCGGCTGGAACACACCGCAATTCGACGAGGCCGCCTGGCGCCCCGCCCAGGTGGATTCGAGCGTTAAAGTCAACCTCGAGGCGCATCCAGGCGCGCCCATCCGCCGGATTCAGGAATTGCGGACCCGTAAAATCACCGAGCCCAAACCCGGGGTGTTCGTGTTCGATCTCGGTCAAAACATGGTGGGCTGGGTCCGTTTGAAGGCCAAGGGCCAGGCCGGCCAAAAAGTCGTCGTCCGCCATGCCGAAATGTTGAATCCCGACGGCACGATCTACACCACCAACTTGCGCGCCGCCAAAGCGACGGACGTCTTCTACCTGGCGGGAGGCGCCAAGCGCGCTTACGAACCCTACTTCACATTCCACGGGTTCCAGTATGTCGAAGTCACCGGCCTGGATTACCGGCCGTCCCTCGAAGATATCACGGGCATCGTGGTCCATTCGGACCTGCCCCAAGCCGGATGGTTCGAGTGCTCGGAACCGCTCGTCAACAAGCTCGCTCTCAATTCCCTCTGGGGCCAAAAAGGCAACTTCCTGGATGTCCCCACCGACTGCCCGCAACGCGACGAACGCGCTGGCTGGACCGGCGACGCCCAGGTGTTCATGAAGACCGCCTGTCTGAACCTTGACGCCCCCGGTTTCTACACCAAGTGGCTGATCGATCTCTGCCAGGATTCACAACGCGAGGACGGTGGTTTCGGCGATGTCGCCCCCCACCTCGGCATCGTCAGCCACGGCAATACCGGCTGGTCCGACGCCGGCCCCGTCTGCAACTGGCAAATGCACCAGCTTTACGGCGATACCCGCGCGCTTCGCCAGCACTATCCAAGCCTCGTGCGCCATATGGAGTACCTGGCCAAAACCAGCAAAGACCTGGTCCGGGGCACCGGCGCTTATGGAGACTGGCTCCGCCTGGCCGGCCCCCAGCATTCCGAGGTCATCGGCACCGCCTATTATTTCAATGCCGCCCGGCTTATGTCCGAAATGGCCACCACCTTGGGCCTCCCCCAAGATGCAGCCAATTATCGCCAGCTCATGGATGAGATCCGGGGTGTCTTCGTGAAGAACTTCATCAAGGACGATGGCCGAATCATCGACGGCAAACAGGAAACAGGCCAGACCTTCTACGCCCTCGCGTTCGGCTTGGACCTGGTTCCATCCGAGAAAAAGGCCGATGTTGCCCGGCAGTTTTTGGCTGAACTCAAAAAACAGGACGATCATTTGGCCACGGGATTCCTCGGGACGCCCTTTGTGCTGTTCGCCCTCCAAAAAGCGGGCCACCCCGAGATGGCATACAAACTGGTCCTGAACAAGACCTATCCCTCCTGGCTGCAACAGGTCATTTGGGGTTCCACCACCATGTGGGAACGCTGGGATGGCTGGCGGCCCGACAAAGGCTTCCAGGATCCGGGCATGAATTCCTTCAACCACTATTGGCTCGGCTGCGTCAGCGAATGGCTATTCACCCAGGCAGCCGGCCTCGATACCGACGGCCCCGGGTTCCAACGGATCCGGATCCGACCCGAAATCGTCTCTCCTGAAGCCGGGTTCAACTGGGTCAAGGCGTCCTACAAGTCCATACGCGGACGCGTCGCCAGCGCCTGGAAACTGAACCAGAACCAGTTTGAGCTGACCGTCACGGTTCCCGGCAACTGCACCGCCACAGTCTATGTCCCCGCCACATCCACAGCCACCATAACCGAGAGCGGCAAACCCGCCATCCAGGCCAAGGGGGTCACGTTTATCCGCCAGGAACGCAACGCCGCCGTCTTCGAAATCGGCTCCGGCCAATATACGTTCCGCAGCAAACGATAAAAATCGGCTCCGTACCGCGTCCATTAAAACCAGTCCCGTCAGGGACGACCGACACCAGCCCACCGTTTCAACGGTGGGTTCCGGTGCGCGCGCTTGACATAGCCCCTCCCTTCCTACTTTGGGGTCGTCCCTTAAATTAAAAGATAAGGCATGGGGAGGGGATGAACCCCCGAGACGTGGCGGTTGCCTTGGGGCTGGGCCAGGGCCCGCGATGAGCCACCCATTGGCCAAGTGAAGGCGGAAGATCCAGCGGGATTTGACCCCGTTCAAACGGACAAGACGGAACGGCCGCCAACTAAAACCATCGTTAAATATTAATTTAAGGGCAGACCCCAAGAGGCCTTCCTGTCAATGTCGCCCCCGAAGGCTGGCAAACCCTCACGGGCACGATCAGCATCACGGCAGGTTCGCATGTTCTGAAACTCGAGATGATATCGGGCGATGCGACACTGGGTGTCGGATTATTCGACTACATGACCCTCTACAAGGCGCCGGCCTCGATCAACAATCCGACCTACCAGGTTTCGGCAAATCTGCTCCCAGGCACGAGCCTCACCATTGCCAAAACCAATGGGCTTCGCCTGCAGGAAGCCTTCGATGCCTTGCCAACCAGCGGGGGGACAGTGGCGTTGCCGAGTGGCAGATTTTACATCAGTCAGACGAATTCCATGGAGGCATACAGTCACGTGCAGTATGGCGACATCTCGGCGCCTTTGGTATCCGCGCGACGCATCAATAACAACCTGACACGTCAATTCACAGGCTGGGTTGGGCTCCGTTTTACTGTGGGAAATACTCCATTGGATGTGACGCATCTCGGCCGCTGGATCGTGAGCGGGAACAGCGTCAGCCACGAGCTGCGTCTCTACAAGCTGGTGTCCGGCAATCTGACATTTGTGACGTCCGCAACCCTCAATACCGCCGGGCAATCGCCAGACCAGTTTGCCTACGTCGCCTTGCCGAACGAGGTCAGGTTGGACGCCAACACGACCTGCTATCTGTTCAGCAAAGAGGTTCAGAACGGTGACTACTGGGTCACTCTGTATGACAGCGAGATCGCCCTGAAGGCCAACGCCAGTGGCGCCATGGGAGCGTGGAGTAATGATCCAATCACGCAGGGCAGTATTGTAGCAGGAGGATTATCAGATCACTGTTTCGGACCGGTCAACCTGAAGTTCCAGGCGTTATCGGCAGGGACACTTCAAAACCACGCCGCGCTGTTGAAAAAGAGCAACGTAACGATCCAAGGAAATGGATCAGGGACTACGTTGGTAGCCTTCAATCGGCCACGGATTACGCTTCGGATGGATTGGTCTGGCTGAGCAACGGCGGTCAGTGGGTGGCCAGTGGCAACCGGATGACCAACTTTTGCCTGGAAGGAATCCAGTTCGATGCCGGGCCGTATACAGTCGTGAGCAACGCCTACCAGACACTCAGCCCGTGCATTTCGTCCTGTGCGCTATACACGGTCCACAACCACCAGACTACCAATACGACATCTGCCAACAGCATCAACTCGGCCTATTGCTTTGTTGGGAACACGGTGGCGGGAGGCGCCATGGGCGTGCATGATACCGGCAACCCACCTCGCTTTGGGAACGGGCACCGCCCGTCCGCCAACCCTGATCCTCCGGGGGAACGAATTCGCGCAGGGGGGCGGCCTCAGTCCTCTGCTCAACACCATAAGGTTGAGCGGGCCGCTCTCGATGGCCTCGGGCTGGAAAGGACTCCAGTTCACAGTGGGATCCACCCCGCTGGTGGCGACCTACCTGGGACGTTGGACGGTGTCGGGAACCACCGGGGCACATACGGTGCAACTTTTCAATGCGAATGGTCAACTCTTGTCGGGCACGAGCATCAATACGGCGTCCCAGCCGATGAATGAATTAGCGTACATCAACAGTCCGAGTTACTGGGCCAATAGCGCTTTGGCGTTGTATTAAGGGAGACGGGAGGTCCAGCGGGATTCATCCAGGCTCAAGCGGACACCCCGGATCGACCACCGCCTCGTGGAGGAAGTCAACAAGGTTGAGTTTATGCGGGCATGAATTCTTAAATGCATGTCTTAAGGCGGGATTTGGGGGATTGAAGCGCAAGGGCGGCGGTGCTACACTGCGGGCATGATCAAAAAGACCTTGGCTTCGCTCGGGATGGCGGTGGGTGCGTGGATGGTATCCGTCTGCATGATCCATGGAGGAGACGATCCGGCAACAGGCAAATGGATTCCGCTCTTTAACGGCAAGGATTTGGAGGGGTGGACGCCCAAGATCACCGGCTACAAGCTCGGCGAGAATTACGGGAACACGTTCCGAGTCGAAAACGGGGTATTGAAGGTGGCCTACGATCAGTATGAGAAGTTCGACGGCAAGTTCGGTCATCTCTACTACCGGGAGAAATTCTCGAACTATGTGATCCGGGTGGAATACCGGTTTTTGGGCAACCAGACGCCTGGCGGGCCGGGATGGGCTTTACGGAACAGCGGGATCATGGTGCACAGCCAGCCGCCCGAGAAGATGGACGTCAAGCAGGATTTCCCGGTGTGTCTTGAGGTGCAGTTGCTGGGCGGCCCTGGCGTAGGGGAACGGACGACAGGCAACCTGTGCACGCCCGGGACGCACGTCGTCATGAATGGCAAACTGATCACGCAACACTGCAACGATTCAAAATCCAAGACGTATCATGGGGATCAGTGGGTGACGATCGAGGTGGAAGTGCGCGGCAACAAGTCGATCCGACACATCATCGAAGGCCAGACCGTTTTGAGTTACACAGAGCCCCAACTCGATGACGGCGACGCGGATGCGCGCAAGCTTTTGGCTCAGGGCTATCCCAAGATGCTGAGCGAAGGCTATATCTGTCTCCAGGCGGAGAGTCATCCGGTGGAGTTTCGCAAGGTCGAGCTGATGAAGCTCGATCCCTGAGAGGTTTAGCCAAATCGCGGCAACCAAAGCCACAGTCCGCGCGCACGACAACAGGCTCAGAACTCGTGAACCCAAGGAAAAAGCCTGACCTCACACAGAGGCGCCGAGAGCACAGAGAATAGGGTTTTCGGAAAAATCTCCGTGAACTCCGTGTGAGAAATCGGTGTCAGGAAAATTCCGAGGTGATTTCATTTTAAGGTTTGAGATCAGGAGCCCTGAGGCTCCTCTACGGGCTGGAAAGTTTGCCCATCCGCGCATCGGATTGATGAAGAAATTCTGATTCCTCCGGTTTCAGGCAGCTTCGTTAGCCCCGGTGTTTCCTTTGGAAATTGAGCTGGGCCAGGGCCTGCATCATGGCGGCATTGGCGCTGCGTTCTTCCTCGGGGGAGAGTTTTTCCTGGAGACGGGCCTCGGCGCGTTTGCGGGCCTCCTCGGCGGCGGCGTGATCGACTTCTTCCGCCCGCAGGGCCATATCGGTCATGATGGAAACCCGGCCGGGCGTGATTTCGACAAAGCCCGCTCCCACGACACCATAATGATCTTTTCCATCGGTGCGAATGACGATTTCCCCGGGGACAATCTGAGTGACGAGGGGAGCGTGGTGAGGGAAGATGCCCAGTTCGCCTTCGATGCCGGGCAGGACGATCATTTCGACCTCGCCGGAGAAGGTTCTGCCTTCCGGGGTGACGATCTCGAATAACATTGTCTGGGCCATAGCGAGAGTCAGGCTGTTTACCGTCGAGGGCAAGCACCAAGCCAGGCTGCACTGAGCCTGGCCCGATTATTGGGCCTCGTAAATTTCCTCGATTTTGCCTTTCATGTAGAAGTTGCCTTCGGCGACCTCATCATGTTTGCCTTCGAGGATTTCCTTGAAGGCGCGAACGGTTTCGGCGACGGGGACTTGTTTGCCGGCCCGGCCGGTGAAGACCTCGGCCACACTGAAGGGCTGGCTGAGGAACCGCTGGATCTTGCGGGCGCGGTAAACCGTGATCTTGTCGTCGGGCGGGAGTTCGTCCATGCCCAGGATCGCAATGATATCCTGAAGGTCCTTATAGCGTTGGAGGACACGCTGCACGCCGCGAGCAACTTCGTAATGTTCCTGGCCGACGATATCCGGGGTCAAGGCGCGGGAATTCGAGGCCAGCGGATCGACGGCGGGATAGATGCCCAACTCGGCGATGGACCGCTCCAAAACAATGGTGGCGTCCAGGTGGGCGAACGTGGTGGCGGGAGCGGGATCGGTCAAGTCGTCGGCGGGCACGTAGATGGCCTGGAACGAGGTGATGGACCCCTTTTTGGTCGAGGTAATGCGTTCCTGGAGATCGCCCATTTCGGCGGCGAGAGTGGGCTGGTATCCGACGGCGCTCGGGATGCGTCCCAGCAAGGCGGAGACTTCGGAACCGGCCTGGGAGAACCGAAATATATTATCGATGAACAGGAGGACATCCTGATTTTTCTCATCGCGGAAATATTCGGCGACGGCCAGGCCCGAGAGGGCCACGCGCAGGCGGGCGCCGGGGGGCTCATTCATCTGGCCATAAACCAGGGCGATTTTCGATTTGGCCAGTTCCTGTTGATTTATGACACCGGCCTCGGACATTTCGTGGTAGAGATCGTTGCCTTCGCGGGTGCGTTCTCCGACGCCGGCGAACACGGAATAGCCGCCATGGAGCTTGGCGATGTTGTTGATCAATTCCATGATCACGACCGTCTTGCCGACACCGGCTCCGCCGAAGGCCCCGACCTTGCCGCCCTTGAGGAAGGGGCAGATCAGGTCGATGACCTTGATGCCGGTCACGAGGACTTGGGGCGAAGTCGCCTGATCGGCGAGGGACGGGGCATGGCGATGGATGGGATAAAGCTTGTCGGCCTTGACGGGTCCGCGTTCGTCGACGGCCTCGCCGATGACGTTGAACACGCGTCCCAGCACTCCGTCGCCGACGGGCATCGAGATGGGCTGTCCCATGTCGATCACCTCGAGTCCGCGCTTTAATCCGTCCGAGGTGGACATGGCGACAGTTCGAACCCAGGAATCGCCGAGGTGCTGCTGCACTTCGAGGATGAGGTCCGATTTCTGATTGCCCATCTGACGTTCCACTTTGAGGGCATGGTGGATGGCGGGAAGCTGTTCGGGAAACTCGACGTCGACGACGGGCCCGATGATTTGTACGATTTTGCCTTTGTTCATTCCAGTGCGGGTTTATTCCATCGCCATACTGGCGGTGGTGATTTCCAAAAGTTCCTTTGTGATCATGGCCTGGCGCGATTTGTTGTATTTCAGGGTAAGCTCGTGGATCAGGTTCTGCGCGTTATCGGTGGCATTTTTCATGGCCACCATGCGCGCGCTGTGTTCGCTGGCCTTGGCCTCCAATAAGACCTGATAAATCTGAAAGTCCAAATAATGCGGCAGCATGGCCTCGAAAACCCGGGCGGCTGAGGGTTCAAAAGCAAATTCGGTGGCGCCCTTCATCATGACGGCTAGCTTGGCCTGTTCCTCCTGTTCCTGCTCCGAGGTGATCTCGCCGACGGGCAGCAACGGGCGCAGTTCAGGCCGCTGGCTTAAGGTGGAGACAAAGTAAGTGAACAGGACATCGACCTGATCCACCTCGCGTTTGAGAAAAAGATCCTTGGCAAAGCGGGCGACGGCGCGCGCCTCGGCAAACTTGGGAACATCCTGATAGGGAAATTCCGCGGCCAAGTGCCGCCGGGTTCGGCCGATGAACTGGGAAACCTTCCGGCCGACGGCGACAAACACCAGATCGCTCGGGTTGAGTTTGTTGACTTCGCGCAGCAGGGTGGAGTTCAGGCTGCCGCAGAGCCCGCGATCCGGACTAACCACCACGAGGGCGCGCTTGCGGACTTCCCGGACTTCCATCAAGGGGTGGGCAAAATCCCCGGCGTGCGGCGTGACCTCGTCGAGGACCCGCTGCATCATGGCCGCATAAGCCCGGCCGGCGAGAGCGGCCTGTTGGGCGCGGCGCATCTTCGAAGCCGCCACCATCTGCATGGCCTTGGTAATCTGCGCTGTGTTCCGGATCGATTTGATTCTCCGGCGTATGTCGCGTGGGCTGGGCATGGTGTTCTAGCGATCGAGGGGATGCCGGGTTGTCATTTCTTGGCGGTGGAATCCGCAGCGGGGCTCGGAGCGGCGGGCTTCGCGATGCTGGCACTGTAACTGTTCTTGAACTCGGTGAGGGCGGTTTTGACGTCCGCCACCAGGGGATCGCTGAGCACCTTGTCTTTGGCCAGGCGGCCCAGCAACTCGGTCTTTCGCGAAGACAGAAAATCCATCATCCGGATTTTGCAGTCCTGGACCTTGTCGACGGGCACGTCGTCAAAGAACCCGTTCTGCACCGCCCAGAGGATGGCCACCTGGACTTCGACTGGGACGGGTTGGTATTGCGGTTGTTTAAACACCTCGGTAATGCGTTTGCCGCGCTCGATCTGGGCCTGCGTCTTGGGATCCAAATCGGATCCAAACTGCGCAAAGGCCGCCAGTTCCCTGAACTGCGCCAACTCGAGTTTGGTGCGGCCGGCCACTTGTTTCATGGCTTTGATCTGGGCGGCCGATCCGACGCGTGACACGGAGATGCCGACGGAAATCGCCGGACGAATACCCTGATAAAACAGGTCGGTTTCCAGGAAGATCTGGCCGTCGGTAATCGAAATGACATTCGTTGGAATGTAAGCGGAGACATCGCCCATTTGGGTTTCGATGAGCGGGAGCGCGGTAAGCGAGCCGTTTCCGTTCTTCTCGTTCAAACGGGCGGACCGCTCCAGCAAGCGGCTGTGAAGGTAGAACACGTCCCCCGGATAGGCTTCCCGGCCCGAGGGCCGGCGCAGGACGAGCGACACCTGGCGGTAAGCGGCGGCATGCTTCGAGAGGTCATCGTAAATGATCAGGGCATCCATGCCGTTATCCATGAACCATTCGCCCATGGACGCGCCCGCGAATGGGGCCATGTATTGGTCGGCGGCGGAATCGGCGGCGGAGGCGACCACGACGATGGTGTAAGGCATGGCGCCTTCGGCCTCGAGGACACTGAGGAGCCGGGCGATGTTGGACTGTTTCTGGCCAATGGCGACGTAGATGCTGTAGAGAGGGCGGAACTCCTTGTCGCCGGCGGCCTCGGCGGCGCGATTCAATCGGGCCTGGTTGATGATGGTGTCGATGCAGAGGGTGGTCTTGCCGGTCGACCGGTCGCCGATGATCAGCTCGCGCTGGCCGCGCCCGATGGGAATCATGGCATCGATGGCCATGATGCCCGTCTGGACGGGCTGGCTGACGGATCGGCGCTTGATGATGCCCGGAGCGATCTTCTCGACGGGATAGGCGGTGTCGCTCTTGATCGGCCCCTTGCCGTCGAGCGGGACTCCGAGGGGAGTGACCACGCGTCCCAGCAACCCTTTGCCCACCGGCACTTGTAGGACTTTGCCCGTGGTGCGAACTTCGTGGCCTTCCTTGATCCCGGTATAGTCGCCCAGGATGATGGCGCCGATCTCGGTTTCTTCCAGGTTGATGGCCAATCCCATGACGCCCTGGCCGAAGTCCACCATCTCGCTCATCATGACATCGGCCAGACCTTCGATCTTGGCCACGCCATCGCCGATCTCACGCACGACGCCAACGTTCTGGTGAATAACGGAGCGTTTGACGCCGGCGATTTGGGTTTCGATATCTTGCAGTAATGTGCTCATGATTCAAAAGCAAACGGATCGATCGTTCAGAGTTGATGGGCGAGTTGGTCCAACCGGGCGCGCACGCTGCCATCGTAGACATCGCTGCCGACCTGGACACGCAGGCCTCCAATCAACCGGGAATTGTGTTGAAATTGAAAATCCAAGCCAGGACCGTGCCGCTCGGTCAGGCGGGCCTTGAGCGTGTCGGCCATGCCGGGCTCCAGGGGAATCGCGCTCTCGACGCGGGCGGTCCTGTCGGCCAGATGGAGTTTGATCAGGCGCTGAAAATGCAGGGCAATCGCGAGGTAACTCCGGGGTTTCTGCGCCAGCAACGCGTCCAGTTCCTGACGGACGCGGGTTTCCTCCAGCCGTCCTCCGACCAGGCAGTTTCGAAAAAGCTGCCGGGCGTTTTTACGGGCATATTTGGTGATTTTCATCAGGTGGGAAGAATGCCTCGAGGGCGGCGCGCGCGCTACGCGGCCAATTCTTTCTTGGCCTCCTCGGCGAGCCGGCGCTGGTCTTCGGGCGTGAGGATCTTCCCGGTCACTTGCGCGGTGGTTTGAACCACCAACCGGCCCACCTCCCTCCGCAACTCGGTCATCATCCGGCTGTAATCCTGTTCGGCGGCCTCCCGGGCCTTGGTCACGATCTGCTCGGCGGTGGCGACGGCCTTTTGAGTTTCGGTTTCCTGGATCCGAACGGCTGCGTTTCTGGCTTCCAGGATCAGTTCATTGGCCCGGGTGTTGGCCTGATTGAGGATTTCCTGACGGGCCTCCTCGGTCTTGGCGAGCTCGGCTTTGATGCGTTCGGCGTTGGCCAGGCTGTCGGCAATGCGCTGTCGGCGTTCCTCGAGAACCTGGAGAATGGGCCGGTAGGCGAACCGATGCAGCAAGAAGGCCACGATGCTGAAACTGATTATTTGGGCAATCAGATGAGGCCAGTCGACTCCGAAATTCCGGGCCGTTTCCGCCACCACTCCCGCGCCTTCAGCAAGGATCATAATGTTCATACCCATCGAAATTGGGAGGGCGCAACAAGCAAATCCCTGTTGCGCCCGGAGAGAATTACTTCGGCATCAGGAAGATGGCGAAGAACACGATGCCTTCCGCAAAGGCCGTGCTAAGGATGGCCTGGACCAGGATCTTGGTGGCCGCCCCGGGATTGCGCCCGACGGCTTCGGAAGCCCGCATGCCGATCATCCCCACACCGATCGCCGCGCCTGCGGCTGCGGCCGCCATGTGGAGGTTCCCGTTTAGTTCAGCTAACATGGGCATCATCATAGGTTTCCTTTGTCTGCTCAACAACCCTCGCAATTTGCTCACGATCCGGCTGTTGAAATCGGTTTGAACTGCGGCTAGTGCGCGCCCTCCTCGTGTTCTTCGTCATGCTGACAGATCAACAGCGTAAACACGGCTGTCAGTAACATGAAGACCAGCGCCTGCACCATGCCGACGATTATCTCCAGAAAATAAAATGGAATTGGAATCAACCAGCCGAACACCCCCGGCACCAGCCGGATCATGGTTTCCAGCATATTCTCGCCCGCGAAAATGTTGCCGTACAAACGGAAGCTGAGCGACACGGGACGGAACAGGATCGAGACAATTTCGATCAGTCCCACCAGGACAAACACCCCAACCATGATCACCTTGAGGAAGCCAGCCGTATCGCCCTTGGGCCCAAAGATATGAAGGATAAATCCCTTGGCCCCATTTGCTTGAAACGCCCAGACCGTCCAGCAGGCAAAGAACACCAACGCCATCGCCACCGTGAGATTCAGATCGGCATCGGCTCCCCGCAACAGAGGATCCGTCACCAGCAGACCGTGTTCGCTCCTGACGCCCCACCCGATGGTCCCCACGCCGGGCAACAGTCCAAACCAGTTGGCGCTGAGGATAAAAATGAAAATGGTCGCAAAAAACCAAAAACCTTTCTTGACGAGTTGGCTGCCGACGATCCCCTCGATAAACTCGTAGAGCCCTTCGACGATCCATTCGGCAAAGTTCTGTACCCCGGCGGGCACCATCTGCATGCGCCGGGTGGCCAGCTGGGCAAAAAGGATCAAGGCGGCCGCCACAATCCAGGTCACCAACATGGAATTGGTGATTGGGAAACTGCCGATGCGGGCAATCTCGGTGGCGTAGAGAGGCAGACCGTGTCCTCCGCCTTCCCCATGCTCGGCAGCCAGGGCTCCTCCGTTTTGGAGGATCCACAACGCCGCAACTGTCAAAAACCTATTCATTCCGGGCAAACCAGGAATCTACGAGGGGCGATTTCCCTTGAGGATCCCATAGGACAAATCCACAGGGCTTCAAAATGTGCCCGTTTTTCGCATTAGCTCAAGTCTTTTTTAACTTGCCAGAAAGATTGCTTTTTCGGGCTTTTCCCCTATCATAACGCGGGCATGAAATTCTTCGATCAGGATCGTTTTGTTCAGATGATGGCGGACCGTCCGTTGCTCCGCATGCTTTTTTTCGAGTTTTGGTTTCGGATGGCGTTTTTGGCCTTTCTGGTTTTGGTGGTGTTCCTCGGCCTTTTCCTGCCGAAGATCTGGCGCGCCTCGCCGCCCAACTTCAAACCGATTATTCGTGTCAGCGGTCTTGACAAGGTCCAGGCCTGGTCGCTCCGGCGGACGGCGATCCGCGCCTCCGAAGCCGGCCGCAACACGGAAGCCGCCTATGCGTGGCAGTCCGCCATCCAACACAATCCCGCCGATCCCGACTTGTTGCGGGGGGCCTTGCGTCAATCCCTGAAGGCCGAGATCAACGCGCGCAACATGACTATGGCGGTCAATCAGGCCAATTGGTTGCTGCGATTGACCGCGACAAACCAGACCGATGTCGTCCTGGCGGCGCAGGTTTACCAGAATTTTCAGCTTTACGACCAGGTGCTGTCTCTGCTCGAGCCGCGGGCCGATCACCTGACCCCGGACCTGGAGGCGACCTACCTGAAGGCCATGTTCAATTCCGGGATGATCGGTCAGTTTGCCTCGCGCTGGGAAAAGAACGGCGGGGCGCAATTGAAAGATCCGGAGCTGCCCTATTATCATGCGGCCTATTTGGCGGCTTGGGGCCCGACCAGCACCCGAGTGGAGGGACGGAGGATCCTCGATACAGCCCAGGACATCCATCGCCCGCTGGCGGATCGAATGCTGCTGGCGGTCTGCGTCCAACAACGCGATCTGGCCGGATACACCGCCAGTCTGGAACGACTGCGCCAAGCTCAGCGAGATCGCCTGAACGACCACATCGGCTACTGGTATCTGCTCGGATCACAAGGCCAGTCCGAGGAAGCCAAACGGCTGGCGAAGGCCTATAACCGCCCGCCCGCGTCGGCGATGGAAACCGTGCGCCTGGCGGCGGCCTTGCAGGAGCTGACCCTCAATGATCTGGCCCTTCAGGTTCTCCAGCAGTATGTGCCTCAGTTTGACTACACCATCACGGGATGGGTGGTCTACGCGCAGCTTCTAATCCGAATGGAAAAGTGGGAGGAACTGCGGTCGCTAGCCTTGCGCATCCGCCAGGAGAGCGCGGCGCGCGATTCTTTGACGGATTACACTTATTATCTCGAAGGCCGGGCCGAACTCGGCCTGGGCAAACGCGGTCTCGCCGAGGATGCCTTTTCCAAGTCTGCGGAGTTTGAGTTTAACAATCCCGGCTTGGGATTGGCCATTGCCTCGGATCTGATCAAATTGGGATTTCCCGATCATGCAAAGCGCGTGCTCTCGCACCTGGAAAAAGCCGGGGCTCAAAATGCCCAGTATTGGCTCGTCGCGGCCCGAACAGCGCATGAACTGAAACAGTCCGACTGGCTGCTCGAGGCCACGTCGCGCGCTTACCAGCTGAATCCCAAGCCGCTGCTCGTTCGGAACTACTACGCCGCGGCGCTCTTGATTCGACGCGAAAAACCGGCCGAAGCCGTCCGGATTACTCTGGAATTGCTGCAGGAATATCCCCAAGTTGTCGGCCTCCGCCTGAACCATTGCCTGGCTTTGCTGTTGAACGGAAGGCCCAAAGACGCCGAACTCCTTCTCGCCCCAATCCGACACGAGACTTTGAACGCGGAGGAACTCAACGCCTACTACCTGGCCAAGTCGGAACTGCATTACCAGTTGGGTCAGTTCAAGGAAGCCCAGCAGGCCATGAGCCAAATCGACCGCCAAAGACTCTTCTCCAGCCAGCTCGAGTGGCTGAACTCGATGACTCAAGAGATGTCACGATCCGGCAAATCCTGACACGTCTTTTTTGTTCGGCAAATCCTCCCGGTCTCCATCTCCGCGCCCCCGACTCTCCAGGCTCGATCCCCAACGTTTGAACGCCTGAGGCCCCTCAAGCCTCCAAAGAAGTGAATGCCGCTTGGATCGGCGAAGTTTGAATGAAAAAAACCCGCCGCCCACATGCGATGCCGAAGGCGGGGGCCTTTGATTCATCGGGGGACCTCTCCATCGCATTCAGGATCTCAAGGATCACGACGAGCAGCCTCCCGTCGTTCCTGGAGGGTGCGCCAGTTGAACCAGCTGGCGCACTTTTTGTTACCTTGACGAAGCAACCATGCCGTGGTTACTAGGAAAGGTTTATGCCGACATACGAGTATATCTGTGCAAAATGCCAACATAAGTTCGAGATCTTCCAGTCGATCAAAGACAGTCCCTTGGAGGTTTGCCCGCAGGAAAAATGCGGACAAAAACGCTGGGGCAAGGGCAAGGTCAAGCGGTTGATTGGCGGGGGAGCAGGAATTATCTTTAAAGGCAGCGGGTTTTATATTACAGATTACCGCAGCGAGAGCTATAAGACGGCAGCCAAGAGGGAGAGTGAATCCAAGAGCTCGACCAGCTCCGAGAAGACCAGCAGTTCGAGTTCAGGCAAAAGCGAATCCAAGAACGCCTCTTCGTCGTCTGTTAAAGCCGCTTAACCATGTTCATCAAGCCCAACCAATCCCGAGTCTGGCTTCGACGGTCGTTGGTAGGGCTATCGATTGCGGCGGGCATTTTGCTGGTGGCGGGGGGATACGTGTATCTGCAACTTTTTGCCGATGTGCCCATTGCCGACTCGCCCGCCATCAAAATGGCCGAGACAATCGAAACCAAACGCAAACTGAATCTCTTCGAGAACGCCCGGCGCATCGGGCGGAAGGGTTATATTCACCTCGCCCAGGGGGAACTGAACGCTTTCCTCGATGATTACGTGGCCACGCTAAGTCGTCCCGATTCCACCAACGGGCCTGCCGGTCAAAGCCAAC
Organism: Verrucomicrobiota bacterium; assembly: GCA_022709905.1. Lineage (GTDB taxonomy): Bacteria > Verrucomicrobiota > Verrucomicrobiia > Limisphaerales > UBA1319 > JAKLHY01. The sequence goes on along the minus strand of JAKLHY010000038.1, from coordinate 52,698 downwards.
TGCTCAAAGCCAGGGTGTTCCTTATGGGCAACGGATTTGTCTGGGTTTGTTGGGTGCGCCAGGCTTGGCGATCCTGGAATCGCGACCTGATCTGGCAGCGGACGTTCGAGTTGGTGCGGACGAACGGCCAGTGGGATTTGCATCCCACAGACATGCAGGTGGGATATCTGGAGATCCCCAAACGTTTTTGGGGACAGGTGGAAGGCGTGCTGGGGAGCGTCGACAAGCCGTTTGACGTCAGCCGCCGATGGGTATCCGAATTGCCCGCTCTCGAGATCCGCACCAACGACTTCCTGACCTTGGAGGTCAAGCTCTACAACTATCCAGATCCCAACGTGCTTGATGAAGCCCGGCGGTGATGAAGGCTGCCTGGTTGAACATTTGGCTCCTTGCTTGCCTCCCGGCCTGGTCCGGTGAACCGGGAGATTGGATCACGGTCCGAAGCCGCGCAGGTGGACAATTCATCGTTCACGGACAACAACAAAAATTTGGCAAATCCCTGGCCACCAGCGCATCCGTCACCACCCAACCCGTGAGGCTGGATCCCAGTTTGCTGGCTATCAGCTGCGATCGGATCAAGAGAGCATTCCTGCGCGAATTGGGCTGTGCCGACCAGTGGCGCGGAAAGATCCATGTCTTTATTCAATCCTCAGCCCCCCGGAACGGACCGGTGACAGTGGACTCCGCGTTTTACCTCGACGCGTGGCAAGGTCGAATTACCTTGCCTCCGGAAATCGAAGCTCCCCGGTTAATCCGGACGATTCTCCAGGCCTTGTTGCTGGAGATGGCCAATCGTGTTCCAGGAGTCTACACGGACGAAATCCCGCTCTGGGTTGTGGAGGGAGTCACCCAACTCGTCTTCAGTCAATATGGCTCCAGCCTCGTGCTGGAAGGTCAAACGCGGTCGATTCGGATGGAAATGCGGACCGATCCCCTGATCGGCATCCGAGCCCGTCTTCATGAAAACGGCGCGTTGAGTTTTGGCGAGCTGGGATTGCCTACGGCGGAGCAACTGTCCGGAGATCCCTGGCTCCGTTTTCGGGACAGCGCCTGCGCTTTCACGAGCGAATTGCTTCGGCTGCCGGGAGGCCAGACGGCCTTTGTTCAGTTCCTGGGGCAATTGCCCCGCCATCTGAACTGGCAAACCGCGTTTTTTTCAGTGTATGGGGATCGTTTTCCCAATCCTCTTGCCGTCGAAAAATGGTGGGCGCTGACGGTGGCCAACGTGGCCGGACGCGATCTGGGCCAAACCTGGCCTCTGGAAACCAGCCTCCGAAAACTGGAAGAACTTCTCTCCATTCCCGTGTCGGTTCGCGAGTCGAGCGACAGACTTCCACAAAGTTCAAGTCAATCCATCCAGGAATTCATCAATCAATGGGGCTGGGAGGCCCAAGAGGCGGTGTTGCCCGGCAAAATCGGCCTGCTCCGACTGTTGTACCTCCAATCATCGCCTTCCATCGCCCCTTTGATCCAAGGATACCTGGCCACCTTGACCAGTTACTGGGACAAGCATCGCGATCAGCCCGAACCGCTGGCGGGAAAAGGTTCCGGAACGGGCTCCCATCAACTTTGGGCCCAGGTGGCCATCAAGCGCCTGGACGTCTTGGATCAACAACTCCAGGGCTGGCTCAGGCAAATCCCGGGCCGCGAACCGTCTGAAAGCCCCGCGACCATTCCGGCTGTTCCACAATTTTCTCCATGAAACTCGCACAAATCTACGCTCAAGCCACCCGTCCTGTATTTTCATTCGAGGTCTTTCCTCCCAAAACCGAGATCGCCTATGAGAATCTCAAACAAGTTCTGCCCCAGTTGGTGGGACTGCGGCCGGATTTCATGACCGTCACCTACGGAGCCCTCGGATCCACCCAGGAACGAACCCTGGAAATCGCCACCTCGATTCACCGGCAGTTCCAGGTGGAAACCGTTTGTCACTTGACCTGTGTCGGGGCCTCACGCCCCCAGATCGACCAAGTCCTGGATCGCATCCGGCAGGAAGGCATTCACAACCTTGTCGCCTTGAGAGGCGATCCGCCCCAGGGACAATCATCCTTCGTGCCTGTGGCTAATGGCTTTGCGCATGCTAACGAACTCGTGGCTCATATCCGGGAAAGAGAACGCCGGCTGGGACTCGATCCTTTTGGCATTGGCGTGGCGGGATATCCTGAAGGTCATCTCGAATCTCCTGACCTGGCCACCGATCTGCTCCATCTCAAGCGCAAGGTCGATGCCGGCGCTGACATGGTGGTCACCCAACTGTTCTACGACAACCGGCATTTCTTCCGCTTCGAGCAAGCGGCGCGCGCCGCCGGGATCCTCGTGCCCATCATTCCCGGCCTGTTGCCCATCTTGTCGGCGAAACAAATCCTGCGCATCACCAGTCTCAGCCGCTGTGAAATGCCGCCCGATCTCCTGCGCGAGTTGGAGACTGCGGGAGATGATCCGGCCCGTGCCGAAGCCATCGGCATCCGCCAGACGGTCCAGCAAGCCCAGGAGCTGCTTGGCCGCGGCGTCCCCGGCATTCATTTCTATGTCTTCAACAAGGCCACGCACCTGTCCCGCATCCTGCAGGAGCTCCGAGGATCCCCTCAAGATCAGTGGCATTCTCAGGGTTGAAGGGTGACGTTTCGAACGAAGGCATTCGTCTTCACATCCGCCGCGGTCAAGGATCGATCGTTCACGACCACCTTTCCCAGGACGACGTTCTCGATCAGATGGGTCTCGTCAAAACCTTTGTTATGAAAAAGGTTCTAACGCGCGACGGCGGCATTCATGGCTTTGCGCCATTTCCAGATTAGTTCCCATTCCGGAAGTTTTGCCTGGGCGGGATCAAACCGCGTGGGATCCACATCGATATAGAGTTCACGGTATTTGGCTGGATCGAAGTCCGGATTCGGCCGGTTCTTCTGAGCGCCGGTCTGTCGGCGCCAGGCCTCCAGGCTCGATTGCATTCGGGCCACGCGCTTGGGATAGCGTGGCGCCAAGTCATGCGTTTCCCTTATATCCATGTCGAGGTTGTACAATTCACACTTTTGTTCGTCATAGAACTCAATCAAAATCCACGGGCCATTGCGCATGGCTCCGCTGGGCCTGCTACCTTGGTTCGTGTAATGGGGAAAGTGCCAGAACAAACTTCGCTTCGGCGCCCGCCCATGACCTGTCAACATCCGCGCAAAACTTATCCCATCCAAACCGGACGGAATCGGCTGTCCGGCGAGATCCAACAAGGTCGGCAGCCAATCGGTGTTGATGACCGGGGCGTCGGTGACAGCGCCCGCGGGGATGCGGCCCGGCCAGCGTACAATCGTGGGAACCCGCAATCCACCTTCATAAACAAAGCCTTTCCCCGCCCGATAAGGTGAATTATGGGTGATTCGGGGATGGGATCCCTCCGGGACGTGGAGTCCGCCATTGTCGGAGGTGAAGATGACGATCGTCTTTTCGGCGAGATGAAGAGCCTCCAGTTTCGCGAGCAATCGCCCGACGGTGTCGTCCAAGGTTTCTATCACGCCCGCGTAAACCGGTTCAAAGGCATCGCGGTTGTTGTCGATTCGGAAAGGCTGGGCGTCATAGTTGATATGGGGTGAATTATGAGCGAGATAGACCAGGAAAGGGCGGTGCTGATGGGTCTCGATGAAGCGTTCGGCGGCGGCGGTCAGATCATACTCCCCCTTGCCGCCCTCGGTGGCGGATGGTTTGGTATTGGCCCGGCCCGGATGATAATAGTCAAAGCCTTGTTCCAGCGGCCCAAAGCCCGGTCCACCCACATGCCATTTTCCGATGGCTGCGGAGACATAACCCGCCGTCTTGAAGTGCTCCGCGAGGCTCTGCTCCTCCAGGGGAACCTGCATTGGGATTTCCGGGTGCAATAATTTCTGGGACGCGCTATTGGGGCGCCCCGGCAAATAGGTGGTGAGGTGGAGACGAGCGGGCGCTTTCCCTGTGAGAATCGCGGCCCGGGAGGGCGAGCAGATCGGCTGGGCGCAATATGCCGACGTGAAGCGCATGCCATGCCGGGCCAACCGGTCCAGATTGGGGGTATGATGATCCAGGCGTCCGTAGCAGCGCAGATCGTTGATCCCAAGATCATCAGCGAGAATGAAGACAATGTTGGGCTGCGAAGCGGCTTGAATCACTCCGGGAAACAGGATTATTCCCAAGGCGGCCACGAATACTCTGAGACTCATGACAGCAGGATTATGGGTGCTGCCGTAATGTCAATGAGAATGTGGAGAATTTGGATCGAGGATTGGCCTCACGCTCGACGGTCAAGGCCTCAGAATTCAATCCTATGGCTTGTGAACCTTGCCGAAGTGAGCGCGAGCGGGTGAAAGGCTTTTGCGGTATCCGGATGGCGTCCGGCCAACCACGGCTTCGAAAGTGCGATAGAAATTGCTCAGCGTGTGAAAGCCCGTCTCCAGAGCGACATCGATAATCTTGGCCTCTGCGGTGGCAATCATCTGTTTCGCCCGAGCCACTCGGAGCTGGATCAAGTATTCATGAAGTGTCAGGCCGTAGGATTGTAGGAAACACTTGCGGGCCGACGGGATCGACAAGCCGGCGATTTGAGCCACATCTTTCCAGTATATTGGCTCTCCATAGTGCTGCTGGAGAAAGCAGGCTATGCGCGCGGCCGCGGGGATCTGTCCGGGAGCGTGATCCGGGGGAGTGCCGGGGGGCTTCAGAGCCGTGGAATCCGCGCGATCGGCCATCCGACCCAGTCGAGCCTCAATTTCCAGCAGAGTCCAACGCCAGTGACTCGAGTGGCGACGGCCCGTGTCCAGGATCCAGCTCCGGAAGAGATCGCGGTCGAGAGACCGTTGGCACCGGGTTGGTTCGATCAGAGGTTGACCGGACAGGATGGATTGCTTGAACGGAGTCGGCAGGCGCCAGACCAGGAACTCCTCCAAGGGGATATGGATCCAGTAATACCGCGTAGCGCGGACAGCACGAATGATGCGATGGGGAAATCCCGCCCAGAAAACAGCCAGTTGTTCGGCCGGTATGGTCAGTTCATTGCCGCAGTAAGAGTAGATCACCCTGCCGGAAATCCCGTAATACAATTCGACATCGGGATGCTGGTCGGGGTGTGGATGGATCCCGGAATTCGCGTCGCCCACACCAAGAGCCACGGCGTACGGAAGGTCTTGAGCTCGTCGAGCAGCCATATCCAAAAAAGGATATTATTTCTCTGAAACAGGAGGTTACCGCCTTCGAACTCGGGTAGCATAAGATTCAAAATCCATTCTGTCAAAAATGAACAATACAAATCCTCCCTTGGGTGGCCGGCGGATTCCATTGGATTACGGCCGCGTGGCTTATCTTATCCTCGCAGGCCTTCTGGCCGGGATCTTGTCCAACACGGCGATCGCGGACCGTGTTCAGCCGGACAACACGAAAACCCAATTTGCGACTCTGATGTCAGTCCCGCCGGAGATTGATGGCGTGATCAATACCGACGAATGGGCAAGCGCCAATGGCGCGACAGGCAACTGGAGAATCTCCTATAACGCCAACCAAACGAATGGCGTCCGGGGTGGAATGCTCATCTTCGGACCCGACTTGACGGATGCCACTGATCTGGGGTGCCAGATTTACGCAGGCTACGATGCCGATAACCTTTACCTCGCCGTGCGTGTCACCGACAGCATGCTCTTCGATGACAGCATCGCCGCGGAGACCGGAAACGGCAAAATCGAGGAGGATGACAGCGTTGAGCTCTACCTGGATCCGATGAACGACAACGCAACCGCTTACACGCCCGGATCCATCGGGGGACGGTATGCCGTCACGATCAACAACGCCTATGCCGAATCCCACTCCGGCACCTATGGGACCGAGAAGACTTGGTATGCCCGTGCCATGAGGAATGACACTGAATCTGGTTATGATGCCGAATTCCGAATCTCTCTCAAATCATTAAGCGATCCCAAGTTCGGCGACGTGATGGGTTTTACGGTCGTCGTGAACGATGACGACGATGCGGGCCCCGTCGAGAAAACCATCGATCGCCAGGTCGCGTGGGTTGGCACACCCAACGCGCCTTCGACCTACGGCAATCTGATTCTTGGCCACAAAGCCTATTCGGCTGCCCTGGTGGCTCAGGCGCCCATCGTCAATGGCAAGATCGACGCCGGCGAATATGCCGCCGCCAGGGATATTCCCATTAATCCGGCTACCGGCCAGGCCCAGACAAGCGCGGGAATCGACACCTGGCCGCCCGGCACGTTCGAAGCCATGGCCTGGGTTGTCCATGATGACAACGCTGTGTATGTGGCCGTCAATGTCACGGACAGCCATGTGGTCACGGACACCGCCGAGGCGGGATCGGAGGACGGAACCACCTGGGAGGACGACAGCGTTGAGATCTTCTTTGACGCGGATCTGGACAAGAACCGGGGCGGACCGACATTGGATTTCGAGGGCCAGTATGTGCTCACAGCGAATGGGGCGTACCGCGATAACGAGGCCCGGAATCCGACCTTTGGAGAAACCGGTGATTGGTTTGCGGCCACAACGGTGACCCCCTCGGGATACCAGATCGAGTTCAAGGTGAACAAGTCGGCGCTGCTCAGCCCGACAAACGGGACCGTGATGGGCTTCAACATTGCCCTGAACAACGATGACGGCGCGGGGCGCATCGCCCAACTGTCCTGGAACGGAGATCCACACCAGGAATATACCTATGGCGAACTGACCCTGGGCCTCGAGACCCCGGTCGAGCTGAAAATCACCCTATGGCAACGTAACACCGACGGATCATTCACTCTCGAGTGGGTTGGCGGCGGCATCCTGCAGACGGCGAGCGATCTCCAAGGTCCGTGGAGCGATGTTCCGACGGCAAAAAGCCCGTATACATTAACACCGACCGCTCAGCTACAATTTTTCAGGATCAAGAGATAGCCCCGCATTGGATGGCGATCTCTCTCCCCACGAACCTTGTCCCTAATCTTACTCTTGATCCCAATCGTAATCAGCTCGGAGCGAATCGATTAGGATTACGATTACCATTAAGAGCCTGTTTGATAATTACAAGGGGTGCTGCGGCGAGGGATTTTGGCTGGGGCCAAGGCGTGGCAAACCAGCCATCGGGACTTTTCACAAGCCGGACTGCGCCGAACCGGCAGCGGATCGCGAGGCCCGGCTTGGGACAGTCTGGAGGCCGCATGTCTTCAGGCGTCATGATTTTCTGAAGGCGACCGGTCTCGCCGGTCTGGAATTGCATCGCCGGCAACATGCGTTACACTCTGAGAACAATCCCGTCCGGATTTACCGTGAAAATCGATCAAAAACCATCCTGTTAAACACCTCATCATCCACCATGAACACTCCACAAACCACCCGCCGCCAATTCCTGCAGAGAGCCAGCCTGGCCTCGTCTTTCCTTGCTGTTGCCCCCCAGATGCTCGTCGCCCAATCCGGCGCAAAGGCACCCGGTCAAAAACTGAATCTCGCCGCGATCGGAGTTGGCGGCATGGGGCGATCCAATCTCAAGCGATGCGCAACTGAGAATATTGTCGCCCTCTGTGATATCGACCAGGATTACGCCGCCAAAACCTACCAGGAATATCCCACGGCGAAGCGGTATCTCGATTACCGGGAGATGCTCGAAAAACAGAAGGATATCGAGGCGGTGATCATTGCGACGCCGGACCACACTCATGCGGTCATTGCCTTGGCGGCCATGCGTGCCGGCAAACATGTCTATGTCCAGAAGCCCTTGACTTACTCGGTCTACGAAGCGCGCCTTCTCACGGAAACCGCCCGAAAACAAAAGGTCGTCACACAAATGGGCAATCAAGGCCATTCGGGCGAGGGAACCCGTCGGGTTTGCGAGTGGATCCAGGCCGGGCTCATCGGCGCCGTTCGGGAAGTCGACGCATGGACAAACCGTCCAGTCTGGCCCCAGGGAGTCGAGGTCGAGCGCCCCAAGGAAACCCCGCCAGTTCCGGCAGGTTTGGACTGGGACCGATGGCTGGGGCCGGCACCCTATCGTCCTTACCATCCCGCCTACGTGCCGGGCAACTGGCGGGCCTGGTGTGACTTCGGCACTGGATCCCTCGGTGACCTGGGCTGTCACATTCTGGATGCCGCCTTCTGGGCGATGAAACTCAAGTATCCCGTCTCCGTCGAAGGTTGTATCTCCACTTATTGGCATGATCTCTGGAAAAAAACCGAACCGCGGCATGAAACCTTCCCGCGTTCAACCATTGTGCGCTACCAGTTTCCTTCCCGGGAGGGGTTTCCCGCGCTTAAACTAACCTGGTGGGATGGCGGCATGATGCCGGCCAGGCCCGATGGCCTCGATCCAGACGAAGAATTGGGCGACAGTGACGGGGGACTAATCTTCAAAGGCGAGAAAGGCGTGCTGATCTGCGGCTGTTACGGGCGCAATCCACGCGTGTTTCCAAAAACACTCGCCCAAGAAGCCTCCAGCGTCCCGAAAACCATCGAGCGAATTCCTGGAGACATCGACGGGCATGAACAAGATTGGCTTCGAGCCTGCAAGGGGGGCAAACCGGCTTGCTCCCATTTTGATTATTCCGGCCCCCTCTCGGAAACCGTTCTGATGGGAAACCTGGCCGTCCGTTTTCCGAACGAACAACTGTTGTGGGATGGGGAAGCCATGCGGGTCGGGAACCACGAGAAAGCCAACGAGTTTGTTCGCCGCAAATACCGCCAGGGATGGAGCTTGGAATGAATGCCGGCCCTCAAAACCTCAATCCCTATGTTCAAACAACATCCAACAACGTTCGGACACCGTTCATGGTCGCTGACGGGACCGCGTAGCGCCCCACTGGGATTCACCCTGATAGAACTGCTCGTCGTTATTGCCATTATCGCCATTTTGGCGGGCATGCTGTTGCCAGCCTTGGGCAAGGCCAAGGCCAAAGCCCAGGGAATCCAATGCATGAGCAACACCAAACAGGTCATGCTCGCCTACCTCATGTACGCGAGCGATCACAACGACCGTGTGATCGATGCGGCGACGTGGACAGGTAACAGCTGGCTGGACTGGACCACCAGCCCGGATAACACCAACCTCGTCAAGATCCTGGACGACAAAAACGCGCCCCTCGCCCAATACTTTGCTAAAACCAAAAACCTCTACAAGTGCCCGGCAGACAAATATGTGAGCCCGGCCCAGCGCGCCCGGGGCTGGATCGAGCGCGTGAGAAGCATCTCGATGAATGGTTTTTCGGGATGGCCAAATGCCAACGAGGATCCCTCCAGCTTTAATAAGTATCGGGTTTTTCAGAAGACCACCGATCCGAAAACGAAAAGTCCAACCGACATTTTTGTGATTGTGGACGAGCATCCGGATTCAATCAATGATGGCTGGTTCATCGTTGTCGGCAAGAACTGGGGGGGAGACTATGCGTGGTGCGATTTTCCCTCGACACTGCACAATGGGGCGTGTGGATTCGCGTTCCTGGACGGGCATTCCCAAATCAAAAAATGGCTGGGCAAAATGTCGAGTGGCGAGTGGATGGCCGTGACATACAAAGACCGCCATGCCGGCGTCCTCAAAGCCACTTCCGCCGCCGACAGGCAGGACATCGATTGGGCCAAGGAGCACATGGCCGAGTGGCGTTGAACCCTTGCAGGTCACCACGGTTGGGTTTCGTCTTGCGAATGTCTAATGAACGATACTAAGGGACAGGTCCTTTGTTTGATCGGCAGAGAACTGGAAAACTGGAACGATACTAAGGGACAAACGATACTAAGGGACAGGTCTTTTGTTTGATCGGCAGAGAACTGGGGCGGTCTTAAAAATCAGGATTCAAGCCTGGGACGATCTGGATTACCTTATTCCCCATGAGTTGCACAAATCTGATGAAGACGGTCCGCTTGGCCGATGGCAGTTGCATGCCCAGTGTTGGTTTGGGGACCTGGAAGGCGGAGGTCGCTCGGGTCACGGGATTGATCTGCGAGGCTGTGGAGACAGGGTACCGTCACTTGGACTGCGCCTGCGATTACGGGAATGAGTCCGCGGTGGGAGCGGGTTTGGAGCGGGTATTCCGGGAGGGCCTTTGTCGTCGGGAGGATCTCTGGATCACCTCGAAACTCTGGAACACCTACCACGATCCCAGGCACGTGCGCCTGGCATGCGAACGGTCATTGCAGGATTTGAAACTCGAGATTCTCGATCTTTACCTCATGCATTTCCCGATCGCACTGGAGTTTGTGCCGTTCGAGTTGCGATATCCTCCCGGCTGGTTTTATGATCCGGCCGCGCCCGAACCGAAAATGAAACCGGCGCCAGTGCCAATCGCCGAGACCTGGGGCGCGATGGAGGAGTTGGTCTCTTTGGGGTTGGTGAAGAGGATTGGGGTGTGCAACTTTGGGACCTCGTTGTTGCGGGATCTGCTTTCTCGCGCCCGGATTCGTCCGTCAGTCTTGCAGGTGGAACTGCACCCATTCCTGACCCAGCAAAAACTGCTTCGATTTTGCCGGGAAGAAGGCATCGGGGTGACGGGCTTTTCTCCCCTTGGCGCGCTTTCCTATTTCGCGCTGGGAATGGCGGGAAAGGAGGAATCGGTGGTCGAAGCCGGACCGGTGGTTCAGGCGGCGTCGAGGCACGGTCGCACTCCGGCGCAAGTCTTATTGCGATGGGGCATTCAACGGGGCACAGCGGTCATCCCCAAGACATCGAGCCGGGCTCGATTGCAGGAGAACCTGAACATCTTCGATTTCGAACTGACCGACGAAGAAATGAAAGGGATTGACGACTTGGATCGTGGCCGGCGATTCAATGACCCGGGGGATTTCTGTGAAAGGGCCTTCAACACCTTTTTTCCCATCTACGAGTAGGGATAGCGCTATGTCGACACTTCGGAGGGCGGCTGTGTTCGAAGAGCGAGCCGCAGCGCCCAAGCGCATCATGAAATGGGATAAGCGGCCTATCGGATTTGGGCTGGTGGCAGCCATCGTCGCGGCAACAGGGCTGGAGGCGATTCAGGGCTAGGCTGCCCCCGCCCCTGCGGAATCGGTCCGAACCGTTCAAGTCGATTTGCCGAATCAGGAGCATAACGCAATAAAAAAATCCTGGCCAGGCCTGGGCTGCTGATTGTGGGGAGCGGAGGAGTTTGCGCCCGATGTTTTCGCGCCGCATCTGGTCGAGTTCGAGCGCGGGATTCTTCAAGGCCATGATGGCGAGGTGCCGCCTGCCTTGCGCGCTCTTACTTCACGCTGGATCCGACTCGGGATGCCCCTGCCCTGTCCGTAAACCGGCACGCAAAAGCGCTTCACTCCCCCCGTTTTTTGCCGATATGGACCTGGTTGGGCGGGGGGCAATGATACCTGCCCGGATTGATGCCACACTTGATGGGTGTTCACAACGCTTTTGCGAAACCGAGATCGCATCCAAGCCGTTTCACGACTTGGCTGGGGGGGTGTCTTTTGCTCGTTTTCTGGGTGGGGAGCGGAGGGACCGTTGACGCGGTTTCGACGACGCCGACAAACGCCTGGACCGTCACGAACTTGGCTGGGCTATACCAAATACCCGACGCATTACGGGATGTCGAAAATCCGGCGCGTCTGCGGGTGAAGGTGCTTCTTTACGATCCCATTTGGAAAGTGCTTTGGCTGAAGGACGATGCCGATGCAATGTATTTGGACTCGAGCCAGCGCGCGCTCCCGATCAGAACGGGGCAGGAACTCGATATCGATGGGCTGTGCAAACAGGGGGGCGGAGGATTGAACTGGGACAAGTGCGCCATCAACGTTTTGCGGGAAAAGGCTTTGTCCGACCCGGAACTCCTGGATAAATCCTAGGCTTTGAGCGAGGGAGCGTCGGTTCGCCGGGTTATCGTCGAAGGCTACGCTCGAAAACAGGTCCAGAACGATGCGTGGCACATCGAGATGGAACTGCTCTTCCAGGGCACGAACATCCGCGTGTACGTTCTTCTCAGCGAGCATGAACCGGTTCCGCAGTTCGATGAGGCCCTGGTTCGAGCTAAAGGAGTATTGGTCCTTAAACGCGATCAGTTCGGTAAAACCGTGGATGCCGATTTCTGGATTGCGTCCAGTCAGGATCTCGAGGTCATCAGCCGGGCGCACATGAACTCGAAATTCTTCCTGCCCCAGACCCCTATCTCAGCGCTATTGAACCATCCAACCCATCAACCGGTGCGAATTCGCGGTGTCGTGCTGGCCCAGGAAATTGGCCGATCGCTGACCGTCCAGGACGACACGGGTCGCGTGGTGGTTGAAACCTGGCAGACACGGGCCATGAAACCTGGCTCATCCGTTGAGTCGGTTGGTTTGTTTTACACGGCCGGTGCCGAACTGCGTTTAAGAGAGGGTTTGTTTCGGATCGACGAATCGGTGTCGAATTCAGTTGGAACAGCCCGACAATCGTTTTCGGAATTGCCGCGCTTACGGCGTGTGGATCAGATCAAGTCTCTCACCCAGAACGAAGCGGCCAAGGGTTACCCCGTGACGGTGCAGGGTATTGTGACATGGCATCACCCGGTTTGGAATGACTACTGCGTTCAGGATGGCGCCGAGGGCGTGTATGTCGTTAAAGCGATCAATCCGCCAGAGCTTGAGATTGGCGACTGGGTGCAGATTCAAGGCATCACCGGCCGAGGCCGCACGCTGCCAGTAATCCTTCAGCCGACCCTTAAACGGCTTGGGACGGGACGGCCCCCCGCCGATCGGATTCTGACCGTATCCCAGGCGATGGCTCCGATGGAGGACTGCCGTTGGATCGCTCTTCGCGGGTATATCCGGAGGATTTCGCTTTCCACGAATCCGTCGATCAACCACCAGCTGGAAGTCTCGACCCCGGAGGGGGGCTTCGTTGTTCATATCCCGATGTCTGAGTTGAGCAAACCGTTGGAGGGCTCTGTGGCCTTATTTCGCGGCGTGTGTGGAGTTCAACTGGGAGAAAGACGACAGGCAGCGAAAGTCATGATGATGGTCTCGTCGGAGGACTACATTGAAATCGAGCAAACGCGGCCCGAGGACTTATTTTCCCTGCCTTTGCAGTCGATCCAATCGCTGGCCGAAGTCAATCCCAGCCTGCTGCACCGTGTTCGCCTGAGCGGAGTGATTACGCTTCAGCGCCCGGGGCGTTCTTTCTGCATCCAAGAAGGCGAGACTGGTCTGCTGGTGTTTTCGCAAGCCACAGAACATCTGCCTCCGGGCACTCGCGTTGAAGTCGTCGGATTTCCAGGCACGGAAGGCCGGCAGTTGGTTCTGCGCGAACCGGTCCTGCGAATCGTTCGAGAGGATGTTCTGCCGGCGCCGTTGATCTTGCAGGCAACCAACCAGGTCAACGAGGAATTCGAGGCGCGTTATGTTCAAATGGAAGGGTGGCTTCGGGATGAGCATCAAGAGGGGGAGGAAAGGCACCTGAGCGTGCAATCCGGGGCGGATTTTGTGCAAGCGCGTCTCCCCCTGTCGAAGACGGAAGACCTGAAATTACGGGAGGGCAGTCTGATTCGGCTTCGGGGGATTTATCATACGATTCACAACGACTATGGGATTCCCGAGACCTTCGAATTGCAGATGGCGTCGCCGGCGGATTTGGTTCTGCTGAAACATCCATCCTGGTGGACAACGGGACGGATCATGAGTGTGACGGGGGGATTGGCGGCTTTATTGACGATCGGAATGACCTGGGTGGTGATGTTGCGCCGCCAGGTTCGAGCCCAGACTTTGGCCTTGCGCCGTCAACTGGCGGCAGAGGCCGTTCTGGATGCGCGCTACCGCAACCTCGTCGAGAAGGCTCACGATCTGATCTTCACGCACAGCCTGGACGGACGGTTTCTATCGCTCAATCCGGCCACTTTGGAACGGTTGGGTTACACGCCGATGCAAGCTCGAAACCTGACGTTATGGCAAGTCCTGGCTCCGGAAAGCCACGGGCGGATTCGGGCCCTGCTTGAAAAAGCCGCCCAGGGGGATGGCGCAGTGTCCTACGAGGCGATTGGCTTGACCCGGGATCAGAAGCCGATCCATCTTGAAATGACTTGTCAGCCTATGGAACAGGAGGGCCAACCCATCGCCATACAGGTGATTGCGCGTGATATCAGCAGCCGGAAGCGGACTGAGGAGAGCCTGCGGCTTGCCAAGGAAGCGGCTGAAGCGAGCACCCGGGCCAAGAGCGAGTTCCTGGCCAACATGAGCCACGAAATCCGCACCCCCATGAACGCCATTCTCGGTTTTGCGGACATTCTCACGACAAAAATTCACGACACGACCTTGCGCGATTATGTCACTTCCATCCAATCGGCCGGCAAAGTCCTGCTTCGTTTGATCAGCGACATTCTGGATCTCTCAAAAATCGAGGCGGGCCGGATGGAGCTCCAATTCAACGCGGTGGATCCGCAATCGGTTTTTTCGGAAATGCGTCAGGCATTCGCGATCCGCTGTGAAGAAAAGGGGCTTTACTTCAAGACGGACCTCGAATCCACGTTGCCGAAGGCGCTGGTGTTGGATGAAGTCCGGGTCCGTCAGGTGCTTTTCAACCTGGTCGGCAATGCCATCAAATTCACTCATCACGGCGGGATCGTATTGCGCGCGTGGCACCGGCCCAGCCCTGCCGGCGGCGATGAAATTGAGTTCGGCTTTGCGGTGCGCGACACCGGCATTGGCGTGCCTCCCGATCAGCACACCCTTATTTTCCAGGCGTTTCAACAACAACGCGGACAATGTCATTCCCAATATGGGGGCACCGGCCTGGGACTGGCCATATGCCGGCGTCTGGTCGAGACCATGGGCGGCCGCATGGAACTTCAGAGCCAACCGGGTGAAGGCAGCGAATTCAGCGTCATTCTGCCCCGGGTGGAAATTGCAGCCACAGGCCCTGTCTCCGAATCGCCCTTCGAACTCATCCGCGCCTACGAATTCCGGCCTGCCCGCGTGCTGGTGGTGGATGATATCGAGATCAACCGGGAATTGCTCAAGGCCTATCTGGCCGGGACGGCGCTCCAGATCTCGGAGGCAGCCCATGGCGCCGCCGCCCTGGAGTTGATCGCCCAGCAACGTCCGGATTTGATTTTGCTGGATGTGATGATGCCGGACCTGGACGGCTTTGAAGTATGCCGCCGGCTTAAAAAAGACCTGGTTTCGGCCGCGATCCCGGTGATTTTCCTGACGGCGCGCACCGAGACCGACGATATCGTGGCTGGCTTTAATGCGGGAGGCGTGGATTACGTCACGAAACCATTCCGGCCTGCGGAACTGCGGGCCCGGGTCCGAACCCACCTGCAGCTGCGCCAGCTGCAGCGTTTGTTGCACATGTGTTCCTACTGTCATCGCATCCGTGAAACCGAGGGGCGCTGGGAGCGGATCGATGCCTTTCTCCTTGAACGAACTCCCACGCGCTTTTCCCACGGCGTCTGCCCGGAGTGCCTTCGCAAGCACGCAAAGGAATTCGGATTGCAGGAAAGCGACCTCGAGTCCTAGCCAACCATCAGACCGGGTCAAGTTCTGCCGGCTTGCCATCGAAGCGCAGGTCTGAGGCGCCTCATCGCTTCAACAGACCATGGGATGGTTTGGATTGGAAAACTTGATCTGTTGACCGCGGGAGCATGTCGGCTATTGTCTGGTGCCATGATGAAATCGCCTCAGGTGGTGGTTGCGACAGCGGTGTTTTGCCTATGGATTTCAGGCGCGGCGGGCCTTGTCTATGAGGTGGTCTGGATGCGTTACTTGGCGTTGTTCCTGGGGAGCACCGCCTACGGTATCATCGCGGCACTGGTCGCCTTTATGGGGGGACTGGCCTTGGGGAATGCCTGGATTGGCCGGTTTGCGGACCGGATCCGCCGTCCGCTGGCGCTGTATGCCTGGCTGGAGATTGGCATCGGCCTGTATGCCCTGGTATTTCCGGCCTATTACGAGTTTTGTCATCAAGGCTTTGTCCGGGTCGCCGCAGGATGGGAACCTGGCAGCCGCGGACTGTTGGTTTTGAAGTTCGGATTCAGCCTGCTGACGATTTTTTTTCCGACGTTGCTCATGGGAGGAACCCTGCCGGTGCTGGTGAAGCTGGTGACACGTTCGCTTGGCGAATTGCGAGAAAGGGTGTCAACCCTTTATTTCATCAACAGCGCCGGGGCGGTCGTCGGCTGTTGTGTGGCTGATTTCTGGTGGATTCCAGTCCTGGGTCTGCAAGCGACGGTGTGGGCTGGAGCCGGCTTGAATCTGCTGGTGGGAGCGGTGGGCCTTGTCGTCAGCAGCTGGCTTCAGGAAGGGGCCGTTCGATCCCATGCCCGTGCCGAACCGGTCGCCTCGCTCGCTTCGGAGGAGGAAACGTTCACTCCGTCTGAGCTGCGTCTGGCGGTGGTGGGGATTGGTCTCTCTGGATTTGTGGCGATGCTCTACGAGGTGGTCTGGACGCGGATGCTGGCCTTGGCGCTGGGCTCGAGCACCCATGCATTCTCGATCATGCTGATCACGTTCATTTCGGGCATCGCGGTGGGCGCCTGGATCGTGGGTCGATGGCGGCGGTTGCGGCGGACGTTGGATGCATTCGCCTGGACCGAGCTGGCGTTGGCGGCCACCTTGCTCCTCTCGATGGGTTTCTACGACGCGATCCCCTATTGGTTCGGACAGATTTCGGGCACGCTGGCGCGAAGACCGGAGATATTTCCATTATACGGTTTAGCCCAGGCCCTGGTCTGTTTCTTGGTCATGTTTGTTCCCACGTTGTTTCTGGGCATGACCCTTCCGTTAGTCAGCCGCATAGCGACGGCGGAACTGGCGCGCACAGGCCGGTCGGTGGGAGCTGTATTCTCGGTAAACACGCTGGGCACTGTCCTGGGGGCGGCGGTCACCGGGCTTTGGCTCCTGCCGAGCCTGGGGCTGGCAGGAACGTTGATGCTGGGAATATCCGTCAATGCCGCCATTGGTCTGGCCGTGCTCGGCCGCAAGCTGCCACGCATCCGGCTCCTGGTATGGGTGGGAACGCCGGTGGGGGCGGCGATGTTTGTAATGGCTGCCTCGGTGATTTTTGCCGATCACTGGGAGCGTGTCTTCACCCGTGCCCTGTGGCGTTTGGAAAAACCCCTCGCCCCATCGGCGTATCATGCGCTCATCAACGGCACCCGATTGAATTACTATCGCGATGGAGCGGGCGCGACCGTATCGGTCGAGTCCACCCAGCAAGGGGGAGTTCAGCACTTGACTTTGGCGGTCAATGGCAAGCCCGACGCCAGCACAGGCAACGATGTGACCACCCAACGTCTGCTCGGGCACATCCCGATGCTGCTGCGTCCGGAGTCGCGCCAGGTGCTGGTCGTCGGTCTGGGTAGCGGCATGACCTGCGCGGCTGTCCTGCGCCATCCCACGGTCGAACATCTGGACGCGGTGGAAATTTCCCCCGAAGTCGCCGAGGCCGCCCGCCTGTTCTCCGAGCATAACGACCAAGTCTTGGATCATCCCAAATTTCACCTGGCGCGCGAGGACGCCAAGACCTTCCTTCAATTAACCCGCCGACAATACGACGTGATCGTCAGCGAGCCATCGAATCCCTGGATGGCGGGCGTGGCGGGAGTGTTCAGCCACGAGTATTACCGCAGCTGCCGGGAACGCCTCACGCCGGACGGGCTCATGGTCCAATGGGTTCAGATTTACGAGACCGATGACGAATCGTTCCAGGTCGTTCTGAAGACGTTCGGCTCGGTGTTCCCTTATTTCAGCGTCTGGATGACTGCGGAGACCGACCTTGCCCTGGTGGGTTCAACGCGCCCCATCCGAACCGATCTTCAAGCCTTGAGAAATCGATTTGTGGTTCCCAGCGTGAAAAGCGATCTCGAACGGATCGACCTGTTCCGGCTGCCTGTGTTTCTGTCCCGCGAAATCATCTCGCAGGATAATGCGCCCTTCGTGGCACCGCCCGAAGTCGCGGTCCACAGCGACTTCTATCCGGTGCTCGAGTATCTGTCCCAGCGCGCGTTCTTCGTCCGGACGGGGACATCGGTGCCCGTCACCTTCGATGAATCGTTCTCGCCGCGTCCCGGCACTCTGCTGGCCCAATACCTCGATAAATATCCGCTGACCGAGGATGATTATTCCGCATTTGGACTTTTCAAACTGGAACAGGGCATGCCCGATGACCGCCTGTATCGGAGCCTGTTGCTGCGTTGGATGGCGGATTATCCCCAATCCACCAATGCCGTCGAACTGTCGGCCAAGGCCGCTGATTTTGGGTTGAGTGATGAACTCGAAGTCCAGCGCCTGCAGAGCCGGCGCGCGATGATCTGGGAGCGGTCGGCCGCCGATCCGGAGGTGCTGCGATATTACGGGCACTTCCTGATGCGATCTTACGCCCATCTGAGATCGGTTTTCTACAGACCGCCGAGCGCGGAACTCGAGGCGGTTCTTCAACGGTTGATTGAGGTGGACCCCCTCAATCAGCGGGTTTACCGGCTGCATCTCGCCGGGCTGGCTTGGGATCGCCGGGATGACGCAGCCTGCTTCCGATTTGCCCGCGAGGGCCTGAGTCCGGATACCAATGCCTACGGCGTGGCCAACTTCGAATTAGATCGGATCGCGCCCAAACGAATCCAGGCGCGGCTCATTGAAGCCTTTTGGCAGGCGGGCAAACCCCGCGAGGCCTGGGCGGTCTGTCAGGAGGCTTTGCATCAAGGGTACCTGGATCCCACCAGCGATGCCCGGGATCCCTTGCTGGATCTAACGTATCGCAAAGTCGAGGCTTTCATCCAGTCCATCCCCAGCCAACCGGCAGGCCATGAGCGCTTGCCCTAGTGTGGTGTTTGCGATGACGTTCGCAACGCTCCATACGGCCGCGGAATGCGAGTGTCCGAATGTCAAATCTCCATCGTTTTTCCGGGAATCGGCGCGGGATATCGGCCCTGGCTGTCCGCCCGCACCGGGGCGGGGCTGTTGGCGTTCAACTGATCGACATGGTCACAAAACTGAAAATCAGATGCCATGGCTTCTTCCCAGGTAATCAGCTTGCCGGAGTGCACCGCCGCCCGACCCATGATGGCGCCGAGATTTGAAAGGGCGGCTCGCCGGGCCTCATTATGGGGCCGATCATTCCGGATGGCGCTCAAGAGCACATTCCATTCGGCTTGCCAGGGATTCACAGTCTCCTTTTCCGGCTGCCAATCGATGTTGGATTGTTCGATGCGCTGATCCTTGTAGAGCCACGAGGTCGGCGCGTGGACGTTGCCCGAAAACTTGGCAGCGCACTGGGTTCCGTGAACAAATGTGGCAAACTCCTCCCGGCAATTCGGGATGTAACGACCGGTGACCAGGGCCTTGGTCCCGTCGGCGAAGGTGTATTCAATCGAATAACTGTCAAGGTTCTGGCTGCAATCCGCGCTCCCGGCAAACCGTCCCCCAACGCCGTGAGCCGATACCGGATAGGAATCCTTGATCCAAAAACACTCGTCAATCTGATGAATCATGAGCTCGATGAAGACTCCCCCCGATGACCACAGGAACTGATAAGGATGCCCCGGGCTGAGCTGCCAAAGCAATTCACTCTGCCCTCCCGGGAATGGCCCCATGAAATAACCGGAATCCATGCGATAAGCCCGAATCAACTGGACTTGCCCCATCGCGCCTTCGCGGATCTTCTGAATCAGAGCCTGGCGCGCCGAAGAATGACGGCACATTAACCCGGCGGCGATCTTGAGGTTTTTCTTTTCGGCGGCCTCCCCGGCCCTGAGGATGCGCTTGACGCCACCTGGATCCGGCGCGAAATCCTTCTCCATGAAAACATTAACACCTTTTTGAACGGCATACTCCAGGTGAGGCGCCCGAAAACCGGCGTGGGTGGTCAACATGGCGACGTCTCCCGGCCGCAGACAATCGATGGCCTGGCGGTAAGCGTCGAATCCCAGAAAACGACGTTCCTTGGGCACGTCGATCCGATCTCCGAGCCTTTGGCTCAAGGCTTGGTGCGATTGATCGAGGCGATCCTGGCGCAGATCGGCCATCGCGACCAATTTGACCGGACCATTGGCGCCACCGCGCGTCGACGGCTGGGTGCCGGAGTCATCGCCAAGAACAAGTCCTCCGGCCGACATGGCGTTCGCCACCGCGCCACTACCGCGGCCCCCGCAGCCAATCAACGCCAAACGGATGGTGTTATCCACCGCGGCATGAACGTGAGGAAGGGGGATACCCGCTAACGCGGAGACAGCGGCCAACTGACCGGTGGTTCTTAGAAAATCACGACGCGAAGCAACAGGATCCTGGTTCTGGTTTGAATGTTTCATGCTCAACATGATGGCGGTTCTTTAAAAAAAATCCAACCGCGAATTAACGCCCATGAACACGAGTTGCTTTGGCTGAATCCCAGACATTCCATCGATCTGCCAAACCCCTCAGAGCCTTCGTAATCAGCCTGTCTTTGTTGGCGGTTTTCGGAGCAGGAGTTTGTCTGGTCAAGAGGGATGCAAACAGGTAGAGTCGGCAGCATGAAGACATCGGTGCGCCTACTTATTATTTGCGTGATCTCCTGCGGGGCATGGATGGGATGCGGACCCAGCGCCCCCAGCACGACGTTGTATCAGGCCGTCGATAAAGGCGACCTCAAGCTCGTCAAACAACACATCGCGGCCAAGACCGACCTCAACAAAACCAATTATTCAGGATGGACGGCTCTGCATCTGGCGGCGATGAAAGGGGACCTGACGATCGCCGAGACCCTGATCAAGGGGGGCGCCGACGTGAAGCGAAAAGGAAAGGATGGCAAGACACCTCTGGACGTCGCCGTGGAAAAACGCCAGACCGAGATGATCGAGTTCCTTCAGCAACGCAGCGCGGAAAAACCCGGACGAGGATTGATCGACGGAGGATTGGGCGTGGGAGAAGTGCTCGACAATATGTGAGTCCCCCCGACCTGGGAACGAAGCACAACGCGCCAAAGGAATTCGATTTACAGGATGGCAGCACATCACTCGATCCGAATCGCGGTGGGCGGAGGCGATACCGACAAGCCGCTCAGCTTGCAGAAACGCTTGCGCCTGCTTCAAGACCACATGACCCTTTCCGGAGCCAAGATTTTGGATTGCGGTTGTGGAGCGGGCGCCTACTTGCTGGCCTTTCTCGAGTTGGGAGCGGACGCTTACGGCATCGAATACAGCGTGGATAAGGTCAGCCAGTATCAAAGCCGGGGACTTCACACCGACCGCGTGAACCAGGGCGACCTGGAAAAGATCCATTATCCCTCCAACACTTTTGACCTCGCGCTTTTGAATGAGGTCCTGGAACATGTCCCCGATGATGGCCGGGCACTGAGTGAGATTTTCCGGGTGCTCAAACCGGGGGGATATCTGGCCCTCTTTTCTCCCAATCGGCTTTACCCGTTCGAGACTCACGGCATCACGCTTCGGTGCTGTCGTCTGAAGCTGCCGCCCTGTTTTCCTTTTATTCCGTATGTTCCGCTGGCCATCGGCCGTCGCCTGTTTGACTTTCACGCCCGGAACTATTTCGGCCAAGACTTGTGCCGGCTCCTCGATCAAGCGGGTTTCCAGGTGCGCTACCGGACCTGGTTGTGGCAGACCTTTGAAAACATCTCCGGCCAACAGCCCGCCATCATCCGTTGGCTGCGCCCAATATTTCGCGGAATCGCCAACTGCTTGGAACGTTGCCCTGGATTGCGCCGTTTCGGGGTGTCCCAGGTGCTCCTGTGCCAAAAGCCATGAGTGCGATCTCCCCAGCGAATCCACGCGTCAATGTGCTGGGCGTTGGACTCAGTGTTCTAAATCTGGCCACGGCCCGTCAGGCCCTTGCCCAGGCGGTCAACGAAAAACGCAAGGGTTACGTCTGCATCACCGGGGTTCATGGCGTCATGGAAGCCCAGGATGATCCGGCTTTTCGCCGGATCCTGAACCAGGCCTTTTTAGTGACCCCCGACGGCATGCCGATGGTCTGGGCGGGGAAACTGGCGGGCTACCGCGAGATGGATCGTGTCTATGGTCCCGACTTGATGCTCGAACTCTGCGAATGGACCCGCACCTCGGGGCATACCCACTTCCTCTACGGCGGAGGAGAGGGTTTGGCCGATCTCCTGAAGAACCAACTGGAAAAGCGTTACCCAGGACTGCGAATTGTGGGCGCATATACCCCCCCTTTCCGACCCTTGACCCCCGAGGAAGAAACCGATTTGGTCCGTCGCGTCGCCGCCGTGAAACCGGATTTCTTCTGGGTTGGCTTGAGCACCCCCAAACAGGAGAAGTTCATGGCCGCCTATCTGCCGCGCCTGGACACCACCGTCATGATCGGATTTGGGGCGGCCTTCGATTTCCACGCGGGACGCGTCAAGCAGGCCCCCCGCTGGATTCAGCGCTCTGGATTCGAGTGGTTGTTCCGGCTCTGCCAGGAACCCCGCCGGTTGTGGCGCCGTTATTTGAGGAACAATCCGCTCTTTCTCGGCAACGTTTTGTGCCAGATCACCCGTCTGAAACGGTATCCCCTGGACTGACGAAACGCCGCCCGCCAGCACTCAGAGGATCCGCTCAAAAACAGCATTGGGTTTTGGAGGGAGCGCCATCGGACCCAAGGGGTGCGAGGTTCTTCCTTGACGCTCTTCCGATAGCAGAGCGAGATTAACCCATCAAGAAATCAAGGAACCGTTTTTTCCGGGCTGCGCCTGAGTCGGTGATATCTCTATGAATACTTCAATCATCCTTCATGGATTGGCCGGTTTGTCCTTCATCCTCACACTCTCCACGGCTGCCCAGGATTCCGTGTGGCTGAGCATCACCAATCGATCTGGCGTCGGGCGAACGAATGATTGGGTGGCCGGCGGGATTCCCTTACCGCGCTCGTGGCAAGTCACGGAGGTCTCGCAACTGCGCCTGTTGCGGGAAGATTCCACGCCTCTGCCGGCTCAATTTGAAATCCTGGGCCGATGGGGAGGAGATCGCCTCGATGCCAAGGCCCCGGCCAAATGGGTTTTCGTTTCCTGCTTCGGCACGGCGCCGGCGCAGGGCAGCACCCGGGTGCGGCTTGAAAAGACCGCGGGGCCCATCTTTCCCCCGTCGGGAATCACAATCCGATCCGCCGCGCCGAATCGCTTGACGATCGACACGGGAGCCGCGGTCTTTGAGATCAACACCAACGCGTTCAATCTGTTTGAGCAGGTGACCGTCGCGGGCCTTCCAATGCTTCGGCCGTTGTCTCCCACAGAAGCCCTCGCTTACCAGGATATGAATGGCACTAGTGTGGTCGCGGCAACGATTCAGCCTCCACCAAGGCGGAATCGCATCAGGATTGAACGGACCGGTCCTCTTTATGCCGTCATCAAGATCGAGGGGAGCCTTCTGGATGCGCGGCAGCGAGCCGTATTGGACTACACCGCCCGATGTCATTTCTTTGCGGGCCAAACCACGGTGCGCCTTGATTTCACCGTCGAAAACAATCTTCCGGTGTTGGCCGGCGAGAGCAATGAACCATTGAATGTCCATAATCAGGGTAGCACAAACAGCGTTTATCTCGGAGGATTGAAGTTGGCCTTGCGCCTGGCCGAGTCCCCCGCCCCTCTGCACGTGAATATGGAAGCCGGTGTCAGCGTAACGTCCCCGGCGAGCCCGATCCGGCTTTACCAGGATTCGAGCGGCACGGATTTCTGGGACACCTACGTGGGACCGGCAGGCTGGGAATCGAACATGCTCTGCGCGCCTCGACTGCAGTCCTTCTGCACAAAGCCCGGATTCGAGATTTCGGGCGCAGGAAAGACCCTTACAGGACGCCAAGCCCTGGGATGGGCCACTGTCTATCGTTCGGAAGACCGCGGGCCTCGACTCGAGTTGGGACTGCGGGATTTCTGGCAGAACTTTCCCAAGGCCATCGAGATCCAGACTAACGGCCTGGTCGCGATTGACCTGTTTCCGAATGGCGAGGTCTTCCGTCACAACCTGCGGGTCGGAGAAGAAAAAACCCACACGGTCCTTCTACATTTTGGGATCGGCCCCGAGGCGGCCGAGATCTCGGCGCAACGGGCCCGGACCTTCAATTCGCCCCTTTGGCTTCACAGTCCGTCCGATTGGTTTTCACACTCCAAAGCGCTCGGCGAAGTCCCCATGCGTGACGTCAGCCGCTGGCCTCTGTATGAACATTATGTGGAGATCGCCTTCACGCCGAATCCGGATTTCAACCCGGAAATCCATGATCCGAACTTCGGCAATTCAACCCTCCGGGAGGTGATTGAACGCTACAATTTTTTCGGCTGGCAGGATTACGGGGATGTTCCGCTGGATTACGAAGCCTTCGGACCTCAGCAAGCCGGTCAAATGAACCTCAAGTACTGGTATCTGCATGGAATGCTGGCGCAGTATGCCCGGTCGAACGACGAACGCTGGCTGGATCTGGCCCTGCCGGCTGCTCGGCATTTGGCCGATATCGATTATCTCCACATTCCCGATCCGGGAATTCAGCACTGGGTTCATGGGGGCTACTTCGGCCACAGTAACCATGACGAGCCCGGCTATCTGAATCCCAATCGCAATAGCAACTCGCCGTCCATCGACCTTTTTTTCGGCGTGCCCGATCTCCTGTTGGCCTATCATTTGACGGGAGAAGAGCGTTTTCGCGAGGTCGCACTTGAGGGCTTGGAAGCCATGTTGAACCAATCTCAGTTTGGCGATTTCACCGCTCCCTATCTCTACCGCGAAAGGGCAAATCTCATCTTCGGCTATCTCGAGGGCTACCGGCATACAGGCGAGGACCGCTGGTTGACCGCACTGCACACCCTTGTTGGCGAAACCGCCAAACTGTCGAATAAACCATGGCTGAACAATCCGACGAGTTTCCGTCCCGAAGAGAATTGGCACTGGCTCAGCAGCTTTTCGCTCAGTCAGATTCTGTGGACGCTGGGACGTTACCTCGATTTTTGCGAGGAATATGACCTGCGGGATAACTTGGGAGTCACCCAGGCGCTGACTGGCTACTCTGATTTTATTCTTCGCCACTTTTCACAGGAATACCGTCCCGGCCGGATGGCCACCTGGAACGCGTTCTATTTTTATGATCCCCATGAGGACCCCTATTTGGAGATCAACGATTGGGCTTTGGTCACCGCCGACGCTCTCGCCTATGCCTCCAAATACTCGGGCCGGACGAATTACCTCGAGGCCGCCGGTAAATTCTACGCGACCGGCACCATCGATCAGGTCTGGGAAGATGACCCTCCTGTCTACATGGCCACCAAAGATCTGGTCAACGCCTTGAACTGGGGACTGGTCTATATGCAGCAGTCGCAGTCAGCGATTGGACCGCCGACAACACCGCGATTGCGCATCCAGTCGCACTCGGCCAATCAAACGATCCTGCAATGGGATCTATTGCCTTCGCCCGTCCAATATACCGTCGAAGCCACATCAAGTTTGTTTCCTCCCTTTTGGACTGTCGTCAGCGGAGCACAGCCCATTGGCACAAACTCTTGGGTGGACAACCACGGAACAATCCCCCGCAGGTTTTGGCGCCTGCGGGTTGAGCCGTAACCTGCGGCGTTCGGAAGGCATTAGCTAAAACAACACCAGGACACACTCGAAACACCCAAAATTCGGCGAGCCCATATTGGTTTAGAAATCAGTTACCAGGTTTGACGTACAACACCGCTCTATAAAGCCTTCCGGGTTGGTTCGTAATGCTCTGAGTATCGGTGTATGATTGAAACGAATTGGTGAGCGTGAGCACGCTGAGTGTCTGCCAATAGTACGGCTGAACCAGGTCAAGCGTTTTTTGAAGAACCAGGCTCATTCCAGGTTGACCTCGAACCTCCAATACCGGGAGACTCGAATCCAGGCTCACCGATAACTGGAACTCGGGAGCGACTTGACCGTTGATTTGCAGCGGATTGGGAGTCAGGAACCCCGTCGAGGGCTCCCCAGTCCCGTGCAGGGTGTATGTGATCTCCCCCAGGATCTCTTTCATTCCTGTTTCACCGGCGGGCACCTGGATCATCATGTTGAAGAAAACGGGATTGAGATCCACCGGTGTCCCGGCAACCACTATGGCATCGTTGTCAAGAATAGGCGCGTCTGAGTATAGGCCGGTGACATCGATCAGTCTCCAGTTCGTTGGCAAGACAGGCCGCCAACTCAACGACGCCAACTCACGATCGATCGGATAACTCAATTGGGCATACACCACCAGAATCCCGGGAGCATAATAGAAGTCGGCCATTTGGGTGGCGGTGAATGCGGTTAGCGATACCGGCTTGAACTGGGCGGTAATGTCGACGTCTCCATCGAACTGGATCCACGACGGATTCCGGGATCCAGTGAGGCTTCCGCTCCATCCCCCAAACTGATAACCGGTGAGGGATACCGCCATAAACTCCCCCCAAAAATTCGTCTTATGTAGAAGTT
Organism: Verrucomicrobiota bacterium; assembly: GCA_022709905.1. GTDB lineage: Bacteria > Verrucomicrobiota > Verrucomicrobiia > Limisphaerales > UBA1319 > JAKLHY01. The sequence continues at coordinate 26,398 of JAKLHY010000038.1, read as the reverse complement.
GCCACGTTGAGAAAAAATTGGTGATCCACCGTCCCTGGGCGCTGCTAAACGATATAAACAACGGGCGATCCTCAAGGGGAAGGCGGTTGAACTCTGTATTGATAAAACCGTTTTCAGCCGAAACAGATAAGGTAGGCTCTCCTGCGCGCTGGTAACTGACGCCCATGCTTGCAGAACCTGCGGTCGATATAGTATGCAAGCGGTCATAGCTTGGAATCACCCAGCCGGGAACCGGCTTGAACTCTATCGCATGAAGACCGACAGGCAGGTTCGTGTAGACGACACCGCTCTCACGCCATTCATCATCGACGCTGAGTTTCCACTTTGCCCCCGCCGCCACCACCTCTGGAGGTGAAAGCGTGACCGTTAGTGAGTAGCTTGACACACGAGTATAAGGCAATGTCATCGTGCCGAGCGCCTCAGCGAGATTCAGAGGAGCCTCCTCCATCCGGGGTGTAATCGGAATACTGAGGTGAACAGAGGCCGATTCTCGATTAGATACCCGCAAAACGTTGGGATAAAGACTCCCCGAAATTGGATCGGGCGTGCCACTGATGGTGTAGGTGATTTCGCCGGGGATTTCCCGCAAGCCAGTCTCCCCGACTGGCACCTCGACCATGAAGTTGAAAGCCACTGGATTATTGTTGAGAGGCCCTCCAGTCCAAACCACTTCCCCATTCTCGATCACACCGTTCTGAATAACATACTGGTACGGGCAGGAGGCATCGACTAATTTCCAGCCAGCAGGCAATGTCGGACGCCATCTGAGCGACAAGAATGATCGATCTACGGGGTAACTCAGCTGGGCATGAACCACCAGGAGCCCAGGAGACTCGTACCCGTCAGCCATTTGAGTGGCTGTGAAATCCTTCAGAGACACGGGCGTGAGATTTGCCTGAATGTTTTTGTTGTCATCCATGAAAATAACCAGTGGATTCGCGGTCGCCGTGACGCTGCCGCTCCATCCTGTGAATTGATAGCCCGTTTGAGGTACGAGAACCAATCGCGTGCAGGTATTCGAGTTCGGAACGGGCAACCGGGGTTCGTCCGGTCCCTGAAAATTCGTGGGTAATGCATTCGTCTCGAATACACCCTGGAAATAACCTTCCGGAGGCGGCAGATGCTGAGGATAAAAATCCATGTCGACGGTAGCGTTTGTGAAGGATAGGTCTATCGTGTAATCGGAACTTTTATAATAGGTGGAGCCCAAATATGAACGTCCTGTCCGTGTCACACGAACAGGTCCACTCTGCTGCGGGGTAGTCCATCCCGGAATGGGTTTGAATTCGAGGGTGTAAATCCCAATCGGCAGGTTTGTATAGGTGCCGCTGTCGCGCCAGACGGTATCGGGATCCGTATGCAGTTTCCATTGGGCTCCTAATGCAACAACCTCGGGAGGATTGATCTCAACGGTAACCGAACCAATCGGCGCTTCTGGAGGAATCGAAGTCTGTGAGATCCCAGCAGGGGACATTTGGTCCTGGTCAGTCTCGAACTCATTGGGGGCCTGGCTGTATCCCCGAATTACGACCGTCAAAATACACCCAGCCGTTGCCCACTGGAACACCGATTGAACGAAATGCCCTGCGAAAAGTTGTTTGGTTTTCATAATTGCTCTTTCACTGAGTAGTCGGAGTAACAGCGTCCATTATTCACCGAAAAGAACTGGCCAAAAGGCCTGAAGCACGACCATGCGACGACAGTGGATGCCGCCCCAAGTTGATCCTCTACGCGCGGAATATAAATTCCTTATGCTCCTTCTTTCCATGGAGTGTCCTTTCTCAGTATCCAAAAACCCCGGATTAGCTCTGCATTTTTTCCAGGTGTTTCCCAGTATTGACAGCACATTCCACGTCATTGAATCCCAGTGCACTGCCCACAATGGTTCTAGGAACCTCGATCCTTCACCTCGTTTGGATCGATTTGAGAACGATCGGGTTGAAATCATGCGCCAGGAGGCTGGGCAGGAGTTCCGCGTACTTCGATTTCCTCGCGCAACGGAGTCTCAGAGCGAAACAGCAGAGCATCCTTTTTTACGAGCCCGGAAGGCCGAAAAGCGGCGGCTTGCTTGAATTACTTGATTGCTGTCGGCAGTTTCTTTAATCCCACAGAACTGCGATTTCACCAGGAACGCGTCCAACTGGCTTAGTCCATCCATCCGCATTTCAATCAGCCTTTCGTACGGCAGTGGCAAACGGTCAATACCCCCTGGAGTCTGCCGCGCTTGACAAGCCTGTGGCGTCGGAGATCCGGGCCTGCATTTGATATGGGCTTCTCCCTGGAGCCAGGGGATGTTATTATCTTGGTCATGCTCGCAAGAATACTCTTCGGCCAGTTCCACTGGGCGCTCGACAGGACTGGCTTGCCCATTTTCATATGCCCGTCCCGAGTCGCCTTCCCCAAAGCAAGACTCACAGTGGGGCTCCTTTCCTTCCTGACCGTTGTCACAGCCCACCCAGCCACCTTCTATTGTGATCCTACACAAGGGAGTCCCCAAGGGGATGGCAGCACGGATCGACCTTGGGGGACCATCGAGGAGGTTCTTCAAGCTAAACAGATCCAGATCTGTGATTCTACCGGGAACCCCGCTAATCCAAGTGCTCCCGTCAAACCCGGCGACACCATTCTGCTTCGGTCCGGATGGCATGGGATCCTTCGTGTTCCCAGGAGTTATAACGATCAACCGATCACCCTAGCCGCCCAGGCCGGTCACACACCACAGGCAGGCTGGGTCCAGATTGAAGGCGGGAGGAAATGGTGCGTCAAAGGTCTGACCGTTTCCCCTTCGCTCGCGCCAAAGCCTCTCGAGCATCCGCCTCACAACCTGGTGATGCTTGGCGAACAAGGCGGAGAGGACAGCTCCGAGTTGGTTGTCGAAGACTGTTGGGTTAGCCCTATTATTTTTATGTTTCACATGAAAGAACGCCCATGAAGGTCTCCCGCAAGGAACTGGTGGAGCAGGCTATCCGGTTTCGATCGCCGGAACGCGTCCCTGTTGTTTTTTGGAATCGGGATCAGGAAGAGGGAGACGTATTGCTCTATCATTTGGCCTTGGGATGCCCGGGAGACGGCACTCCGAATGCATGGAATTGGTCTGAAAACGAATGGGGATATCGTCTGGTCTCCTTGGGGGATGGCACGATGGGACACCCGGTGGCGCCCTTCTATCCCGACCTTCCCCACGCGAAGGAAATCAAAATACCGACTCTGCGCGAGTCCGAACGCATGTCGGCTGTGCCCGGATTTCTCGAGAACTGCGGCGACCGGTATCGTTTGGCCAGCCTGGATCTGAGCGGTTTTACCGTCTACACGCTGCTGCGCGGCTATGAAAATGCCCTCCAGGATTTTCTCATCCATCCGGAGGGTTTTGCGGCGCTGATGGACCGGATTATGGCCTTCGAGTGTGATCTCATGCGGATGGCGGCCCGATGCGGATTTCATGGCATCCATTTTGCCGATGATTGGGGCACGCAATCCGGATTGATGATCTCACCCGGGATGTGGCGGCGGCTCTTCAAACCGCGTTACGCGCGGCAATTCGCGTTGGCCCGCGAGCTCGGCCTGCACACCTGGTTTCATTGCTGCGGCAACTTCGATCTCATCATGGACGACTTCCACGAAATCGGGGTCGATGTGTTGAACATCTCCCAGCCCAACGTGATCGATGTGGCGGCTGTAGGTCAACGGCTGCGCGGCCGACAATGTTTCCTTTTGCCGATCAGCTATCAGACCGTATCCATCCTGGGGACTCCGGCCGAGATTCATGCCGAGGCCCGGCGATTATACGACCTGCTTGGAGCGCCCACGGGGGGTTTTATCGGTTATGTGGAAGAATACAGCGTGATGGGCATGCCGGCGGAAAACTACCGGGCATGCGGCGATGCTTTCCGCCGGCTGTGACTTCCCATTTGCCGGGATTGGAGGGGAGGCGCCGGGCATCAGGAAGAAGTAATTCTATGCGGGTTTGAGCAATTGAGCTATAAACCGGGTCGAATGGAATGCGCATGAAAAAGAAAACCCTCATTTTGGGACTCTGTTTGTTTGTATTGGGAACCTTCGCCGGCTGGATGGCTCATCGGGCAACTACCCCCGGCTCCAAATCGCCGGCTCCATCGGTCTCCCGCATCCTCTTCGCGACCAACGTTGTTTCCTCGGTGCAGAACCGCCTGACGACCCAGGTTTCCTCCAATCGAACCGCGTCCGCGGGCCTCGTTGGCGCGGCGGAACTGCGAGTTCAGGTCGGGCATATCATCCAAACGACCCCCGAGCACAAACGGCGCGAGGCTATTCTCGAACTGGCGGATCGTGTTCCCTTGTCGGAAATTCCCCAGGCCTTGGCCGAAGCGGCCAGATTGACGCCGCCGTGGCGCTATGAATTGGTCAATCGCCTGGCTTCCCGTTGGGCCGAGGCCGATCCTGCGGCGGCCACTCAACAGGCAATGGCCATGGCGCCCAATGAGATTCGTCATTCGGCGTTAAACAGCGCCATGCGGATTTGGGCGCAGCAAGATCCGGCCGCGGCTCTCGATTGGCTCGAGAAACAGCCCATGGGCGATACACGTTATATGTTGATGAATGCCTTGATTCAGGGCGTGGCGTCGTCCCAGCCGCAGTATGCCTTGGATCTCTGGGAGCGCTCAAGAAATCAAGGCCATGTTCGCCATATGATCGGCATGATCTTTCGAGAGTGGGCCCAAGTGGATCCCGTGGCGGCGGCAGCGAAGGTTCTTGATTACAGCCGCCGTGTCGGGCGGGAAAACGATAATCTGGTTTCGGTGGTTGTTGAATCCTGGGCCTCAAGGGATCTGGCGGCTGCCACACAATGGGCCACGGCATTGCCGGAAGGCCAGGACAAGAAACTTGCCCTGGTTGCTTTGTCTCGTCAGACCGCCATGATGGATCCCAAGGCCGCGCTGCAGTTTGCCGAATCGCTGCCTCCGGGCCAGCTGAAACGACAGGCCTTGGAGTCGATTGTCTCCGAGTGGTCCCGATCGAACTTTCCCGATGCTTTGGCCTATAGCCGTTCCTTGCCGGAGGGGGCCGCCAAACGCCAGTTAATGAATTCGCTCCTGTACCGGTGGGCGGAAGTGGATTTGCAGGGGGCCGCGGCGCAAGTGCAGGCGATGACCCCGGGAAACCAGCAAGCTCAACTGGCTCAAAACGTCGCCCGACAATGGGCGCAATCTGATCCCGCGGGCGCCTTGGCGTGGGCCCAAAGCCTCCCCCCCACCCGCAGTCGGCAAGAGGCGATTCAATCCGCCGTCTCCACGTGGGCTCAAGCCGATCCCCAGACGGCCTTGGCCGCCCTGCAGAATCTGCCGCCGGAAATCAACCGCGCCAACATCGTTGGGTCGCTCGTCCACAGCCTGGGAAATATCGACGCAGCAACCGCCAACACTTTGATCCAGCACCTTCCCTCGGGGAACTCCCGAGACTACGTTTACGGCAGCATTGCCAATCAACTGGCTCAACGAGACCTGGACGAGGCCATCAATTGGATCAAAACGTTGCCCACATCGGCGAATCAAGTCAGCGCCACCCGCAATCTCATCTGGCAACTGGGACGCGAGAATCCTGAAAAGGCGGCCGAGTTAGTCCAATCCATTCCCAACAACCGGGGGCGCGATGAGCTCATCGGAAGCCTGGCCTCGACCTGGGCGGATTCGGATCCCACAGGCGCCCAGCAATGGGTTCAGCAACTCCCGGAGGGTTCAGGCAAACAACGGGCCCTCCAAAGCATCGTCAATCAAGTCGCCCAAAACGATCCCAAAGGCGCGGCAGAAATGGCCATAAACATGAGCTCGGGCTCAAGCCAGAACCAACTGTTGAGCTCGATTGCCAGCCAATGGGCATCCTTCGATCCGCAAGGCGCCTTGGCTTGGATCAACCAAACTCCTCAAGCCGCATGGTTCAACGACGCCGTGGCCAACATCGCCTCAACCTGGGCCCGCCAATCCCCCCAGGAAGCCGCGAAATATGTCGCCTCCCTTCCCTCCGGCGAAGGCCAGAACCGCGCCGTCCTGTCGGTCGTCAGTTCCTGGACCTCGACCGAACCCCAAACCGCGGCCGCTTGGGTCGCGCAGTTTCCATCGGGAGATTTGCGCAACAACGCGACTCGTAATGTCGTCCAACAATGGGCGCACAATGATGTCGAAGCCGCCAGCAAATGGATCGCAACCCTGCCGGAGGACCCCTCCCGCGCCCAAGCCGTCGAAGCCCTGGTCAACGTCGCCTCCCACGAACGCCCCGAAATTGCCGTTCAGTGGCTGGACAGTCTGCCCAACCAAAACGCGCGCAACAGCCGGGCGGAAATGATCGCCCATCGGTGGCTCCAAACCGATGAAAATGCCGCCCGCGCCTGGATCAACCAATCGTCTCTCCCCGCCGAAACCAAAACGCGGCTGCTGACTCGCTGATGACGCCGCGCCGAGCAGATTTCTTGTTGTCGGAACACCATACCATTGCTGAGTGTCATCACGACGGGAACCGGCACGGGCTCTGTCGTTTCTGAACCAGCAGGAATCCTATGTGGAACGGATTGCAGCGAGTATTTCCCCATCAATACAAGAGTCGTCTTGACGGCCCATCCGGATCCGGGCTCTGTATTCGCCGGCTGGAGCGGCGCGTGCTCCGGCACCGGCCTCGGAGAAATTCTTATGGATGCCTCCAAGTCCGCAAGCGCAACCTTCAATCTTGCCTCTGCGTCGGGACTGCTGAACGGCGACTTTGAACAAGGACCCTCCATAGGCTGGATCCAACAACCAGGCCCTTTGATTTACCGGGCGCCGGATTATGGCATTGCAGCGTTCTCGGGCGAGTATGTCGCCTATCTGGGATATGAGGACGATAACCGGCATATCGCCACCCTCAGCCAGCGTGTGACTCTCCCCAACAGCTGGCCGCTTTACCTCAACCTCGCCATTTGGCTTTACTCTGAGGAAATGTGCGATGTCGGATACTACGATTGGTTTGGATTCTACGTGGACGGCCGGGCCATCGTTGAAAACTCAAGGCTTTGCCGCGGCAATACCGGTGGAGAAGGTTGGCGCACTCTCAGTTTCGATATCAGCTCGTACGCTGGCCTGAATGTCCTTCTCACCTTCCAAATCGGTTCAAACAGTATAGATCCCCTCGCCAGCTGGGCCCTGTTGGACACAATCAATCTCAGCAACCAGCCTTGGTAGCCCCTCTAAGGCGATCGCCCTGTAAACTTAGGGATCTCACCATTATTCAGTCCCCATGCGGCGCAATGGACACGCCGGTGGTCGGCGTCCCCCATTCAAAATCGGCTTGCGATCACTGCCTCGGAGTGCCACGCGATCAATCGCCTCGCTTTGAATGCGTACTGGAGAAGCCAAGCGCCATAAGCTGGAGACTCGAATTCGTGATATCAATTCCTATCTTTTTTTGTGTGGGCACTAAAACTATTCAGTTTGTTTCGGCAGAAAGATGTCGCGGTAGCGCGTGGCACATGGTAAAGAATACCCATGCCGACGGTCCTGCGAATCGGATCATTCAGATTCCACTTCTACTCGGATGAGCGGCAGGAGCCCGCGCACATCCACGTGCGGACTCCAGACGGGGAGTGTAAATTCTGGATGGAGCCGACCATCCGGCTGGCCGGAAACCGGGGAGTACGACCTCAGGCGCTCCGACGCATTGAGCAGTTGGTTTTTGAACATCATGACGTTCTGAGAAGGGCATACGATGAGTACCGTAACCAATGAGCCACGGCTAGCCGTGGAGCCTGCAGCTGTGCGGGCCTGGGCGGAAGGGCGGACGATCTACACGGAGCTTCACGACGGACGGATCATCGGCTTTCCAGCCGACCGGTTCCGGCTCCTGGCGGCGGCGACCGAAGAGCAACTCGCGCGAGTTCAAGTTGAGCTTAATGGATATGCCTTGCGCTGGGAGGAACTGGATGAGGACATCACAGTTCCCGGCATTGTGGCAGGCCACTTTCAATTGCCACCGAAATAGACGCCCCCCCATAAGGCCTTCCTTTTGGCCCGTTGTTGGCTCATCGCGGCCTCGTATCCAGCCCCAAGCCAGCCGCCACGTTCCGTTGGATCAGTTCCCTATGCCGGTGCAATGCGCACGCCGGTGGTCGGCTCCCCCCATTAAAAATCGGCTTGCGATCACTGCCATGGAGTGCCACGCGATCAATCGCCCCCCGCATTGAATGCGTAATGCAGGCGTCACACTATACTTATTTTGAGCGTTGCCAGCATTCTGACGATGGTCTTAATTTACTCGCAACATGAACAGTCACGGGCGAATTTCGATGGGGTGATGGCGGGACCCACGGTTTATGTCAATGGCCGGAAAGCGAGCGGTTGGGATTATGGTTACCTGTCGTTTCGGATCGACGCCACGGATTTCGTCCGTTTCGGTGAGACAAACCTTGTGTCGGTGCATGGGGTGAATCTTCGCCACGACCCTGGCCCGCTCGGGGCCGCATTCTTCACCCGCGCGATGGAACAGCAGCTGGAGATCATGAAGGACATGGGGGTGAACGCCATTCGCACCAGCCATCATCCGCCCGCACCGGAGTTGCTCGATCTCTGCGATCGTCTGGGCCTGGTTGTGTGGAATGAGACGTTCGACCTTTGTGGCCGGGGAATTTGTATGGACAGGATTTGATTATCTGGGCGAGCCCACGCCTTTCATTGCCCGGGGCTGGGGCCGGTATTCCAAGCGACCGATCACACCGGCCGAGGAATCGCGGATCAGCCTGTTCGGGATTGTCGACCTGGCGGGCATTCCCAAAGATCGCTTCTGTCTTTACCGCAGCTATTGGGCTCCGGAAAAAACAACCGTCCATGTCCTGCCGCATTGGAACTGGCCGGATCGCTTGGGACAAACCGTGCCGGTTTATGTCTACACCAGCGGGGATTCCGCGGAACTGTTCCTGAATGGGCGATCCCTTGGCTGAAAATCCAAAGAGCCCGGGGCTTCGAATCCCGTGGATTGCTATCGTCTTCGTTGGGAAGAGGTCCTTTATGAGCCGGGCGCAGTAAAGGCGGTGGCGTATCGGAAGCATCGGAAACTCGGCGAATCAGTGGTGCGAACAGCTGATGCGCCCGCCCGGTTGCGCCTGACACCCGATCGAAAATCGCTCCGATCCGACGGCGACGACTTATGCTATGTTCTCGTTGAGGCGACAGACCGATCGGGGACCCTCTGTCCCCTGGCCACCCACCAGATCACCTGCAAGCTTGAGGGTCCGGCCAGCATTGCGGGCGTTGGAAATGGAGATCATCATTTCCCGGCCGAGTTCGACACCAACAAAGTTTCGCTTTTCTATGGCAAGGCCATGGTGATCTTGCGCTCGATCGAAGGCCAAAGCGGCCAGATACAGATCGAGGCAATAGCCGAGGGTTTGTCTTCGGATCGCATCCGTGTGCGCTGCCGATAAGCCTTGAAGGGAACCTGTGCGCGGGTACAATCCGCTCTCATGAACCCAGCAAGCTCGCGCTTTGTCCGATCCCGAAATGGCTCCGAGCCCGCGATCGCCCGCTGGTATTGGCCTTTAATCCAATCGATCACCCCGATCACGCGGGGTGTGCCTTCATTCCATCGGTGGTTTAAACGGCAGTTATTGCGCAGCGTCCTATTAATAACGGCTTCTGCGGGTGTGACTGGGAGCTGGGCGGGTGTCGAATACATCGGTTTGAACAAAGCCCATTTGAGCTATTCCGGGGGAGGTTTCGGCACGTTCCGGCTGGAACTGCGCCGGAACGATCATGTTTTGGTTGATGTCAGGGCGGGTTCCTTTTCGGGTCACTACAACGACATTGACTTGGCGCCCGGGATCTACACTTACCGGATTTACGATCATTACTATGAGAACAATCCTCCTCGGCCGGACGATATCCCGCAGGTCCGAATCACCGATATCGCAACAGCGAAGATCGACGGCAGCCTGGCGCAAGGCAGACCACTGTTTGACGAAACCCTGACGAGTGACCGACCGCTGACCGTTGACATCTATGTCGAAAAAAACCTTAAGCTCGCCCTCAGCCAAGCGTCGGACGTCAGGGGAATGCTGTGGGGGTCGGGGTTGCTCGAACTCGATGCGGTGGCTCTCGGGAAAACGATTGTGGATTTCTCGGACAAACCGGTTGTCTTCGCCGGGCCGGTGGAGGGCGGTATCTTTCATTTTGCGCATCCACAGGACATCGAGGGGCTGCGCAACGCAACAATCCAGTTTGCGGACGGGAGCGGCTTGAGCGGCTTTTCGGAATGTATCGGTCTCGATGTCTCCATTCCGGACTGCAGTGTGAGCTTCAATCAATGCACCGGCACGGTCCTGCGGATTCAAGGCAAGGCGAATGTGGTCGTGGATAAGGGCAGCATCCAGGGATGGTTTTGTTCGGGCTCCAGCGGCGCTCAAGTGTTGGTCAGCGACGCGGACGTGGACCTCGCATCCTGGAGTAACCTGCCCTTACCGTATCCCGATCTCTGGGAACCGGCTTCATCGGTCTTGTTCAAGCGCTGCCAGGTGTTTAATCGAGGGGTGTGTTATCTCTACCCCAAGGATGTTGAATACCTGGAGTGCATATTCCAGGAAGACGTGATCATCCATGGCGGTCGGCCGCTGTTTACGCGTTGCGAATTTGGCGCGCCGGTCACGCTGGAGGACCGGACGGCGGCCACTTTCAAGGACTGTATTTTTCATCAGGCCCTGGTGTTTGACCGGTACCGTGGGTTGCTCAATCTCGATGGCACCTCGCCGTGGGGCAATGTCCCCTGGTGGTTGCCAGACCCCACCGCGCCCACCGTGACCGGCAACAGTTTTCAAGGTCATGTCGGTCCTGTTTATTCCTATCCCACCGCCGAGGTGCTTGCCGGAGAGGTTTACCCCCCCTCCACAGCCATCCAAATCGGTCCGAGCTATTATGGGGAAACGACCGGTCCGGAACTGATCGGAGTTGGCAGTGTTCCCAACCAACCCGAGGAATTCCTTAGTGGTCTGGGGGCGAAAGTGGCTGTCTCGGGTCCGAATAATGCGCGGTTTTTTGTGTTGGATCCGTTCCTTTCCTCGGGACGCCGGTCCTCGGACCGAAGGATTTTCCCTTCGTTCTGGCTGGATGGCTGGATCGCGGGCCAACATGCCTTGGATCACCGGCATCAGAATTCTCCATTCGCCCACAGCCGGATTCAAGGCAAGGAAACCTTGTTGAGTGTGCTTGTGGGCGCCTCCGTCGAATCTGTCCGGGGAGTCAAGTTGCGCGTGCAACTGGATGGACGGACGGTATCTCCCGCCCCGGGCAGTCCGGATACGGTCGTTCGGGGGAGTCTGGGTACAGTATCACCGAACCTCATCGCCAATGGACAGGCGACCTTTAACTTCGTGTTGCCGCCGGTGGACGAAAAAGAAGCGCGCCTGCAAGTGTGGCTTGATACCACCGGCGTCACGGGCTATCCGGATGCGCCAACCAATCGCGCGGTCATGCCAGTCATCGATACCTCTCTCCAGTTCAGCCCGCCGGTTGCCACGCCCTTGCGTCTTCTGGTGCAACCCATACATATCATCGGCTACGGCTCGCCCGGCGATGCGCCTGGGTTTGCGCTGAGGCTCAACGATCTGATCGCATCCATGCTGCCTCTGGGCCGGGACCGGGATATTGACATTCGGGTGGCCTCCACGGCCCTTCCTTATTCGCCCGGCGCGGATTATTCATACGCCCTTTCGCTCTATCCTTTGGCTGCCACCATTGCCGCTGCCAGCCGGCTGGCGGATGTGGGGGATTGGCTGATTGGCACCCGGTATGCGCCGCACTTCACGGTGGCCCTTCTCCCCGCGGGAGCCCTCGGACAAGGAGTTGAAGGCGTGAACATGAAAGTCTTCCGAGGAACCTTGTTTGTGACCGAAGACAAGTTGAAGGCCGCCATCCACGAACTTGGACATGCGGGTCCGGGCCTGTACACTTCGACGGAACAATACGACATGCCCCCATACAAGGCCACCGGAGGGAAACTCCTCCAAGGGGTAACCGCCTTTGTGAATGAATCCCAATCCCCTTTGGATGTTCAGGCCCGGGGGCGTTTTATCCATCTGGCAAAACCAGGATATGCATGGAAATCACCCGTCCAACTGCTTGACATCATGGGCGCCATCGAGCCGAGTTGGATCGATCCCGGCACGCTGAGCGATTTCCGCAATTGGTTGCTCGGCTACTTGGGCGCCTCACCGTCGGCCTCCCCGACAAACACCGCCCCTGGCCCAGCCAAGGCTTCCGTCAATTCCGTCCCGCCGAAAACCGCTCCCCTCCCGGGAATTCGCCGGGTGTTTCTCTCCATGCAGACCGTCAAACATCCATCCTCGAGTCGGCATCTTCCCGATCTCGGCACAGTCCGACTCTTCGACACCACGTCGTTTGCCCAACGGACATCCGGCGCCATTGGGGACCCGGCCTTTTCGGATTACCACCTGGAAGGGTTTGATGCCACGGGCCGGACGGTCTTCCTGGGCGGCATTAACTTAACCGAGGAATCGTATCCCTCGCAACCACCTCCGGCCGATTTCTACTCGTGGTCCGCCACCTGTGACATCCCGGAGTCGGCCGTCCGGCTGGTGCTGCGAAACCAAAAACAGCCCGATATCACCTATTTTGATCACCACCTGGTCTCCGGATTGTCCACTCAAATCCAGGAACCGGGCAACAACAGCGTGCTGGGCGATAGGGTTGTCGTCCGATGGAATGCCCAGCCAACATCCGAGTCATCGCTGCGTTCCCAACCGCTGCAACACATGCTCGTGGTGAGCTATGACAACGGCTCCAGCTGGGAACCGGCATCCGGCCCACTGGAGGGCGCGTCGACTGAGCTTTCCACCCTCAACTGGCCTTCCGGCAACCGAATCTCACTGCGGCTGCTCTCCTCCGATGGATTCCGAACCGCGGAAGCAAGGGTGAACAACCTGACGCTGCCCAACCGGCCGCCCCGCATTGAAATCGTCACCCCCAGAAACCAGGATCAAGCGGTCGGCGGATTCGGTTGGACCCTGCAGGCCCGAGTGACCGATCCGGATGGGAATGGGAATCCAAATGGAACCTGGAGTTCTTCGCGCGACGGCATCCTCGGCACAAGTTCAACCTTGCATGAAGTGGTGTTGAGCGCGGGCGAACACACCCTGACGTATTTGGCCGACGACACGCTTGGCGCGATCGCGCGGGCATCCGTCACAGTGCGGGTGGCGGCCTCGGGCGGTCTGCCCATTCCCCTGTCTGATCATGCGCTGACAGTTGTTCGGCCGGGAAAGGATCGTTACCAGCAATCCTGGGTTCCCCTGCAAACAGGCCAACCGCATCAGGCCATTTTGAGCATCCGTGCCCAAGGCGAATCCCTTCCTCTGCGCCTTCGTCTTTACTTGAAGCCTCCGGGAGAGGCGGAAACCTTGCTGGTGGAAAGCATGACGCAGATTCATCCTCTGGCCGTGGCGTCGATCAGCAGTGACTTCATCCCTGCCCGGCCGGGCGCCTATGAGCTCCGGAGCACCCTGGAACGAGATATCTCTGGTAATCCGGATATGGAAAATCCGGTGTGGACAGCGATGCCAGGAGGAGATCGCACCTGGAGTTATTCCACCCTCGGATCCGGTCCGCTTTCCGTGATCACTGAAGGACAGGGCACGGTGGTCATTGCGCCGGAAGGCATCGAGTGCGGTCCGTTGTTCCAGCGGGACTTTGTCCGAGGTGACATGCTGCTGTTGCTTGCGATCCCGTCTCCGGGATGGGTGTTCGACGGCTGGACAGGCGTGGAACCGTCCGGCCTCAACTCGGCGTTTGTTATTGCCGGAGCACAACCGGAAGTCCGGGCCCGGTTCATCCCCGGCATCCCGGTGTCCACAGGCTCCCTCCTGGTTCGTCTACGAGATGCCCTTCCTGGAGCGGTCCACATGAAGTGGCGGCTCCCGGGCATTTCAAGTTGGATGGCTGCCGACAGCATCCTCGAAGGTTTGCCAGCGGGATCTTACCTTATCGAATTCCAAAACGTGCCGGAATACCCGGAAGCCCCCCCGCAACTCGTGGAGATCCAGGCGGGAACCAGGCTGCTTCACGAATATACGGTTCCCGTTTGGATGATTGAAACCCTGGTCCAACCCAACACGGGCGGATGGATCACAGGAGGCGGCCGCCATCTCCCGGGAAGCGAGGTTGTCCTGGTCGCGCGACCGGCCACAAATCATCTCTTTGACGGCTGGTCCGAGGGCGGCCTGCCGCTCTCCTACGACATGGACCTCGTCTTCGATTCAACGCGACACCGGCAAATCATCGCCCATTTTCGGGAGAGTATCGCCCTGTCAACCCTGGAAGACATTCAGAAGATTGGCCAGGATCCAGCCTATCCTCCCGATAAGACCTACCACCTGACAAACCCTGTTGATGCTTCGGACAGCCAATCCTGGAATGGAGGAAAGGGATTTTTGCCCATCGCGTTCTTTTCAGGAACCTTTGACGGCCGCGGCCATGCGATTACCGGACTTCACATCCATCGCCCGGGCGAAACCAACGTGGGCTTGTTCAGCCGCAACCATGGCAGCCTTTCCAGCCTTGTGATCCGGAACGGTTACATGCGCGGCGAGACGGCCGTCGGCGGTCTTGTTGGGCAAAACACCGGGTTGATCGAAGATTGTGAATTGGAGGCTACAGTGGTTGGCACAGGGTATGTGGGCGGATTAGTCGGGCGCAACCGGGAAGCCGGCGGCGTGATCCGCCGCTGCTCCGCGAGCGGGACCGTTGCGGGCGGGACCATCGCGGGCGGGTTGATCGGACTCCACGAATTCGGAGCCTCGGTATCCGACGCCCATGCAACCGCCACGGTTTCTGGAACCGACCGCGTCGGAGGACTCATCGGCCGCATGTTCGAGGCCTCGGTCGCACGATGCTATTCAACCGGACCCGTCACCGGCTCCGGCGCGTTGGGCGGACTCGTCGGCGGAAAAGGCATCGACGATCAAATCCAAAACAGTTTCTGGGACTTCATGGCCAGTGGACAAACCCATTCCTCGGGGGGCACCGGTCAAACCACAGAGGCTCTGTGGCGACGCGCGACATTTGAGACAGCAGGTTGGGACCTGGATGCGGTATGGGGAATCCTCGAAGGCGCCGGGTATCCTTTCCTTCGCCGTCCCTGGCATATGCCTTCGGATCCGCCCCGGCCGCCCCAAATCCTTGATTGGCGATTTGATGCCGACGGGCCTTACTTGATCCTCTTGACAGAAAAAGGTCGGCTTTACACCATCGAGAAATCTCTCGACTTGATCCATTGGACCGAGATCACCACCAAGTCGGCGACAACAGAAGCGACCCCCTTTCAACCCTCAGAATTGGGAGATTGGCAGGCCCAGGTCGGTGTGTTCTACCGGGCCAAGGCCTCGAATCCGTAATCGACTCCATCCGGTCCTTGGCAGGCGCGGATTCCCCAATCCCGCCTCGGAGGTTGTGGGTTGGATGGACCCAGTGTAAGTTCTCGCGCACAGGCTTTGATTTCAATTAAATTGACGGCATGGGCATCGAGATTCTCCTCGTTTTGCTGATCACCGTCGGGGCGGTGTGTCTGTTTGTAACGGAGAGGTTCCGCTCCGATCTGGTGGCGTTGATGGTGCTCGGGGCCATCATTCTTGTCGGACTGTTTGAACCCCTGTCGGACTGGATTCGGCCCGAAAAATGGATTACGCCCGAAGAGGGGATTTCGGGATTCAGCAATCCAGCGACCATCACCGTGGCGGCGATGTTTGTGTTAAGCGCCGGACTGCAAAAAACGGGAGCGGTTGCGTTGGCGGCGCGCCTGGTGAAGCGCCTGGCGGGGTATCCCAACCTTTTGCTGCTAGCCATGATGTTGACGGTGGGAGTGGTGTCCGCGTTTATCAACAATACGGCGGCGGTGGCGGTTTTTATGCCACTGGCCCTGGCGGCCTGCAACAATGGAAAGTTGTCCGCGTCCAAACTGCTCATTCCTCTTTCGTTCGCCTCGCAGTTCGGCGGGGTTTGCACTCTGATCGGCACATCGACCAACCTGCTGGTCAGCTCCATTTCTGAGTGGGCGGGAGCGGGTGCTTTTTCGATGTTCGAATTCACCCCGCTGGGCGGATTGATGCTCGGAGCGGGCAGCGTCTATCTGCTGCTCTTCAGTCGGTGGCTGCTGCCCAGCCGGCGCGGGCGGCAATTGACCGAAAACTATCAGCTGGGAGAGTACATCACCGAATTGCGGGTGCATCCGGACTCACCTCTCGTGGGCCAGACTGTGGCCACCAGCCATTTCGGACGGAAAGAAGATGTCACCATGCTGGAAATCCTGCGCGACAATCGAACGTTGTTTGCGCCCCTGCGCGAACCGCTGCAAGCGGGCGATGTGCTGCTCGTTCGCGGCGGCGCCCCCGATCTCATGGCCGCCAAGTCGGCCTGGAAACTCGATATCGAATCCGAGTTCAAACTCAAGGACGAAGCGCTCGAGGCCAAAGATCTGCAATTGGCGGAGGTGTTGGTTTCACCCCGTTCGAACCTGATTGACCGCACCCTCGCCGAAGTGGATTTCCGCCGGCGTTACGAAGCCATTGTGCTGGCCGTCCAGGCCAGGCAACAAACCATCCGCACGAAGTTGAACCAGGTCCGATTGCGCTTCGGCGACGCCCTCCTCTTGCTGGGTCCAAGGGAAGAACTGGCGCGGTTGCGGGGCGATCCAAATTTTCTCGTCCTCGAACAGGTCGAGGAACCCTCGCTGCGACGCGACAAAATCCCGACGGCCGCCGGCATCATTGCGGTCGTTGTCCTCCTGGCGGCCCTGAATGTCATGCCCATCCTGGCGGCGTCCATCATCGGCTGCATCGCCCTGGTTGTCACCCGCTGTCTCACCCTCGAGGAAGCCTACGGAGCGATTGATTGGAAGGTCATCTTCCTCCTGGCTGGAGTGCTGCCGCTGGGGCTGGTGGTGGAAAAATCGGGCGCGGCGCAGTGGCTGGGAGGATCCATCCTTGGACTGGCAGGTCCTTTCGGCCCCGGGGTTGCCCTCGCGGTCCTCTACCTGCTGACGGCGGTGTTGACCGAGTTTATGAGCAACAACGCGACCGCGGTTTTGATGGCGCCCATCGCCCTCTCGACCGCGGCCGCTCTCGATGTGGACGCCAGGCCGTTACTCATGGCGGTCTGTTTTGCGGCATCGACCAGTTTCGCGACTCCCTTGGGCTACCAGACCAATACCATGGTTTATCACCCTGGCGGCTATCGCTACACCGACTTCATGTGCGTGGGCATTCCGTTGAACCTGATTTTTTGGGCCCTGGCCGTCTATTGCATTCCGAAGTTCTGGCCGTTCCACCCGGTGTGACCGCCGGGTTGGAGGAGCGTTCATTTCGGAACCGCGCACCTGATGGCCGGGGAGGGATTATCATGAGTAATCATGATCCAATCCAGTTCGATCCCTCAAACCGCGCAGCGGTTTGGGAATCGAGGATGAACTTAGATCGACGCTTCGCTGGAATGCGAAAAGACGCCAGGCAGATCTGAGGTTCATCCTCGCTCAACGTTACATTTTCTTCACAAGTTTGGGCGCGACGGAACAGACATAATTTCCTAATCTGGATGAGTGCAACGGGGGCCCTTAGAGGAACGACCCGCATTCTGGCGTCAGGGTTTGTTGATCCTCTTGCCGGCTATTTTGCTGGCCGGAGTTGGACTGTATGCCCTCCGACGAGACCGGCTGCTGGTTGAGCATGACGCCACCGAGCAGGCGCGGCAAATCGCGTCTGTCCTGGCGCAGAGAGATATTCCTTCCGCCCTTGCCATCCAAATTCCGGGTGGAAATCGCATCCATCCAGTGACTCCCGAGGATGATCCTGTCGCCGCATTATCGGGCAACGAAGTCGTCGGATTCTTGACGGATGCGACGCTGGGATTGCTTTGGCCGCCGCCGATCATCGAGTCGTCTTTAAAACAGCCCGTCGACATCAGTGGACTGGATGGAATTCAGGTCGAAGCCTGGCAGTCTTTTCAGAGCTCAATCTGGAGCGGTCCGTCCCCCGCTCGTCTGCGCTCGTCGGAATCGGAATTGCAGCGTTTGATCGCGCTTGACTTGCCGGAGAATTGCTTGGCCCTGGCCCGCTATCAAACGGCAGTCCGCCTGCTGCAACAGGGAGAATGGAATCCGGCCCGGGACC
Organism: Verrucomicrobiota bacterium; assembly: GCA_022709905.1. Lineage (GTDB taxonomy): Bacteria > Verrucomicrobiota > Verrucomicrobiia > Limisphaerales > UBA1319 > JAKLHY01. The sequence continues at coordinate 8,238 of JAKLHY010000038.1, read as the reverse complement.
TGTTCGAGTTGATTCGGAGCCGGCACGCTGGGATCAATGGCGAATCCGGACTTTCGCTGAAAACGCTGTCAGAATGGCATCTGTTGCGCGCGTTTGATTTTAATTCTGAAAGGGCTCCGAACAGTCTGGATTGGCTGGATGGATTCATGTCGGGGCTCATGAAACAGCCCTCGATGGTTTCAGGCCGACTGTTGGCAGACGCGATGGCATCGATGGAACAAAAGCGCTATCCGGACGAGGGGATCCGGGCCAGATGGTTGCAAGCGATCCAGAACTGGCGGCGTGTGCTGCGGGCGCATGAAAATTCTCGGGCGCTGCATGAGGCATTGCTGACCCCCGGCAGCCTTCAAGGCAACCGGGCCGCGTTTGTGTTCACCAACTTCTGGTTTTCGTGGCACGAGGAATCCTGGTTGATTACGCGTTGCCTCGAAAACGATCGAACCTGGTTCCTCGCGCGTCCGATAAAGGCGGTCAGTCACAAGGTCAATCTGGCCGTGGAACGTCGCGCGGTCCCCGGTTGTTTTGGGGTCGAGGTCAGAGTTGCTGATCACCGGATGACACCGGAGCTCGATTCGACTCCGGAGGCCGCCGCGCCGGAGGAAACCATCAGCGCCATCTCGAAAGCCGATGTTTCAGTCCGAATCCATCTGACCGATGCGAAGGGCTTCTATGCCAGACAACAGGGACGGACGCTCTTGTTCGGGGGGCTGATTCTGACCTCGCTCGCGGCTGTCATCACCGGTTTGCTGACCACATGGCGGGCCTTTGGACAACAACATCGGCTGAACATTCTGAAAACAAATTTTGTCTCGAGCGTTTCCCACGAGTTGCGCACTCCAATTGCGTCGGTCCGGATGATGGCCGAAGAGTTGTGCGATTCGCCCGCGCCGGATCCGCTCAAAAGCCGGCAATACCACCGGTTCATGGCCCAGGAATGCCGCCGATTGACGGGGCTCATCGAAAATGTCCTCGACTTCGCGCGGATGGAACAAGGCCGCAAGGCGTATGACTTCGAACCGATCGATCTGTCGAAGCTGGTGGAAACGACTGTCACGACATGGACGCGCTACGCGGCTGAAAAATCTGTCCACTTACTGTCTTCCATTGCGCCAGAACCCCTCGAGATCGAGGCGGATGGCCAGGCCTTGCAGCAAGTGCTGGCCAACCTCCTCGATAATGCCATAAAGTATTCGCCCATCGATGGTTCCGTCGAAGTGGGTCTTGAACCCAAGGTCAGGGACGGCGAAGGCCTGATGGGCGCACGAATCTGGGTGCGGGACCAGGGACCGGGCATTCCGCTTGAGGAACAGGCGCGCATTTTTGACCGGTTTTACCGATATGGCTCGGAGTTGCGCCGCGAAACCCAGGGCGTGGGTCTGGGATTGTCCATCGCTCACGGAATCGTCCTGGCGCACCAGGGACGAATCGAGGTGATCAGCACCCCTTCAAACGGCAGCCGTTTCATCGTGGACCTGCCGTTAAAACAAACCGACCGAACTCAGCCCGATGAGCGAAGGATCGCAAAAGCCTATGGAAAAGAATCCTGAATTGCGCGAGCGTATTCTGATTATCGAGGACGAATTGCCGATGCGAACCGTCCTGTGTGATTGCCTCGAACGGCAAGGATACCGTGTGCTGTCCGCCGAGGAAGGCGAGCGAGGTCTTGAAAGGGCCCTGAAGGATCAGCCCGATTTGATCGTGCTCGATATCATGCTTCCCAAGCTTGATGGATTGGCCTTGTGTGCCGAGCTGCGACGGCTTGATCATCGGATGCCGATTCTGATGCTGACCGCCAAAGGCCGGCTGGAAGACCGGGTGCGAGGGCTGGACACCGGCGCCGATGATTACCTGGTCAAACCGTTCAGCCGGGACGAATTGCTAGCCCGAATCCGGGCGTTGCTGCGCCGTCATGGGCGGGCCGCCCAACCCATTCACACAGCGGAACTGGGGCCCGTTAAGGTTGACTTTGACCGCCAGGAGGCTTCCCGCCAGGGGGCTCCCCTGCATTTGACCGCCAAGGAACTGGCCATGCTGCGGCTGATGACCGAACACGCGGGCGAAGTCATCTCGCGAGATCGGTTTCTGGATGTCGTGTGGGGCTACGCCGCGTTTCCTACCACCCGGACAGTCGACCGTCATGTGGCCAGCCTCCGGGCGAAAATTGAAACGGATCCCGAGCATCCCCGGTTCATTCAGACGGTTCATACCGCCGGCTACCGGTTACTGCTCGGACCGTGAGATTGACGACACTCCGTGGCGAGTCGATCTCTCGACCCAAGCCGTATGCCGGCCTGATGTTACAAAACCGTCACAACCCGCCCCCTCGATTCTGCCACAAATAGGCCATGAAAACCTCCGGTAATCTTGTTCTCGTGATCGGATGCGCGAGCGTTCTCGCGCTGAATTCCCTCCGTGCTGCCGAGCCGGCAGCCGCTCAAAATGCCCCAGCCGAATCCCCGGCTCCAGACAACGCTTCGCTTCAAACCGGCGTGGTTGAGGAGGAAGCCCATCTCAATCCCGAAGCCGCTCTGGCCGCCTACCAAACCGTGATCCGGCGCTTCGACGCCCAACGCCCCGAAGCCGCCCAGGCACTGTTTCGCGCCGCCGAGGTCCTTCGTAAAACCGGTCATCTCGCTCACGCCCGCCGAAATTATGAACGTATCGTGCGCGAATTTGCCGACGAAATCGATCTGGTCCGACAAAGCCAGCGGCAGCTGGCCGCGATCCGCTCGACTGCGGATCTGTCAAGCCCGGAGAAGACTCCCTGGCTGCTCAACGTGGCGTTTGGCAGTTCCCTCCGTAAACAGGGCAAAGCCGCCACCGGCTATGGAACCAATGATTATTGGAACGGATATTACCTGCCTTGGATCGATGTGGTGCCTCTGGTGAACCTGATGCTTTGGAACGGACAAATCACTCCCATCGGCATGGAAATCAGAAACGCCGCCGGCACCTGGAGCAATAACACAGGCGACCCCATGTACGATGCCTATGTTTATGTCAACGATGGCTCCGACAAGAACATCATCATTACCCTCACCAATCTCCCGGCCGGCCGCTTTGATTTTTACCTTTACGGGCACGCCGATCCAGGCGGCCAGGGGGAGGGCAACAGCCAGTTCCAGATTACCAGCGGGGGAAAAACAACCGATTGGATTGGAACCGCCCGATCGGCGGGATGGCGCGCCGATCAGCCCTGGACAGAAGGCAAACAATACGTCCGCTTCCGCGGCATTGAAGTCAATCGGGACGAACCGGTCATGGTGACAGTCCGCGCGGGTTTTGACGGGGCATTTACTGACCCAAGGAACCGGCCCCCAGTGATCAACGGGCTGCAAATTGTCAAAACGGATGGTGGCGGCGATTCAAGAAATGGTTTGGCCATCACGCCTTACGTGGCTGAACCCTTCTCGCCAGCAGCCGAACTCGAAAAGACGCAGCAATCGATCTTGCAGGAGCGGGAGAAATCAGCGCGAAATCTCCAACTCCTGGATGCCTTGCGCGAATCGCAAAATGCTCTCCGCACCCAGGTGTTGACCGACCTCCAACGACGAATGGTTCAAGTCCAGGAACGTCTGACTCAGGCCGATGCTCAGTATGAGGAAGCCAGTCGTCTCTACACCCAGGCTCAGGGATTCAAGGACCGCCCGGAATTGCTGCCCAAGCCCGCGGCCAGCGATCCGCGATACCAAAAACTCAAGGAAGCCCTGGATCAAGCCCAAGTGGCGTATCTTGAGCGCCCCAATGATGGCGATCAGACTGTGAAAACCAAACTGGAGTCCCTTCATCGATTTCTCCACAACACCTATTTGGAGGAACTGAATGTGGCTCTGAAAGAAGCGGACAAAACGGTCAAGGAATATGAATTTAAGCTCGAAGAACTCAAAAACCGCCTCGCCGCCGAGCAGAATCGGCTGAAGCAGGAACTCTAACCGTCGAGGATTTCACGCACTTTTCGAGCCAGCATTTCCACGGTAAAAGGCTTGGAGAGAAACTGCATTGTCTCCTGAAGCCCGTGTTGTTGAAGCATGATATCGGCAGCGTAACCGGACACGAACAGGGATTTGATGCCAGGCTTAAGGGCTGAGAGGCGCTGAGTTAATTCCTGCCCGTTCATTCCTGGCATGACCATGTCGGTGACCAGCAGGTGAATGGGCTCGGGATAATGCTCAGCCAACCGAAGGGCCTCTTCAGGCGTGGATGCCGCCAAAACGCAATAGCCGTGATTTCGAAGGATTCGGGAGCCCAACTTCAAAACCTGCTGCTCGTCCTCGGCCAGCAACACGGTTTCGCTGCCCCGCAAGGATGGTTTCGCTTCGGCGGCGGCCTTCGGCGGCGAGTCGTTTTCAGCCTGAGAGAGGCGCGGCCAATGCAGGTTGAACTCAGTTCCCTGGCCGGGCTGGCTCTGGACCGCGATGAATCCGCCGTTCTGCCGGACGATGCCGTATACGGTTGCCAGGCCCAAACCGGTGCCCTCGCCGACGCCTTTTGTTGTGAAAAACGGCTCAAAGAGGTGAGACAGGGTATGGGCATCCATGCCGCAACCGGTGTCACGGACGCTCAGCCTTAAAAAATCCCCGGGCAGCCCATCGGGCAGTCTTTCAGCGGTGACTTGATCCAACGTGACGTTACTGGTCTGGAGGATGATCTTGCCCGTTCCGCGGATGGCGTCTCGAGCGTTGACAATGAGGTTGGCCAAGATCTGATCGAGCTGTGTGGGATCCATTTTGACCGGCCAGAGGTCGTTTCCTGGTTGCCACACCAGTTGAATCTCTTCACTCACCAACCGCTGAAGCATTTTCAGCATGCCCGAAATCGCGCTGTTTAAATCCAGGACCTTGGGATGAACGGTCTGTTTCCGGGCGAAAGCCAGGAGTTGGCGGGTCAGCTCGGAAGAGCGCTGGGCGGCGTGCTGGATTTCGAGCAGATCGCCGCGAAGCTGGCTCTCAGGGGGGGCGTCGTCAATCGAGAGCGTGACATTTCCCAGGATCACCTGCAGCATGTTATTGAAGTCATGCGCAATCCCGCCTGCCAGCCGGCCGATGGACTCCATTTTCTGGGCATGGAGCAATTGCGTTTGGAGTTTGTCCTTTTCGGTCTCAGACTGTTTTCGTTCGGTAATATCACTGAACACAGCCACCACGCCCATCATCACTCCGTTGGCTTCCCGAAGGGGAGCGGCGTTGATGGACAAGATCGTGCGGGCGCCATTGGCATCCTCGATGGCATGTTCAATCCCATGCACGGGCTTCTGGGTGCCCAAGACGCGGCGGAAAGGCAGTTGATCCACCGGAAAAGGCCGGCCATCCGGGGTCGTAATGTGCCAGGCCGGATCATCGTAAAGGCGGCCGTCAATCGCGCTTCGAGTCAGTCTTAAGATCTGTTCGGCCGCTTTGTTGGCAAAGACCACGCGGCCATCCAAATCGAGAATGGTGATGCCGTTGGGCACCGTCGCCACGATCCGCTCAAGACGTTCCTCGTTTTGCCGAAGCGCTTCTTCGGCTCGACGGCGGTCGCCCACCTCCCTTAAAAGCGACTCGTTCGCCACAGTCAGTTGGGCGGTTCGGTCCTTCACCATCTCCTCCAGCCGATTCGCATTCAACGCCAGCTTGTGTTTGGAGAACAGGGCGCTCGATGCGGAGGCAAACAACAACACGAAGAGTCCCAACGCCGCGGGCCAAAACCAGCGGCGTTCCTGGAGGGGAATGGGAGTCACCAGAAAGGTGATCGTCGCCGGGACGGGATCAATTTTGGCGCCTTCAAAAACCGATCGCACACTCAAACGATGGAGCCCGGGTCCATGTCCGCGCGTGGAAATTCCGGCATCCGGCGGGGATTGGAATGGACTCCATTCGCCCTGGTCGATTTGCCAGGAAAAGGAAAAAGCCGTTTGAGGGTGATCCGGGCTCCAACGTTTGCCCGCGCGAAGGCGCAATCGCAGAGGCTCTCCCTCGCGTGCGCGCGGGTCACATTCGGTGATGAAGGTCCTGGGGGGATCTGAACCGGCCTGGTAATGCAGCACCGCGTCGGGAGTGTTAATCCAGAGACTGTTGTTGAGCCCTTGCACGATTCCAGACACAGCATTGTCTCGGGGTAACGCGAGAAAAAAGGGGGTGTCCCGCGGTTTTGGGGGGAGCACAACCAAGCCTCCCGGTTCTTTAAGGTAGAATGTGCCATCCGAGCCGCGGGCACATAACCACTCGATATTCGCCTTCATCTGTCGCACATGGCCGGTCTCGAAGATGACGTAGCCACTGCCGCCGCCCGATCGGCCGTCGATTAAGAAGCAGGTTCGGTTGCCGTCGGAAATTCCCCCGTAAACGTTGTTGCCCAGCAATCCTGGGACACGATTCCAGACCATGCCATTCTCTTCATCCAGCCGATGTAATCCCGAAAAACCGAAAAACCATACGCCGCGCTGATCCACCAATAATCCGCTGTCTCGATAGTTAATGGAGGGCAATGGCAAATCGCAGAAGACCGTTTTTTCCAGGGTTACCCAGGCGAGAACACGCGGAGACTGCGGGGTTTCGGCCAGGAGGAACCATGCGCCCGAGCGCGCGTCACTCGCCGCCCTGATGATATTTTTTCCCGCCAGTCCCGTTCCGCTTGGATGACTCCACTGACCCTCCGAAGTGAAAACGGCAACCGAGGTCTCATCCCTGAGGTTCTTTCCATAGAACCAAAGGGATTGTTGACCGTCCACAACCAGGTTTTGGACCTCACCGAGACCTGACTGGGATGAGCCGTATGCCACCGGGCCATTGGCCGTCCAATGAGTGATCGTGCTGTTTGTCCAACTCCAGACGAATCCGCGGGCATCCAAGGCCATGAGTCCGCCGAATCCCTCGACAGTTTCCCATCCTGTCTGCGTATGTCGCAGAGCCCTGTTGGCATTGGCAAACCATACTCGCTGTTGATTATCGCACGCGCGCGCGGGCGGTAATCCGGAGTAGGTGGTCCATTCACCTTCAGGCTGCCAGCGGACCAGGAGCTCCAGGCCCACACACCAAACCGAACCATCGGGGGCTTCCGCCAGGTTCTGGACAGATCCATTCAAGCAGCTCATCCGGCCTGAGATCGGTTCAAATCGCTTTCCTGTCCATTTCAGAAGCCAAAGATCCTCGGAATCACCATCGTACGCGACATTAAGGACCTCACCCTGTCGGGTTTTGCAGAGGGGTCCCAAGCCGCCGGTCGGCTCGGCAATCCATTGCCCGGCGCGCCGGACCAAGGGCGGCTGTGTGGCAACCGGTTTCAGAAAAAACATCCCTGGATTTGCCTCCACCATCAGGGTGCCTGCCAACAATCCTGGCTCATCCCACGGGATCCATTGTTCACCGCTTTTGCGGGCCGCTCCCTTGTTGGTGAAAAGATATTGGTTCCCTGTAGAATCCCGAAAGTAACTATAAACGTAGTCACTCGGCAAACCGTCGCTTTCGCGGTAACTCCGCCAAAGGCCATCTTTCAGACTTGATATCCCTCCCCTTAGCGATCGGTCAGGCCAACGATCACAGCAAAACCAGAGCGTGCCGTCCGGATCCTGAGAAATGCGCCGCACGCTTGGCCCCGCCAATCCTTTTTCAGATCCAAAGGTATGGAAGGTTGAACCATCGTATCGGACGGCGCCCGAGTCGGTGCCCGCCCAAATGCCCCCGCCGTTGTCCACAAAGACACACCGCACGAAATCAGAGGGCAACCCGTTTTCTTTGGTGAACCGACGCCACTCGTAACCGTCATACCGATACAAGCCGTCCGAGGCCGCGATCCACGCGATGCTGTTTGTTTCGAACGAAATGTTGAAGATGTAACGGCGCGCCAATCCGGAGGATTCAATCAACGACGTAAAGGTTGAACTCACACCGGACACGGCTTTGGCCCCTTCCAAATCGATTTGGGCCTGGGCAAAGCCGGAAAACAGGGGGATCGCCAGCCACCCCAGAAGTCGAGTCCAGGCATAACATCCCATTGAACGGTGCGGCATTACGGCCGAAGGCTAACGCGGGATTTGTTCCGTCGCAAGTTCAGACTGATGGCCAACCTAGTCTTGCTGATTGGAGTGGCCGTCACCTGAGGTACCGGGTTGAATCGGGCGCATCTCAGCTTTCTCGGTAGACCATCCGGTTCTTGGGCAGGATTGGAGGTTTACCGCGATTCTTTCAACTGACATTTTGGCGATAAATTTGGCGATGAAAAGTCATACATAGCCTAACTCTTCTGCTCTGAGTTGAACCTCAA
>JAKLHY010000037.1 GCA_022709905.1 Verrucomicrobiota bacterium | reverse complement strand
GCCTCCTTTTTCTCCTGTCCAGCATTTCAACTCCATCAATTGTCCCTCGCTTCTGTCCGCCACTTTCAATCGCACCCTGAAGGTGGTGGCGGATTGACTTAGTCCACTGCTTAGTCCATCGTGATTTCTTCATGAAGGCGATCACAGTCAATATTCACGAAGCCAAGACGCATTTCTCCCGATTGCTTCGCCAGGTCGGGCGCGGCCAAGAGGTGGTCGTAGCCAAGGACGGCAAGCCTGTCGCCAAAATCGTGGCGCTCGGAAGCCGCCGCCCACGACGTCCCGGACGGTACCAAGGGGTCTTTGCCACGCCCGAAACATTTTTCGAGCCGTTGCCCGAACGCGAGCTCAAAGCCTGGGAGGGCGCCGGATGAATCTCCTGCTCGATACACACGTGTTTCTTTGGTGGCTCGAGAACCATCCAAGACTGAGCGCGCGCGCCGTGTCGGCTATTGCCCATCCCGACAACGACATTTATGTCAGCGCCGCCTCGATTTGGGAAATCGGCATCAAACATCGTCTGGGTAAATTGCCCTTACCCACCGCTGATCTGGCCGATTTGCCGGGAATCATTATGGATGAAGGCATGGAACCTCTCAGCATTTCGCCGGCTCATGCCGTCAAGGCCGCAGCCTGGGAAACACGCCACCGCGATCCCTTCGACCGCATGCTTGCGGCGCAGGCCCAACTGGATCGGCTGACACTGGTCTCGGCCGACAACGTGTTTAAGCTATTCGACATCAAGTGCCTCTGGTGACAACATACGATCCCGTAACTCTTTCCCTCCTCAACGACTCCCTCTACTGAACGCGGCGGGCGGCATTAAAGCTGACCGAGAGCTCGCGTGAGGCCAACCAGGACACCTTGCGCCGAGCCCAGTTCCGGGCAGCCGATGACCCGGCCCGATGCGCGGCGATCGCACGCGCCATCATTGCGGGCAAGCTCCAAAACAGCCGCAACTCGATCTTGCGCGCCGCACGCGAAACCGAGCTGCCCGGCGAAAGATCGCAACTGGACACTACTGCCGAATCGCTGGCCCGGCAGATCCAGGAATTGGGACGTTGGACACCCGAAGACCTGGCGGTCCCCAAGTCTCTCGATGCCTTGCGCGGCGCCGAAGGCATGGGCGCGCAATCCTACTTTGCCGTTTTCAGTCTGCTGCTGAAGCAGCAACGCGACCCCTTTGCTTTCACTACCCGCAGTCGGCGCCCGCCCCGCGACCGGATCAATTGCCTTTCATTCAGGCGCGGATTCTCGCCCGTTACCTTCGTGGCGGTATCAAGAATTACGCGCCATTCATCCCCAAATAACCCAACAGAATCTCTGTCCAGAAACACCAAGGCGCGCGAATTGAAACGGAGGCATTCGATGGGCTGAATACCAGGCATTCCATCGGTTTTCAAAGCACTTGAGGGCCTTCGTATTTCGTCCGCTTTGATTAGCGTTTATTAGTGTCCATTAGCGGTTAAGATATTTGATGTGCGGTTATGGGCGGTGAAAGCGAAAGAATCGGATGCCGGTCGGATCGATGACATAGTCGTAGTGGGCATGTCCATCGGAATCGGTCGTGATAGTGGCTTTGGCTGACCAGTCCCGCAGATTGGTGGATTCATCGACCTGTTAGGTCTGTGTTTGTGCTCTGAACAGACAGGCGCGCGCGCTGGCTGGAGAGTTTTTTGAGACACTGACCACGGCCGGGTCCTGGCCAGCTCCCGTCAGCACCCGGACCGTCACAGGCGTGCTGTCGGTCCCTCCGAAGCGTCCATGGAGATTATAAATGAACGAATCAACGCCACTAAAGCCTGCTTTGGGGGTGTAGACAATAGCTGTGGCTGTCTGGGACAGGAGTCCGCCTTGAGCGCTCATTGCCGAGGATGGCTCGATCTCCAGCGTGTCCTGAGGTTCACTCAGGTCGTTGCAGAGGAGGACTCCGAACGGGACCATCAGGGCAGTGTCTGGCGCGGTGGCCAGAGCATCAGGATGGGCATGGACTGCGCAGTAGGTTTTGAATGAATAGGCGCCGAGGTTGGCGACGCTGGTCCCGGTTACGGAGAAGGTGAGTGTGTAGGTCCCGGTTTCCGGCAGGGTCTGCAGTCCCGGATCGATCCCGTCAAAATATGCGCTAAAGACGCGTTTGCCGGAAGGTGACTTCAGATCCCAGACCAAGTGTCCTTGGAACGTGTTGTCCACGCTGATTTCCTCGAAGAACACCTGCTGTCCGGCTGTGCCTTGGAAGGTGTAGAGGTCTTGGGTGCCGGGGGCTTCGATCTTTCCGGCACCGGCAGCGGGCACTGCGTCCGAGACGACATCGCCAATTTGAATGGGAAAGGTTGTATCCTGCGTATTCGGCCGAATGCGAAATGAGTAGGAGCCAACGTAGTTTGGATTTTCGATCGTGACGTAGAAGGTGAGTGTGTAGGTGCCGGTTTCCGGCAGGATCTGCCGTCCCGGATTGGTTCCATCGAAATAGGCGCTGAAGACGCGTTTGCCGGTGGGGGACTTGAGTTCCCAGACGAGGTGCCCCTGAAACGTTTTATCCACGCTGATTTCCTCGAAGAACAGGTTTTGGTCTGCTGTTCCCGGGAACGTGTACAGATCTTGAGCGCCCGGGTATTCAATCCGTCCGGCGCCTGCGGCAGGCACGCCATCCGAGATTGTATCGCCAATCTGGATTGGAAATGTGGTGTCTGGCGGGATTGGCCGAAGCTGAAACGAATAAGTCCCGGTATTTTCCGGATTGGTGCCCGTGACGGAAAAAGTGATCGTATAGGTGCCGGTTTCGGGCAGGACCTGACGACCTGGATTGGTGCCGTCGAAATAAGCGCTAAAGACTCGCTTGCCCGTGGGTGAGTTGACTTCCCAAATCAGATGGCCTTGAAAGGTATTTGCGACGCTGAGCTCTTCGAAGAACACCAGCTGGCCGGCTGTTCCTGGAAATGTGTACAGATCTTGAGCGCCCGGGTATTCAATCCGTCCGGCGCCTGCGGCAGGCACGCCGTCCGAGATCGTATCGCCAATCTGGATTGGAAATGTGGTGTCTGGCGGGATTGGCCGAAGCTGAAACGAATAAGTCCCGGTATTTTCCGGATTGGTGCCCGTGACGGAAAAAGTGATCGTGTAGGTGCCGGTTTCGGGCAGGACCTGACGACCTGGATTGGTGCCGTCGAAATAAGCGCTAAAGACTCGCTTGCCCGTGGGAGACTTAACTTCCCAAATCAGATGGCCTTGAAAGGTATTGGCCACGCTGAGCTCTTCGAAGAACACCAGCTGGCCGGCTGTGGCAGTGAACGTGTAGAGGTCGGTGGCTGTGCGTTCTTCGATCCGGCCGGCGCCCGGTCCCGGGATTCCGTCGCTCACAGTATCTCCGATGTGGATCGCGAATGTTTCAGCCCGAGCGACAGTTGCCGTCAGAAACAAAAGAGAGGCGAGAGCGGCATGAACAAGGCCGTATCTAAAGTTCATAGAATTTCAGATTGTGAGGAGGATTAACCCGCTTTTTCAACACCGCCGGACCGAAATAAATCTCGGACAATTCTGGATTTGCCATAGGTTTACTTCCATGCGTTCTACAAATCCGGCGTCTCTTAATCCATAAATGCTGTTTTGTTTTCTGAGTCGTGTCAAACGAAAAGGCCCTGAACCGCGATCGGCCAAGTGCTCCGAATATTCCGCTTGGTCGGTTTAATAGGTTTCTCAAGCCTGTGCATGATCACTGCAAACAATGCAAGTGATTGAACGAGTGGCGGATAATTTCAGTATAAACCAGAGCTTACTCAGCAGACCGCCAGATGGACTTCAAATGAATGGCCTCAAGGCTGAAAGGAAGCAAGCGCAACCGAAAAGCGGGATCCATTTTAAGTCAAACGAGTCCGTCTGCATCGCTGCGTCAGCCATCGGATTGAGCCTAAACTGCCTCCAGACGTTCTCGGCTCATATCTTTATCTACCCTGAACCATGAAAAGAATATCCCCAGCGAGTTGCGAGTGGCAGGATGGTGAGTGCGGAAGTTGGCACAGCCGACTGCAATTACTTCAGCCTTTAGCCTTTCCCCAATGCACTCTTTCCGTAACCAGCGCCTTTCCAGGCTCGCCCTGCCGCAGAGCACGGTCTGGCTCCTGGCGGACATCTCCGAATTCAAGGGCAAACAACAGCTTTACACCCGGCAGTCTCCGCAGTTGATGAAAGCCCTGCGGGAGATGGCGATGATGCAAAGCGTCGAATTCTCCAACCGCATCGAAGGTGTCACTGTGGAAGCCGACCGCGTGGAGTCCAAGAAATCCACCGGCCGACGCACCGACGCAGCCAAGACCATCTGCGCCAAGTAGATACTCCGAATTAAATCGAACCGCAAATAGACGCCTATGGGCGCGAATATCGAGCATCGCCGAGCCCAGCAGGGCGTTAGAAATTCGCAGCTGGGTTAAGCCAAACCTTACGAGAAATAAGTTTGGGAAAAGCCGGAGGGTTTCGGATGGTCGGGGCGGTGCGATTTGAACGCACGACCTTCTGAACTCCATTCAGACAATTCCGTGCTTAAAAGGGCTCGAACATCGCCCAATCGCCGTGCGTCGCCTCTTATTCGTAACTGCGCAACTTCATACTACGAACCGACGATGATCCCGCCGGCGCCAAGATTAAGCCGAAGGACGGGCGCACCCTGGGGATGCGAGGATCTGGAGACAACTCACTCACTCGGTCCAAGTGATCGGCCTTGACCTTCAAATAGGCCTGCAGTTGGGGTTCGATGAGCCGGCAGTCTTCAAGGATCGTGGACAATTGGTCGGTCAGTGAAGTGCTGATGTCTTTGGCGCTCATCGTCGTCTTGGGTTGGGGTGTTGCTGCGGCCATCTATTCGGTGCAGGCGGGCAAGTGGTGTTTGGCCCAGTGTTTAACTCGCTTGTGAGTTGCCGGGTTTAACGCCGCCAATGCCCGCAACAGCCGCTCGTTGAAGCGCGTGTCGTGCGAGAAAAATCGCCCGTCCGCTGTCTTCACCTCACGGGCACGGAGAACCCAGTCATTGTCGTCAAGCGCTTCCGGCCTTTCGAGGTCGGCACAGAATTCGTATTTGAGAAACTGCACCAGCAACGCATGATGCAGCCGGTCTTGCGGGCGATCCTTGTTTTCGATCAAAGCGCACTTCTCGGCAAAAAGCACTTCTGGCGCGAGCACAAGGAAAACAAAATCGCCCGTCCGGACTTCGCGCGCGCTTGTCATCGCGTCGCGCATCGTGAGTCGCAAACCTTCTTCGAGGAAATCCACTTCCAATCCCTCAAACGAAATCGTGTGCGTATCCGGCTGGAACGGCGATTGGAACAGATCCTCCGCCTCGGCCATGGTCAGCCCCATGAAATCCACGTCCTTGCTCAACCAGATTTGCTCCTCCGCTGCGGTGCAAGCAGGGACGGAAAAATCCCGGTCGCGCGCCAGCCTGAGCGACTCGCGATAAAACCAGCAAGCTCCGCCGCCGATGAGCACCCAGTCCGGAAAGTCATCGGGAAACCTGGCGGCCAGAAGCCTCAACGCCCCGCGTACCCGCTCCCAATCGTAGATCTCTGGCAACGGCACAATCAGGTGATCTGCATCACGCGGCGTTTTGGCCGAAGACGGTGCACGGCGCAATCGGCAAACTCGCCGCTCATAGCGCGCAATTCCTCCGGCGTGTAGCGGTTGCCAGGAAGCTCCTTCCATCGCTGCTTGCGCGCGAAGCCCTCTGCGCGCGAAGCCTCGGCCGTTTTGTCTTTCGGCAATCTGATATGTCCCGGTCGCATCATGGGATAATTCTAGCGGGCGGCAGCACGCAAGGCAAGTTCGCGCAGCGCGCCTCGGCACCGCCATCCCCATTTACGATCCCCTTAAAGTTAAGATCGAGCCAGTTCGCCAGCGTCTCATCGGATGGCTCTCAGAGCGAACACGGAGCATATGCCTGATTTTATTGGTGAAAATGACACTTGCCTCCGTGGAATTAAAATGGTCGGGGCGGTGCGATTTGAACGCACGACCTTCTGAACCCCATTCAGACGCGCTACCAAGCTACGCTACGCCCCGAACCATGCGCGCTGGCGCAAACCAGCGTCGCGCTATCCTAGAGATCCGCTTTTCAATTTCAACCCCTTTTTTTAGTGCATCGAGCAACAAGAGGGTTCAGGCGCGCTTTGAGGGGCGACCGATACTCGGTCAAAGGGCGGGTCGGAGGCTTTTGGGTTAGCGTTGGATTTGGGTTTGGACGCCGGTGAGGTTCTGGTTTTGGGTATCGAACCGGATCCCGCCGGCGGAGAAGAACTGGCGGGGGATAATCTGGGTGGTGATCCGCGGGGTGGGGACGGTGACAAATCGGAACCCGCCGTTATTGGCCGTGCCCCCGACGCTGCCTAAGTTCCCTGTATTGCCCATATTTCCCATGTTACCGCTGTTCAAACCGCCACCCATGGGCGCGGGCATGGCTCGCGGAACCATGCCCAGGGTCGTGTTTCCGGTGGAGCCGTATCCGCCCTGGTTCAGTCCGCCCATGTTTCCGCCGCCTCCCATGAACTGGCTGGTTTCTTTTGCAGGGGTCTGGACCGGAATCACGGGGCGGTTCGGGACGCGGGGAGATTGAATGATTCTTGCGGGAACCGAACGTCCCAGGAGCCGGCCGGGGGAGGTGCGTGTTTGGGCTTGAAGGGAAGCGGCCATGAGGAGGATTGCCAGTGGCACGAGCCATTTGATTGAACGGACGGAACTCAGCGTCTTCATCATAATCCTCGGATGATTCCGGTGCAGCTTAAACTCCGGGAAAGTTAGCACAGGGATTGTTTCGTGTAAAACTCGGAGTTTTGCGCTGGAACCTTTCAGGTGACGCAATAAAATCGGTTTATGGAAGCATCGAAATTCGACCTGACGATCATGGGAGCGGGGCCCGGGGGCTATGTGGGGGCGATTTATGCGGCCCAGCGGGGGCTCAAAGTCGCCCTGGTGGAGGGCCGGGAGGTTGGCGGCGTTTGTCTGCATGCGGGGTGTATCCCGACCAAGACGCTGGTGGCTTCGGTGGATCTTCTTCGACAGCTCAAAACCGCCACGCAACGCGGTTTGGGATCGGCGAGCGGCGAAACCAGTTTTTCGGTCTTGCAGGAGCGGCGGAAACGGGTGGTCAACCAGCTGACGCAAGGGGTGAAGTTTCTGTTAAACAAACAGGGGGTTCAGATCTTTCACGGGTGGGGTTCTTTTTTGGATCGGCACACGATCTCGATTCACGATCCGACGGGGGGGATGGAGGTGGGACGGCTGGAGTCGCCGGCTATCATGATCGCGACGGGGTCGAAGTCATCGAATTTACGAGGGCTCGCCTGCGATGGCGTGGCGATTCTGCATAGCGGCGACATGTTGAGTCTGATGCAATGCCCGAAGCACCTGATCATCATCGGGGGAGGGTATATCGGTTGCGAATTTGCCGGGATCCTGTCGGCTCTGGGGGGTGAGGTCACGGTCTTGGAAGCGCAGGGGCGGTTATTGCCGGGGATGGATGCGGAATTAGGACAGACCCTGGATCGGGTTTTTCGCAAGGCCGGAATCAAAGTCGTCCTGAACGCGCAGGTGAAGTCGGTCAAGCACGGAGAAATGGTGCGGGTGGACTTGGAGGACGGGACGCATTGGGAAGCGGATAAGGTGTTGGTCTCGGTGGGACGGGTGGCTCACACCGAGGGACTGGGATTGGAGGCGGCCGGCGTGGCATTGAACGGAACGGCAGTGGCGGTGAATGAACATCTGGAGACCAATGTTCCGGGGATTTATGCCGTGGGCGATGTCACGGGGAAGATGCCATTGGCTCATGTGGCCAGCGCCCAGGCGCGTTATGTGGTGGACCGGATCCTCATCGGGTTAGGCCGTGTTTCGGCGATTCAGGAACCGGGGGGGGCGATGGCGTCGAGGACCGGATTCGATTATGGGGCGGTGCCGGCTTGTGTGTTTACCTCGCCGGAGATCGCGTCGGTTGGGCTCACGGAATCGGAGGCCAAGGAAAAGGGGATGTCAGTCAGGACCAGCCGGTTTCCGTTTTCGGCCTGTGGCAAGGCGGTGGCGATTGGGGAGACGGAAGGTTTTGTGAAGTTGGTGGCGGAGGAGCAATCGGGGCGAGTGGTCGGCGGGCAGATTCTGGGGCCGCATGCCACGGAGCTGATTGGCCAGGTGACCTTGGCGGTGCGCGCCCGTCTGACCGCGGGGCAGCTTTGTGAGACCATTTTTGCGCATCCCACCCTGGCCGAAGCCATTCACGAGGCGGCAGAGGGGTTGTTTGGACAGCCGATCCATAGCATCGGCCGTCCCCGGCCCGTTTCAGCCGCAGGGAGTCCGCCGTCATGAAGAACATCGTTTACTTCGATTTGGAGACTCAAAAATCGGCCGAGGAAGTGGGCGGGTGGAACCACATTCGCGATATGCGAATGAGCGTGGGCGTGACCTACAGCACGGCGCGCGGGGGGTATCTGATTTATGGCGAAGGCCAGGTGGACGATCTGATTCGGGAATTGCAGCGGGCCGATTTGGTGGTTGGGTTTAATCATCTGCGATTTGATTATGAAGTGCTCCACGGGTACACGGTGCTGGATTTGAGCCAGCTGCCGACCCTGGATATGCTGGTCGAGCTACAGAAACGATTGCCGCACCGGCTGTCGCTGGACTCGCTGGCGGTGGGGACGTTCGGTGTGGAAAAGACCTCGGACGGTTTGCAGGCGATCCGATGGTATCGCGAGGGCCGGCTGGCGGAGATTGCGGAGTATTGCTGCTACGATGTGAAGATTACCCGAATGCTGTTCGAGTACGGCCGCGAGCACAAACAGCTGTTTTACATGAATCGATTTGGCAAGAAGCTGAGTGTGGCCGTGGATTGGTGATTGCCGAGGCCGAGGGCCGCAAGAGAGGTTTACGGCGCGGGGGCGATCTGCACGTCCACCATGAGGTCGGCCGCGATTTTTTCCAATTCTTCGCGCAGGGGTGCCATGGGGCAGGACTCGGGGATATGGAGTTTGATGGTGGCGCGGAAGAGGATTTCACCGGTCATGGGGGCGCTGCCGCATTCGGAGGTGAGTTCTTCGACATTAATGCCGTGGCGCGAGAGGGCGCTGGAGATTTGGCGGATGATGCCGGGGCGATCTTGACCGACGATTTCGAGGATAGTGGAGGGGGTGGCGGCCGGGGGTTGGGCGGATGGATCGGGCCGGATCTGGCATGAAAGCCCCTGTTTTTCGAGGGCCTTGAGGTTTTGGACCAGGCTGGATTCCTGGTCTTGGGGGACATGCACACGCAGGATGCCGGCGAACTCGCCGCCGAGGTGGCACATGCGGCTTTCGAGCCAATTGCCATCGTGCGCGCCGACGACATCGGCCAGCAATCCAACGAGACCCGGGCGATCTCGCCCGATGACGGTCATGACCAGGGGAACGTTCATCATGTAGTAAGATCCATAAACCGAGCTCACAGGCCAGAAAAATCGAT
Source organism: Verrucomicrobiota bacterium (assembly GCA_022709905.1). Classification (GTDB taxonomy): domain Bacteria; phylum Verrucomicrobiota; class Verrucomicrobiia; order Limisphaerales; family UBA1319; genus JAKLHY01. Next base: position 65,173 of record JAKLHY010000037.1, on the reverse strand, counting down.
TTGAACCTTTACAGAAAAAGCGGCCGCTACTATCTCTGGTGACGGCCGAATCGGCCGTCGAGGATCATGTTCGAGCTGCTGAAGACCGATCAGGAGACATCCGCCCGGTTGGGACGGATTACGACACCTCATGGCGTGGTCAGCACGCCGGTGTTCATGTCGGTCGGCACCCAGGGGAGTGTCAAGGCGCTGGATCCGCGCGAACTCCATGAGGCGGGCACGCAAATCATTCTGGGCAACACGTATCATCTGACAATCCGACCGGGATTGGACATCATTCGGGCGGCGGGTGGTTTGCACAAATTCATCAGCTGGCCCGCCCCGATTCTTACGGACAGCGGCGGATTCCAGGTCTTCAGCCTGGCCAAGATCCGAAAGGTGCGCCCGCACGGGGTGGAGTTTCGATCGCATCTGGATGGCTCGGCCTTGTTTCTTGGGCCGAAGGAGGCGATGGAGATCCAGGCCTGTCTGGGATCGGATATTGCGATGGTATTCGACGAGTGCCCGCCGCACACGGCCAGCGCGGGGGAGGTTCGCGGGGCGGTGGATCGAACCATTCGGTGGGCGGGGGAATGCCGGGAGCAGCCCCGGGCCAAGGGCCAGCAGGTCTATGGGATCGTGCAAGGCGGGTGTCATCCTGGTTACCGGGAGAAATGCGCGAAGGCCCTGGTGGATCTCGATTTTGACGGTTACGCGATTGGCGGGGTAAGCGTGGGCGAGCCCGAGCCGGAGATGCTACGGGCGGTGGACCTCACCGCGCCTTTTCTGCCCGCGCAAAAGCCGCGATATGCCATGGGCCTGGGGACGCCGGCGCAAATGGTGGAGCTCGTGGCCCGGGGGGTGGACATGTTTGATTGCGTGCTGCCCACGCGCGTGGCCCGCAACGGCACGGCCTTTACCCGGAAGGGAACCGTCAACATCAAGGCGGGGTACAACAAGGCCGATTGGGGGCCCATCGAGGAAGGCTGCGATTGCTTTGCCTGCCGGAACTTCAGCCGGGCGTATCTGCGCCATTTGTTGAATGTCGAGGAAATCCTCGGTTTACGCATGCTCAGTGTGCACAACACACGGCTTTATTGCCGGTTAATGGAGGAAATCCGCCTGCAAATTGCCGGCGGGACCTTTGGTGAATTCCGGCGTGAATTCACCGCAAATTATGTTCCCACGAAACGGGTTCTGGCCGGCCGCATGACCAAGGCCGACCAGATCGAAGCCGAAAGATAATCCCTTCACTCATCTCGAACCATGAAGACCCAGATTGCTCGTATCATGACGTGCTGGCTGGCCTTGGCGCTTGGGCCGGCGGTGACCGTTCAAGCCGGACTGACGCTGGCGTCCCGGGGCCGAACCACTTATGTCATCGTTCAGCCAACGGGAGTTACCCCCGCTGAAACCAGAGCGGCCCGGGATTTGGCCGATACCTTGAAACAAATGACCCGGGCGGAATTCAAAATCGAAACCGCGGGCGAATCGGTTCCTGACCATGCGATTTTGGTGGGGCAGGGGCCGGAGTCCCGGGCCATGTTTCCGGAGGTGAATTGGGAGCGGTTGGGGGAAGAGGAAATCGTGGTGAGGACAAAGGGCGCGCGGCTTTTGTTGGCCGGGGGCCGACCCCGAGGCACCGGTTACGCGGTCTCCTGGTTCCTGCAGCAACAATGCGGCGTGCGCTGGTGGACGCCGTGGGCTTCCAGCGTTCCGGAGAAGTCCGTGTTGCGGATTCCGGACCTCGAGTATGCCTACCAGCCGGTCTTCGAGTCGCGGGACCCGTTTTGGTTCACGGCTTTCAACCGCGAGTGGGCCATCCGGAATTTCTCGAACAGCCAGTCCGCGGGATTGACCGAAGCCGATGGCGGATCGATTCGGTACAAGGGATTCGTGCACACCTTCTACTCGCTGGTGCCGCCAGCGGAGCATTTTGACCGGCATCCCGAGTGGTTCAGCCTGTTAAAGGGAAAACGCACCCACGACCATGCCCAGCTCTGCCTGAGCAATCCGCAGCTTCGGGATTTTGTCGTGGAACGGGTGCGTCAATGGCTTCGGGAATCGCCCGAGGCGCGGATTGTGTCAGTATCCCAAAACGACTGGTATGGAACCTGTGAATGTCCGGAGTGCAAGAAGATCGACGAGGCGGAGGGAGGGCCATCGGGGAGCATGCTGGCGTTTGTCAATTACGTGGCCGAAAAGATCGCACCCGATTTTCCTCAAGTGGCCGTGGACACCCTGGCTTATCAGTATACCCGGCGGGCCCCCAAGACCCTGCGGCCTTTGCCGAATGTCATCATCCGGCTTTGCAGCATCGAGTGTAATTTCGCGCAACCGCTGGAGCATCCGTCGAACCAGGACTTTGCGCGCGACATCCGGGACTGGTCCCGTGTCTGTCAGCGGCTGTATATTTGGGATTACACCACGGATTTCGCCCATTACGTGCAGCCGCATCCCAACTGGTTTGTGCTGGGGCCCAACGTCCGGTTTTTCCGCGATCACCACGTCAAGGGATTGTTCGAGCAGGGAGCGTATCAGTCGCACGGATCCGAGATGGCGGAACTCCGGGCCTGGGTATTGGCCCGGCTTCTATGGAATCCCGGCCAGGATGATCGTTCATTGATTACCGAGTTCTTGAAAGGCTATTATGGTCCCAAGGCCAGCCCGTTCATCGCCCAGTATTTGGACCTGATGGCTCGGAAAGCGGCCAACCATAAACTGACCTGTTTCAGTTCGCCGGAGGCGCCGTTTCTGGACTTTGCCACTTTAAGCGAGGCCGAACGATTGTGGAACAAGGCGGAAGCCGCGGTAAAGAACGAGGCCGATTTGCTTTGGCGGATTCGGCAGGCCCGACTGGCTCCGCATTATGCCTGGCTCAAACGCTGGGATGTGTTGCAGAAGGAATGCCAGGCCCAACGGGCCTCCTGGCCGTTCTCCGTGTCCCGAAGAGAACTGGCGGATGCGTGGCTCGCCACCGCCACCGGTCCCGGACCCCGGGGATGGTCGCGAATGACTCACATCAACGAATCAGGTCTTAAGCCCGAGGATTTTGTCGCCCGGATTCGGAAGGAAGTCGAAGCCCAGCCCTGAGGTCGAGACGGATCTCCGGGGATTTGCCCATGGAGTTGGCCTGTTTTGGGTGGGGAGCTTTTCGCTTGCTGCCGGGATTACAGGAACTACCATGTCGCGTCTGGATTGGGGGGGGGTGGACTCAGATCTGGGGCAGGGGGAGGCGGTTGTTAAGAAAGGGCTGTGGTCCATGAGGAGTCTGTTATTGATTGGCATAGGTCGTTGGGGTGCGAATCACCTTCGAGTCCTGAGGCAGTTGCCCGTCGATTTGTATGTGGCCGAGACCGATCCCGCGCGGATGGCGCAGGCTCGGAAAGTGGGGCTCTCGGAGGCCAATCTATCGTCGGATTACAGGGCTTTCCTGGAACGTGTGGACGCAGTGGTCATCTGTACTCCCGCGCCGCTGCATTTCCCATTGGCAAAGGAATGTCTGGAGGCGGGCAAGGATGTGTTTGTCGAAAAGCCGCTGACCGTGACCTCGAGGGAGTCTCGGCTGCTGACGGAGTTGGCGGCCGGCAGGGGGCGGCAGCTTCAGGTCGGGCACATCTTTCGGTTTGATCCCGCCGCCCGTTGGTTGCGGAGCGCGATCGGCGACGGGCAGTTTGGCCGGATCCAGATGCTGCGGGGTTCTTTCTGCGGTTTTAAAAGGCCACGAAACGACAGCGGGGTGGCCTTGGCGGATGCCATCCATTTCGTTGACCTTCTGAATTACCTTCTCGAGAGCACGCCGGTGGCTGTGCGTGCGGTTTATCAGGATTTTTTGGGACGCGGCCGGGAGGACGCCGTGTTGATTTCCCTGGAATACGAGATCGGTGGTTTGGGCGCATGGGGCTTGGTGGAGGCAAACTACTTTTTACCCGGCAAAAGCCGCGAGTTGGTGGTCACGGGATCGCAGATGAGTGCCGTATGTGATTTCAATGCGGCCCAGTATAAGATCAAGACCTATCAGAATCAGCATAGCCGCAACGGGGCGGAGTACGTGGCCCAGGAAGGCGCCATTCGCCAGATAGAATGTCCGCCCGAGGAACCATTGCTGGCCGAGCTTCGGGCATTTCTCGGGGCACCTCAAACCCGGGACACACCTCGGGCTGACGGCTGGGCTGGCTACCATGCCATTCGAATTTTGGAAGCGGCGGCCGAATCGGCCCGGACTGGATCGACGGTAAAGTTGGCCTGATGGCCTTGAAGGTTACCCTAACCATTGATTCCGAACTTATGCAGAAAATCCCGCTGTCAAAATGCTTGATCAATGATGAGATCCGCGCCGCCGCGCTGCGGGCGGTTGAATCCGGACAGTATATCCTGGGGCCCGAATGCAAAGCCTTTGAGCAAGAACTCGCCGCGCACACGGGAGTGGCGCATGCCGTTCTGACATCCTCCTGGACCCTGGGCGTGTTTCTGTTGCACCAGGCAATGGGTTTGCAGAAGGATGACGAGGTGATCGTGCCTTCGCATACGGCGTTTCCTTCCATCGAACCGTTGATTCACTGCGGGGCACGGCCGGTATTCATCGATGTGGACGATTCGTATTGCCTGGATGTTCGCCAGTTGGAATCGGTTCGGACGGCGCGCACCGTGGGGGTGATTCCGGTGCATCTTTACGGCCATCCGGCGGACATGGATGCCGTGATGGCTTTTGCCGCGCGGCATGGCCTGTGGGTGCTGGAGGATTGCGCCCAGGCCCAGGGGGCGCGTTACCGCGGGAAAACTGTCGGATCGATCGCTCCCATGAGCGCTTTTTCCTTTTATCCGTCGAAGAACCTCACGGTGCTCGGCGATGGGGGATTTCTGGGGCTGAGCATTCCCGAATTGGCGGGTCAAGTCCGCATGTTGCGCAACCATGGGCGCAAGGAGAAATACACCCACGAGATTCCCGGGTATAACGTTCGCTTCAACGAGATCCAGGCGGCTATTGGCCGTGTGGCCTTGAAGCACCTCGAGGCCTTGAACGAACATCGACGGACCATCGCCGCCCATTATCGGCGGCGGTTGGGGAATCTGGTTCAAACGCCTGTGGAACAGTCTTGGGCGCGGGCTGTTTACCACATGTTTGTCATCCGAGCGGAAAAGCGCGACGAACTCGCGCGGTTTCTCAAAGAACGCGGCATCGAAACCGGCATTCATTATCCGATTCCGAATCATCAACAGCCGGCGGTCACCCGGCTTTTTGACCGGTTGCCACAGCTCCCGATCACCGAAAAGATCGTCCACGAAATCCTTTCGCTACCGATCAGCGGCGAGCTGACGCTGGCGGAGGCCGATCGTGTTTGTGACAGCATCGCCGAGTTTTACGGAAATCCATGAGCCTCGAGGAGCATCCGAATTCGACCGCGCCTGGTGAGTCTGGCAGGGGCTTGTGCCAGCGCATGCCAGTCTCGGATCGAACCGAGGGTCACGCGGTGAAATCGGGCGCGGAGAGCCCTGGGAATCTTCCCCAGGAATGGGTTGGGACTCTCTTTCTCAGTTTGGTGATTCCCTGTTATAACGAGGCGGGGAATCTCGATGCCTTGTTGGCGGCCATTGGGGCGACGATGAACACCCTGGGATTGCCGTATGAGGTGATCCTGACGGACGATTGCAGCACCGATGGTTCCTGGGATCTTCTGAAACGCCATGCCGAGCGGGATCGCCGGATACGGATCCAGCGCCTGTCGCTCAATTGCGGGGAATCCGCCGCCAGTTTTGCCGGGATGAAAGCCGCCCGGGGCACGCATATCGTGACCTTGGATGCGGATTTGCAGAACGATCCTCGGGATCTGCCCCGGTTTCTGGAGGCCTTGAAGCACTACGATTGCGTTTGCGGCACCCGTGTGGAATCTCGCGGGCAGGGGGATAACTGGGTTCGCATTCTGTCATCGCGTCTTGCCAACGCGGTGAGAAACCTTCTATCGGGCGAACAGATCAGCGACGCCGGCTGCACTTATCGCGCGTTTAAACGCGAGTGCGTTTCGAACCTCAAGTTTTTCAAGGGCATGCATCGGTTTCTGCCCACGTTAATCAAAATGGAGGGTTATACCGTCGTCGAAATCCCAGTGGCAAACAATCCACGCTTTGCCGGTCAGAGCCATTACGGTGTCTGGAACCGGCTGTTTTCGTCCTTTGCCGACCTGCTGGCGGTCCGATGGATGAAGAAACGAATGTTCCGTTTTCAAGTGCAGGAGACTGTGAATTAATCCAAGGGCGCTTTTGCAGCGCCAACAACGCAAGAGACAAATATATGAAACTGAATCGACGTCAATTTCTTGGCGCAGCAACGATCAGCTCCGCCGCGATGACCCAACTGGTGAGCCAGGCTGCCGACTCGGATGTCCAGGATAGGAAGCTATCGGTGGGCCTCATTGGTTGCGGATGGTATGGCATGGTCGATGTCGAGGCGGCTCTGAAGGCGGGGGGTGTCGAGATCGTTGGATTATGCGATGTGGACAGCGATCACCTGGCCAAGAGCGCACAGCGGGTGGAAAAACTGCAGGGCAAACGTCCCAAAACTTTCAAGCTCTACCAGGAACTGCTCGAGGCGCCGGGGCTCCAGGCGGTCATGATTGCGACGCCTCCGCACTGGCATGCGCTTCAATTTCTGGCGGCCCTGGACAAAGGATTGGATATCTACTGTGAAAAGCCACTGTGCTACGACCTCCGGGAAGGACAGGCAATGGTGGAAGCCGCTCGCCGCGCAGGCCGCGTGGTCCAGATTGGGTTCCAGCGGCGGCAGAGTCCGGCGATTCAACAGGTGCGCGAGCACATTCAGGCAGGGAATGCCGGCCGGATCCTCCAGGTTGAGGCCAACATCCACTACACTGCCGGCCTTCTGGACACCACACCGCAGGATCCTCCGGCCTCGCTGGACTGGGATCTTTGGTGTGGCCCAGCCCCGAAATTACCTTATTGCCCGCAGATCGGTCATTTTGCCTGGCGCCTCGAGCAGGCTTACGGGCACGGCCACCTGGTGGACTGGGGAATTCATCTCATCGACGCCACCCGCTGGATTTTGGGAGAATCGATCCCCCGGTCTGTCCAAGCCTCGGGTGGTCTTTATCAATTCCGCGGCAAGATCACCACGCCGGATCAGATGAATGTCTGGTTCGAATTCGAGAAGTGCCCGGTGGTATGGCGGCATCGGATTTGGGGGGCGGAGGAATACACGCCCGAGGTGGCCAACGGCCTATTTTTCTATGGCGAAAAGGAAACGGTTTTTGTGACTGATGATCGTTGGGTTGCGATCCCCAAGGGAAAAAACGCCGAACGCAAGGTGACGAAAGCCTCGGCGGACATGGCCACGGCTCATGTCGCCGATTTTCTCAAGGCGGTGCGCGGACGCACGTCGCCACTCTGCACGGTGGAGGACGGTTTCCAGTCCACAGCCACCGTCAAGCTGGCGATGGCCGCTTTTGATGCGCGAGCGCGGCTCGAATGGGACGCAGCCGCCGCACAGATCACGGGACATCCCATCGCGCAAAAGATGATGAAGCGCGACTATCGGCAGCCTTGGCAACATCCTTATCGAGGTTGACGGAACGAAGCCCCCGCCCGCTTTCGGCTCCATCTTGTTGAGACAGGGTCCTTTTGGCCTGGGCCTGCGTTGGCTGGGCCGTTGCAGCCCGTTTCAGGGATGTGCCGGCCTTGGCGCCTTGACCCAGGCCAAAATTCCTCCGGCCATTCGGAATTTTATTATGGCAACCGGTCCAAAGCCTCGGGCATTGTTGAGATTCCGCCTCGGAGTGGGAATGCCGAGCGGGGTGGGTTGTGCGGTCCGCAGGATTGTTTGAATACTCGCGGACCGCTTCCAGTCGTAACTAAAGATGCCATGCCCATGAATCTTGGAAGAAACTGGTATTGGCGTCATGGTGTGGAACGGTTAGAATGAGTTGAATTCCGAACCATTCGAGATGCAACGTTGGATTTGGATGGGAGTTTTTGGGGTGCTCGGCGTGACGCTAGTGCTCGGCGGCCTATTGGTGCCGGCGCACTTGCGGGCAGTCGATGCCGCGGTTATTGACCAGGCGGGAGTGGATACCCGATCGGTGGTCGAGGCCGGAACCTCGCTTTTGAGGCTGGAAAAGCTGGGGCCGGCCCGGATGTTATTGCAGATTGCCCAGGCGGAAAACGTTGCGGGCCATGAGAAGTTGGGGATGGCGGTGACGAATTTTGCACTGGCCCATGCCTCGTTGGAGGTTTTGGGGGGCGCCGATCCGGTGTTGGAGAATCTGCTATCAACGGGTGGCTTGGGCTTGCCCTCGACAAACCTGCCCATCATTGGCCTGATCCAACGCCAGGACTACCGCGAAAAGATCCTGGACTATCTCAGCCTTTCCCGGCGTCCGAACGTGCGGGAGGTCTTGCAGATCCGGCAATTGACCCATACGGTCCTGTTCCCTCCGGCCGATTCCAGTTCGGGCCGGGTTTTTGACGCGGTGATTGTGTTGGCCGGACTTTTGTTGCAGGGAGATCATTTCACCCCTTCGTTGCAGGACGAGATCTTGAAACTGGCGCTGCAGGCGGTTCAAGCGGGGATTTCCGAGCCGGTGGAGCGGGCGCTGCTGGACTTGATGTCCTTGGGCATGCGTCTGAACTGGGCTGAACTCACTTTGTTTGTCCATCCGATCGAGGATGTGGAGACCTTGGGCCAACTGGCTTTGCTGGCACGTGAGCACGAAGATCATATGGCCGTGCTTTTTGCGGCGGTTCATTGGAGCGGGCAGCCTGGCGCGGTGGTCAGCTACCTGAGGGAATTCCATCAGACCGGCGTGCAGGATTTACAGTACAGCCTGGGCTGCGGCCTGGGTGGGTTCAAAGAATTGTTGTCATTGCAGGCGCGGGTTTATTACCCGGTTTTGCGGCAACACGTGGTGGAATTGAATCCGTTTTCCACCTATTTTTACGCCGTGCTGGGTTGGTGCCGGATCACCCTTTGGGCGGCTTTGATCTTAAAGTATTTGTTCCTCCTGGCGGGTGGATTCTTATTGGCCAGGGCCTACCAGCATGCCAAACCCGCCGTATCGGTCCTTGAACAGCCCCTTCAGGTCCCCGGTTTGGATCCTGTCCGCCAGGTTTTGGCAGCTTTGCTTTTCCTGTTGGTGATCTCCTTCCTGAACGAGCCGTTTCTCGCCCAGGAAAGCCAGCAAGCGGAATATCCCCTTCAATTCGCGTTGCCCGCGGCGGGCGACGTCGTCCTTCCCGGAACAACCCAAGCCCCCGATTCGATTATGAACCAAGTCGCTCTCTTATCCCTGCTTTTATTTTTCGTGCTCCAAGCCCTGCTATATGTGGCGTGCCTGGTGAAGCTGGCCGAGATCCGGCGACAGGCGGTGGAACCGCGGATCAAACTCAGGCTGCTGGAAAATGAGGACCACCTGTTTGATGCCGGGCTTTATTTGGGGTTCGTTGGAACGATCATCGCGTTGATTCTCATGTCGATTGGGATCGTCAAACCCAGCCTGATGGCCGGTTATTCATCGACCTCCTTTGGCATTATTTTTGTCTCGATCTTGAAGATCTTTCATGTGCGCCCCTTGCGGCGGAAGCTGATTCTGGAAAGTGAACCGCAGGTGCAGGAACGGGAAACTCCCAGCGTATGAACCGATCCATCCTCATCGTCATTGCCGACTTCCTCCTGGTCAGTCTGCTGACCTTTTCCAGTTTTGAGGTCGACAAGATGCTGCCGGACAAGACGCCGGCCAAGGTTCAGCCCAAGTTGAATCCCGATTCGCTCAGTGGCAACAAAGACCTGGTGAACGTTCTCAAAGGGGCCTTGGACGAGGAAAGGCGGGTCCGCCAGCAATTAAGCGGGGAACTGAGCCAGACCCAGGAGAACATTCGCGACCAGGGGAGTTTGTTGGCGGACCGCGAGAAGCAGAATCAGGCCCTGCAACAGAGCCTGCTTCAAAAGGAGCAGCAAGCCCGGCAGCTGGAACAGGAACGCGGTGTGTTGCAGCAGCAATACGCGGCAGCCCAAACCAATCTGGTCATCCTGCAGCGACAACTGGAAACCACCTCCACCGAGGCGAAGGTTTCAAAGGAAAAACTCGTCCTGACTGAAGCCCGGCTCCGCGAGGAATTCGAAAAGGCCGCCACGATGCAGCAAAAATTAGCGGAAATGGAAACCAACCGGCAAACGCTGGAATCCGAAAAGTCGCAACTGTCCAACGAATTAAAGACCGCCCAAACCGAAAAAGGCCACGCCATTCAACAGTTGGCCGCCGCACAGACAGAGGTCCAAACCGTGCGCAGCGAAAAGGCGCGGATCCTTCAACACGCGGACAAACTGGCCGACGGGGTCACCACCTTGGCCCAGAGCTCGGATCAAATGGCAGTGCGGATCGCCGCCCTGGCGACCAATTCGGGCAATCTTGCCAAGGAAGTCCGGGAGTATCGTCCTTTGGCGGCCAACACGATTTTCAGCGATTTCGCCACGAACCGTGTTCCCGGCAGGATCTCGGTTTCCAGATCGGGCATGTTTGGGATCGACCATAACAGAAAGCGGGATATCGAAACCATCCTGGTGACCGACGGCACCAATACCATGGCCATTTGTCATGTGGATGACACCCCGTTTAGCTTCATGGATCCAGGAACCGACTGGCAAGGCCTGACGGGAACGCTAGGGCGGGGTCCCAATCCGTTGCCGATCAAAAGTCTCTCGTTCTGTCTCCTGGATCCGCGTTTGGTGATGATTCCCCTCACGCAAGAGGAAGCCCGGCAACTCGGTTCTCGAGTCTACCGATTGGCGGAGAATCCGTTCAAATTCCAAGAGGCGGTTCTCGTGGGCGCGCGCGAAGGTTATTATGGGGAGTGCAAATTCCAGATCGACCTGGCAACTCCCCAATATGTCAGGATGGACCGCAACCTTTTCAAGGGTATTTTTGGCAAGTTCAATCCCTCTCGCGGCGATCTGGTCTTCAGCAGGACCGGGGATTTTCTGGGAGTTATGGCCAATGGCAGCTATTGCTTCGTGATGCACAACTTCAAAGCATCGATCACGTTCCAGTTTGGCGAAGACGCTCCCCAGCAATATACCGGATCGGTCTTGTCCCGATTCTTCCGGTTGATTGCCGCCATGCCGATCCGGCTGCAATAGAACCGAGGCTGCCGCGTTCTGGCGTTCTCCGATTCGATCGAAGCCAGATCGGGTATGCTCGTCATTCGCGCCTCGCCATGCGGCCATTTCTGCGAAAACAGCGCCCCTTGGAATTTTTAAACAGGCTCTAAGGCCCCGCTGCGACAAAGAGCACGATCTCGTTGTTGGTGTCGTCCAAGTTAAAGCGGCCATCGGCGTCCGGATCACTCAGGTCGACGATGACATCCTCGAGGCCCGACGTATCGTTGCACTGCTGGGCATCGTGCGAATAACGCAGCCAGGGAATGCCAAACCTCTTCCCGCATCCGGTGACTCGGACCACGTGACCGCCGCCTCCCGCCCATGTGATCCAGGCTTCAACCGCCCAACCGTCCTGAATTCGGTCTCGGAGCCATTCCCAAGTCAGAGGGGTTCCATCGTATTGGGACGTGATCCCATGAGCTGTAAAGTTCGCCGAAGGCAGAAGAGCGCAGAGCGCGCCCACGCCTTGGTGCCGATGCGAGAGGGCCGTTGAAAGGCCGTTGTCGCTTAAATATTTGAACTTGCCCTCGATCATTTCCTCCATGCAGACCCCCGACCCCGAGCAGCGCGCGGTAACGGATCTGTCGCAGGCGGTGTCGAGACGTCCCACCAATGTGTTGTCCCCTTTCAGACCGAGCGTGTGATTGTGCGGAACCGTGATGTGGCCCTCGTTCTCGAGGAACTGGAGAGAATTGGCCACCGCCATGGGCCCGCATTGGTTTTTCGCGGCCTCCTCGTTGGTAATGTTCTCGTAATGAGCGACGGAAAAGACGAGCTTGAAGACGGTTCTTACCGAGAGGGTTGGCGGCGCCTGATCGGGCATGACCTCGATCGATTCACGGCCGACGCCGGCGGGATTCCAGAGCCATTCGGAAACTACGTATTGGGAGAAATCGATTTTGGAGACTTGCTCCTGGGCATTGTCCACGGGGCCGTTCGAGTGGAACACCTTAATTTCAGTGCCCTTGATTCGCGTGCCCCGTTCCGGCACTCCGAGCTCAAAATATTTGACACATGGAGGCTGATCAAGCGACGGAACAGGCAGATTTCGAACCGCCCAGCCTTTCTTCGTGAAGACATTGAGATATCCCCCGGCGACACCGGTATTCTTAAGGAGGCTCCTGTGATCCAGAAACAATCGGCCCCACTCGGTGGCCGGAAACTTGGAGCCAAAGTCCACTTGCATGATCTCCACACCCTTGCCGGGTTGGACCACGCGATCCACTCTCGCTGTTTTCAGCTGGAAAAACTTCATCCGGTCTTTCGGCAGGAAGGTATAGGGGCTGGTCGCGCCGAAGATATCCTCGAAGGGACCCGCTGGGTCGGGGGCGGCCTGGAGCGTTCCCTGGCCCGTCCAAGTGAGGGTGAGGGTTCGGTCGGGATTCCTCGTCATGCCTGTGAACTGGGGCTGCTCGATGTATGGTTCGGTTGTCACGGCGCCATAGGCGCGGCCCAAAAGGGCCACATCAGCGATCTGCATGCTGTTTGCCGTGGAGGCATCGGACACTGTGGGAAAGGTTACCCTGTAGACCGTATAGGGCTTGGTATTCAGGAAGCTGAACGTCTGACGCGTGAGCCGGTCTTTGAACCGGGGCACAGTTCCTTTTGCGATCATGTCGAACCTTCGGCCGTTATCTGATCCTTCGATGAGATAGGAGGCGGGATCGCGCTCGGGCGCATCATTGGCGGAGGTTAGGGAGATGCCGGTGATGATGGTAGCGCCCATGGCCGGGGTCACCGTGAATCCGGTGTCCAGTTTGTCAAAGTTCAGATACTTGGTGGCGCTGTTTTGATCCAGCACGTTGACTGCTTGTTCTCTGGGGGGCGAATTGGCGGAGGAAGGCACGATGACATCTTTGAGTGATAGGACGTTGTAGGTTCGCCGCGGTTCGATGAGACTCAAAGTTCCTGTATCCAATCCGGTAGCGGCAGGGCCCGCCGTCGCCGAGCTCGCCATCATCAAGCCCAACAAACCGATCAGGGCAAGCATCTTTCGAACGTGTGTTCTCATAAGGTTATCCTCCTTTTTACCGGTTTTTTTCCCTGGGCATCCGATTCTTTCAGGAATTCAGTTGGGGCTATCGGCCTGGAATTATCGTAGTTCTTTATATAGACGATTTCTCTCGATAAAGCAATTGCAGAAGAGTGTTTCGTGAATTCTCGGGCACTGACAGTTCCCGTTGATCCCTTGCGGATCTGCTATCACTTTTTCCGGAGTCTTGAGGCGGAACGGGGGTAGTCTTACTGGACGCCGCCCATGAGGCGTTTGACGGGTTTGGCAAAAACCAGGAGCAGCAAGCCGGTGCCGCAGGTGGTCAGGACAATTTGAAGGAACCGTCCCGGCATTTGACCTGTCAATTCGCCGCTGACCTCGCCGGCAATGAGGCCGGCGAAGAGGTTGCCCAGAGAAGTGGCCAGGAACCAGATGCCCATCATTTGGCCCACCAGCCGGGGCGGGGCCAGCTTGGTGACGGAACTCAGACCCACCGGGCTCAGACAGAGCTCGCCAATGGAATGGAACAGGTAGGTGAAGATCAGCCAGGTGGGCGCCGCTTTCTGCCCCGCCACAGCCAGTCGTGCCGCGCCCACCATGATAAAGAATCCGAGCCCGAGCAAGACCAGTCCCACCGCAAACTTCACGGATAAGGAGGGATTAATATGACGCCGGGCCAGAGACATCCAAAAGGCGGCCACTACGGGCGCCAATGTGATGATAAAAATGGGGTTCAAGGACTGAAACCAGCCGGCCGGGATCACACTGTGGGTCCAGGAGATCATGCGTTCCGTGTGTCGATCGGCGAAAAGATTCAAGGATGAACCGGCCTGCTCAAATCCGGACCAGAACATGGCGGATGCCACGAACAAAATCGCAATGACGCCAATCCGGCCTTTTTCGACCCGATCCAGGCCTGCGAACAAAAGAACGCCCAGAAAATAGACCGCGGCCAAGGCCAGAATGAGGGTGGAAGTGTTGCGAGCCAGCACCACCGGATTTGGCCGGATGACACCTGTCCAGGTCATCACGACCAGTCCGGCAATGATGCCAAGGCCCATGCCAAGGATCACCCAATCGCGTCGCCGGCTTTGTCCGGTGTGCCCCGGGAGTTTGCCGGCTTCGCCCAGGTGATGCCGCGTCATGCCAAACTGCACCAACCCCAGGATCATCCCAAAAGCGGCCGCGATGAAGGCGTATCGCCAATTCCATTTCTCGCCCAGCGTGCTGCAGACGAGCGGGCCGATGGCCGCTCCCAGGTTGATGCCCATATAAAATATCGTGAAACCCGCATCCCGGCGGGCGCCGCCTTCCGGGTAGAGTTGGCCCACGATCACGCTGATGTTCGGTTTGAGCAGGCCTGTGCCCATGATCAACAGCAACAATCCCAGGTAGAAAGTCTCGATGCGCGGTATGGACAGAGAGAATTGACCGAATGCAATCAGGAGGCCGCCGATCCAAACGGAGCGTTGCGCTCCCAGCAACCGGTCGGCCACCCATCCGCCCGGGAGGGCTGCAAGATAGACCCCGGCCGTATAAAGCCCATAGATGGCCGTCGCCACCTCATCGGTCATCCCGAGACCGCCGCTCTGAACTCCCGCCACCATGAACAGGATCAGCAAGGCGCGCATTCCGTAATAACTGAAGCGCTCCCACATCTCGGTGAAGAACAGCGTGTAAAGACCTCGAGGATGTCTCAGCGCTGTGGCGGGTGAAGCCGGGGATACAAGAGGGGTAGACATGAGAGGATATTTCCAAATCGAGCGTATGATGAACTAACGGCGAGCCAGGCCAAGCGAATCTCTGACTAGGTCCGGCAGGAACTTGACCGGCACGGGGCCTTGCGCCAGAACGGCTTCATGATAGCGTCCCAGCTGAAAACGCTCGCCCATTTCCCGCTGGATTTTCTGACGCAGCCGGTAGTGGGCCATGCGGCCCACGAAATAAGTGGAGAGCTGGCAGGAGGATTGTTTGGCGCGGATGACTTTCAGGCGGGCTTCGCCTTCGGATTGGAATGCTTGCCGGACCAGCAGATCCATGGCTTGGTCGTCCGACATTTCGGCGCAGTGCATGTGATGATCGAGGAGGGCATTGGCCACCGCGCGGAGGTAGAACTTGAGCTGGGTTAACCGCAGCGCGGCATCTCCTTGGGCGTATCCCTGATCCAACAAAGTCTGTTCGGTGTAGACGGCCCATCCTTCCACATACACTCCTGAAGCGAGCACCCGCCGGATGAGGGACGGACAGCGATTGGCGTATTCAAACTGAACGTAGTGCCCGGGGTAGGCTTCATGGATGGTGAGGATTTGGAGCATATGCCGGTTGTATTCCTCGAGATAACTGCGGACCCGGTCCGCATCCCAGTCCCGGGGAGGCGGGCTGACGGCGAAATAGCCCGAGGCGTTTGGATCCAGAGGGGGAGGCGAGTTCATATAAGCCGTGGAATTGCCGCGTTGGAACTCGGGCATTTCGATGATCTGGCAACGGTCCGGTTCGGGGAGGCGGAGCAGATCGCGATCGGTGATGAACTGTTGAAGGGTTCGAACGGTTTGACGGACATCGCGGGTCAGGTTTTCCGGTTCGCCATGGTCTTTGCCGATCTCGGTCAGCACACGCCGGATTGTGTCGTTGCGGCCCTCCTCATCGTCCGCCGGGAGGGGGGCCTTAGGAAAATACCGGGGCCACTCCTGTCGCGCCAGAACATACATGTCCCGTTTGACACGGGCGAATTCCGATTCCGCTTCGGCCAGGACTTCGGCCGCTGTTACGCCTGCATCCAGTTCCAGCGCCAGTTTTTCGTTGAAACGCTGGCGTCCAAGCCGCCAGTCCCCTCGGGCTCGGGGCAGGAGATCGTTTTCCAGGAATTTCTGATAATCCCTGAGGCTTGCGGCCACGGTTCGGCCCGCCTGCTGGAGCTCGCTTTTTTGCGGGGTATCACCTGCCAGCAGGAGGAGATCATTCTCGAAAAAGGCAATCGCTCCACGATTCTGGCGGATGGCGGTTTCGGTGTGGACTCGAGGGGGCGCGCGCAGGCATTGGCGGGCTGTCTCCAGGATGCGTGGGATTTGTCGCATCCGGGCGATGGCGTTGGCAATATTGGTTTCCCTGGGGAGAGTGGACTGGGATAGGGGGAGGTAAATGCCATCATTAATGTAGTCGCCATAGATCCGGGGATCTTCCTCGAACGGATGGGTATGTTTGGCCAGCCAGATGGATTTTTCCAGATCCTGCCTGAAAATGGCATAGTCCACTTGATCATCGGCCGAGAGGAATCGGGGATCCACCTCGCGGCGAAGAGTGCGGAGGGTGGATTGGCAGTGATCGAGCCAGCGGGAGCGGGCCTCGGGTGAGATATCGTCAAGACGATGATCGAACCGATGATCGCCGAGGCGTGTGGCGTCCAATGGCCGCATCGCAAAAGCCCGATCCAGGTATTGCCGAAAGAGAGCCTGCAAACCTGCCGGTGTGTCGCGGGAGGAAGCGGCCAGAGACACCTGAATGGAACAGAGGATCAAGATGAGGACAGCCAGACCCGCCGCCGGAAAACCGGCACTCGTGTCAAGACGGTCTTCTTTTATCAGTGTAGTCGATACCGGATTCATGCGATGTGCCCGAAACCCTACCAGGACTCCCCCCGTGAACAAGCCGCGATTTCAGGACATGAAGGATGGGACTTCATGGACTTTTTTCTTCACGCCGTCAGGGCGGCGCGGGGGCGGGGCTCATTTTGTCAGCCGTTTCAGCAGGATCTTGGACTTGCGCCCGCTTTGCTCGTATTTTTCACGACGGGCGGGAGGCAGGTCTTCCGAGGATCCTTCGACGAAGCCGGCTTTGGATTGGAAGTAAGTGAAGGCTTGCGTGGACAGGACGATCAATTCCTGAAGTCCCAGCTCGCGCGCTTTATTCTCGATGAACTGAATCAGTTTGCGTCCGATGCCCTGGTTTTCGTGGGAGGGACTGACGTAGAGGCAGGCGAGCTCGCCTTTGCCGTATTCCGGGTAAGAATGGAGGGCCACGCAGCCGACCGTGTTTTTATCGATCTCAAAAAGGTAATAGTCGTTGAGTTGCTTTTCGATGCCGGCGCGGGTTCGTTTCATCAGTTCCTCGGAAGCCACAGAGTCTTTGGTCAGCCGAAGAATGCTGCGGACATCTTTCTTCAGGGCCCGTCGGATCTGCTGGTATTCGTTGGCATAAACCAGGGTGCCAATGCCTTCGTTTGAGAAGACTTCGGCGAGCAGGCCTTCGTCGACACAACCGTTGAGGATGTGAACCCGGGGAACGCCGTTGCGGCAGGCGGCCGCGGCATGGATCGCTTTCGAGAGGAGGTGGACCGGAAAATCGCCTTTGTGCGCCGCCAGAAGGGCGTCCAGATCGCCCACAATCATTTGGCGGATCACTTTTCCTCGGAAGACAAGTCCGTCTTCCGTAGTCAGGAAGAGGATCTTGGCGGCCTTCAGGGCTTCGGCCACTGCGACGGCCACACTGTCTGAATTCAAACGGTAACTGCGCCCGTCCCCGTCGAATCCAATGGGGGAGATGACCGGAATGACGCCTTTATCGAGGAGGATCTGGAGCAATTCGACATCGACGCGCTCGACTTTGCCCGTAAACAGGTGATCCACGCCCTGGAGGATGCCGAGGGGATAGGCGGTGATAGCGTTGGTATTGGCCGCGCGCAGGTCGTTTGTGGCAAGTCCCTCCAGGATTTCATGGGTTAAACGATTCGACGCGGTGAGTGCCAGCTGAAGGGTTGCGGCATCAGTGGTGCCGCTGCCATCCAGGTCGGAGGGAATCACGTTTTGCTGTTCAGCCAAAAGTTGGATCTGCGCGGACGCCCCGTGGACTAAAACCACCCGGATGTTGAGCGAGCGGAGGACCGCCACGTCCAACAGGATGTTGGCAAAGTTTTCGTCCGTGACAATGGCGCCGTCAATGCTGACGACAAACACCTTGTCCCGGAAACGTGGGATATACTGCAAAATACCCCTTAAATCGGTTAGTTTCACCGAGGCGAATCATTAGGACGCTCACGACCGCTTTTCAATAATAATTTTGCCGGCCGCTTCGGGAGAGCCGGATGAGATCGTGGGTGACATTCGAGATATGCTGATATAGGATGGTCCTCCATTGGAGACCGTCACAAGAGAAAAACAGCCAGGGAAACAACGCTCTCGCATGCATCCGCCTTTGAGAAGACAGGGAGGGAAGCTTCGTTTTCGGAGTGTCATTGAGTTCTGGAGCCGGATGGCCTTGATGATTCTGGGGGGGATGGCGGGGTGGATTTCTTGGGGAGGAGAGGGGGCGGTTCCCCTGGATTATCTTCATTTCAAGCGGTTGATGCCTGAGAATGGGATGCCTGTTTCAGAGGTGACCTGTATTTATCAGGACAGCCGGGAGTTTCTTTGGTTTGGGACGATGGACGGTTTGGCAAGGTATGATGGGACGGAGATCCGGGTGTTTCGCCACACCGCGATCGATCCCGGGAGTTTATCCGACAACATGGTGGCGGCCATCACCGAAGATGCCCAGGGAAACCTCTGGATTGCCACCGAAAGAGGCTTGGACTGCTGGCATCGGAACACGGAACGGTTTACGCATTACCGCCATGATCCTGAGGATTCCACAAGTCTGAGTAACGACGGAATTACAGGAGTGTTGGTCAACACCGATGGAACCCTGTGGGTGGGGACTAGCGGAGGGGGGCTCAACCATCTCGATCCCCGCCAGGGAAAGGCGGAGCGTTTCGTCGATTGGTCCGGAGGCAAGGAAGCGCGCAGACACGAGAGAATCCGGACGATGTATCGGGATCGCCAGGGGAAGATCTGGCTGGGAACCGACGAGGGGGGGCTGATTGAATTTGATCCTGCAACCCGCGCAAACCGGGTATTCGAATACCGTGCGGATGATCCGTCCAGCCTGAGTCACAACCGGGTGAACCGGATTCAGGAAGACCAGGAGGGTGGGTTGTGGGTGGGAACAGACGGCGGTCTTTGCCGGTTGGATTCCGAGCGGCGACGATTTGAGCGGTTTACCAAGGACCTCACAGACCCGGGCGCGCTTCAAGCCAGCATCGTGAGCGCCGTTCTGGTAGATGACGACAACCGAATCTGGATTGGCACCGATGGGGGGGGCCTGAGCACTTACGAACCCGAAACAAAAAGGTTCCGGCATTTTCGCTGCCAGAAATACTCTCCGCACACTTTGTCGAGCGATGTTGTTCGTTGCATTTTCCAGGATCGGACCGGGGATTTATGGATTGGTCTTTTTCCTGCCGGGGTGAATCATATGAACCGCCTGACCACGCCCATTCGGATTTATCGCGAAGAGCCTGGTTCGACCAATTCACTGAGCGACAACTCGGTTCTTGCCTTTTGGGAGGATCCCGATGGGGACCTCTGGGTGGCGACAGATCGGGGCGGATTGAACCACTGGGATTCCGCCCGGAACCAATGGTCCCATTACCGTCACGATCCGACCGATCCGGAGAGCCTGGGAGCTAATGCGGTTCTCTGCCTTTTTCGTGATCATCAGGGCCAGCTCTGGGCTGGAACCTATCAGGGTGGACTCAACCGGTTTGACCCCGAAAGGGGAAAATTCAAACGCTACCTCCCCGACGCCAATCGTCCGGATTGGCTGGGGAATCCCCATGTCTGGCGGATTGCGGAGGACACTCAGCACCGGCTTTGGATTGCGACCATGGGGGGGGTGGATTGCTTTTTGCCGGCTGAAGAGCGCTTTATTCATTACCGTTTCGATCCGGATGATCCGCGTAGTCTGAGTGATAATACAGTCTGGTGTCTCTTGGTTGCACGTGACGGTTCTCTATGGGCGGGCACGCATGGGGGGCTATCGCTCTGGAACTCAGACACGGGCGACTGGCGGCGATTTCAATCCAGCCGGGCTTCATCCGATTCATTGAGCCATAATGTTGTGGTGGATCTTTACGAAGACCGGGGGGGAAGGCTTTGGATTGCGACCATGGGGGGCGGGTTAAACCGCCTGGATCGGGTCACCGGTCGGTTCAGCAGTTATGGCGTGCCTCAAGGACTGCCGAGCGACACGGCGATGGGGGTCGTGGAAGATGACGACGGTTACTTGTGGATCACGACCAACCGTGGCTTGAGCCGTTTGGATCCCCGGACCGGAGAATTCAGGAACTACGACGAAAGCGACGGTCTTCAAGGATTGCAGTTCAATCGGGGCAGCCGATGGAAGCTCAGATCAGGAGAACTCATGTTTGGGGGGATCCAGGGCTTTAACCGATTCAATCCAAGAGCATTGGGATCCAACCCCGCTCCTCCACCAGTGGTGTTAACCGGCCTGGAGCTATTCGGCCAATGGATTCACCCGGGAACCGAAGGTTTTCCCCTGTCCAAGAGCATTACCGAGTTGCGTCGTTTGGAGTTGCCCGCACGGTATTCGGTCATCAGTTTCCGCTTTGCGGCCTTGAACTACCGTTCGCCCGAGAAGAACCAGTTTGCGTTTCAGTTGGAGAACTTCGATCGGGAACTGCGTCAGGCTGGACAGGTGCAGCGGGCAACCTATACCAATCTGGATCCCGGCAAATACCGGTTCCGGGTGTTGGCCGCCAATAACCACGGCGTTTGGAATCGGGATGGCACAAGCCTGGAGTTGATCATTCTTCCTGCGTGGTGGCAGACCTGGTGGTTTCGGGTCCTGGCGATTTCCGGGTTTGGGGGTGGACTTCTGATGGCAGGATGGCTCGTATCCAGCCGGAAGGCCAGATTCCGGTTGCGCGAAGCGGAGAGAGAACGAAAGCTGGCCCTGGAGCGACAACGATCGGCTGAAGCCTTGCAGGAAAGCCAGAAGCGTTATCGCCAGTTGGTCGAAAACGCCAATGATGGCATTTTTGTCGTTCAGGACGGTCTCCTGAAGGAGTCCAACAACCGTTTGGTTGAGCTCATGGGTTATAGTGTCGAATGCATCATCGGAAAGCCCTTTGATCAGTTTGTGCATCCCGAGGATCGCGCGCTCGTGGTCGAGCGGCATTTTGAAAGGGCCAAGGGCGCGAGTCATCTTCCACAGGCCTACAGTTTCCGGGCGTTATGCCGCGACGGGCGGATCATCTGGATTGAACTGAACACGACGGTGATCGAATGGGAGGGGCGGCCGGCTACTCTGAATATCCTTCGGGACGTTACTGACCGGAAACGCCTCGAGGAAGAACGATTCGCGCTGGAACGTCGATTACAGGAGACGCAAAAACTGGAAAGCCTTGGAGTGTTGGCCGGGGGCGTTGCGCACGATTTCAACAATCTGTTGACGGTAGTTTTGGGGAATGCGGCCCTGGCCGCAGAGCAGGTTCCCATCTCATCGGCCGCGGGTTCGTGTCTGCGTGAAATCGAGGATTCCGCCCGCCGGGCAAGCGAGCTCTGCCGCCAAATGCTGGCTTACTCGGGTCGAGGCAGTTTTCTTCAGGAAAGCATTCAGCTGTCCTGTTTGATTCAGGAGATGGCGCCGCTGTTGCAGGCCTCGGTATCCAAGAAAGCCCGTTTGGACGTCCATCTTTGCCAGCCGCTGCCACTCATCGAGGGCGATGTCAGCCAGATTCGTCAAGTGGTCATGAATCTGGTTCTCAACGCAACGGAAGCTCTCGACGACCAGGAAGGCGTGATCACCATTTCCACCGGCACGAGCAATCTGAGCCATGAAGAGTTGCGGGGGTACTTCGCCAACGATTCATTGAAGTCAGGCGCCTTTGTCTGGTTGAAAGTGGAGGATTCCGGCTGTGGAATGAGCCCCGAAATCCTGGAGAGAATGTTCGAACCCTTTTTCACCACCAAGTTCCTGGGACGCGGCCTGGGTCTATCCGCGGTTCTTGGCATCGTTCGACGGCATCGAGGTACGCTGAAAACCGAAAGCGCAACCGGGAAAGGAACGGTGATCCAAGTGGTGTTTCCAGAGGCCAAGACGGAAAAGACCGGGCCTCGCTCGGCAGCCATGGAGGTCGCTGGAGAGCGTTGGCGCGCTGGCCAGACGGTTTTGTTGGCGGATGACGAAGAGTCGGTACGCCGATTGGCCGCTAAACTGCTGGAGCGGTTGGGCTGCAAGGTCTTGCAAGCATCTGATGGCCAGGAGGCCCTTGAGGTTTATCGTCAGCATGCCCAGGAAATCAAGCTCGTCCTTCTCGATCTGACGATGCCCCGCATGGATGGGGTGGAAGCCTTCAAGGAATTGAACCGGCTGAATTCAAGACTTCCGGTTATCGTTGCCAGTGGGTACGCCCAGAAGGAAATCGCCGAACGTTTTGAGGGGGGTGGCATTGCGGGTTTCATCCAGAAACCCTACTCGATGGATGAGTTGCGACATTGGCTTCAGGACATTCTCGGTGGCTTCGAATCGTGAGTGAAACCAAACGAACGCAATGTCCAAATCGAACCGCGAATGTAAGCCAGGTCGTTTTATGCGCGGTTTTTGGTCGGCCTTGGCGATTTGGTTTTATGGCAAACAATTTGCTTTCTCTTGAGGCATGGCTTTGATAGATCAAACAACCGGCATGCGAAATTTCTGGAAGATGATTTTGTTGGTGGGTCTGGCGGGCTGGATGATGTTGCCGGCACAGGCCGATGAATTCAAATTGACCAATGGCGAGGTCATCAAGGGACGGACCGCCGGCCCGAACGAGGACGGTCTCATCATTGCGCTGGAGGTGGGAGGGTTTTCCGAACGGATTCCCTGGGCGCGGTTTTCCCAGGAAACCTTGAAGGCCTTGGCCAAGGATTCGAAGATCAAGCCGCACGTGGAACCCTTCATCGAGATCTCGTTGGAAGTCAAGATGAAGCGGGCGGCCCGCGAACGGGCCAAGAATCAGTATACCTTGCGCTACGATCCCAAGGTCGTGCGGCCTGAGGGGGGGGGCGGTTTTTTTGCGGGATTGACTTCACCGCTTGGCCTTTTGCTGCTGGGAGTGTTGTATTTGGCCAACTTGTTTGCCGCATGGGAGATCGCGCTTTTTCGACGCCGTTCCGCGGCGATGGTGTGCGGCGCCTCGGCAATTCTGCCGGTGCTTGGACCGCTGGTTTTTCTGGGGCTGCCTCCGCCTGGGGCTGGAGTTGAGGCTGAGGCTGCGCCCGCGGTCACCGAAGATACCTCGACGGGTGGAACCGGAGCTCCGCCGCCCGGAGGCGGCGCTTTGAGCATTTCGCGGCCCAAGTCGGGATCAGGCGCCGCGCTGCAGCCAGCCACCTATCGCCGGGGCGAAGTCACCATGAACCGGCGGTTTTTCGAAACCAAATTTCCTGGATTCTTCCGGGTGGTCCTGGGCGAGGCGGAGAAGGATTTTGTCATCGTATTTCGAACGAATCGGGATGAGCACATTGCGCGCCGCATTGCCCGGATCACCGCCAATGACCTCCATATTCAGTTAAACACAGGACCGGAAGTGAGCTTGTCTTTCGATGAAATCCGCGAAGTTCAGTTGCGCGAAAAACAAGCGAACGAATAATTTTCGGTCTTGAGTTAATCATCCGTTCAAAACCCGTTTGACGGCGGGCGGAATCGCGGCAATTGTTTAGCCTGAAGGTGAGCCAGCGAATGCCGATTTCATGAAATACAGCACCATTTTACTCTTTGGCGCCCCCGGGGCGGGGAAGGGGACGCAGGGCAAGGTTCTCGGAGTCGTGCCCAACTTCTTTCATAATTCCTGCGGGGACGTTTTCCGAAGCCTGACTGTCGATAGCGAATTAGGGCGGATTTTTCTCGATTATTCGGCCCGCGGGCAGTTGGTTCCGGACGAATACACCGTTCGCTTGTGGCACGAGTCCATCAAGAAACGGGAACAGGCAGGCCAGTTTCGGCCTGAGCGGGACACGCTCATCCTGGACGGCATTCCGCGCAACCTGGCTCAGGCCAAACTCCTGGAGGACACCCTGAATGTGAAGGCGGTGTTCAATCTGCTTTGCGCCGATCGCAATAAGCTGGTGGAACGATTACAGCGGCGCGCCTTGCGGGAGAACCGACTGGACGACGCGAGTCTGGAGGTGATTCGACGGCGGCTGGAGACCTATGAAAACGAGACTCGGCCGGTCCTTGATTTTTATGGCCCGAAGCTTGTCATTCAGATCGACGCAACCCTGACTCCCATCCAGGTTCTTCACAACATCCTGGAAGTGGTTGCCCGACGGGAAGGGCAGTTCGATCCCAATTCCTGGACATTCAGTCGGCCGTCTTAGCACGGGAAGGCCGCCCTATGGATCCGTTGCGCATTGTTTTCATGGGGACCGCCGACCTGGCCTGCCCGGTCCTGGAGGCCTTGGCGAAGGTTCCCGAGTATCAGATGCTTGCAGTGGTGACTCAGCCGGATCGTCCCAAAGGCCGGGATCTTCAATTGAGTCCGCCTCCGGTCAAGGTCACCGCGCAGAAATATGGATGGACCGTTTACCAGCCAATTCGCTTGCGGGCCGAGGAATCGATCCGGACGATCGCCGGATGGGAGCCCGATCTGATTGTGGTGGCGGCTTATGGACAGATTTTGCCTCCCGCAATTCTTTCTCTCCCCCAGTATGGCTGTTTGAATGTGCACGCCTCTTTGCTGCCGCGATACCGAGGGGCTAGTCCCATCCAATGGGCGATCCTCAACGGCGACCCGGAGTCCGGGGTGACCATCATGAAGATCGATGAAGGCCTCGATACGGGCCCCATGCTGAAATGGGAAACAACGCCCATCCGGCCAGACGATAACGCGCAGACACTTCATGATCGTTTGGCCGACTTGGGAGGGCGCTTGTTGCTGCAAACCATTCCCGAGTACGTCGCGGGTCGGTTGCCCTTGATTTCTCAATCCGCCGAAGGGGCAACCTACGCCAGAAAAATCACCAAGGAAGATGGCCGAATCAACTGGAGCCTTCCGGCCGGCGAGATCGCTTGCCGCATTCGCGCCTTCAACCCATGGCCGGGCAGTTTTTCTTTTGTTCCGGGTCCATCGGGTCTGGTGATGATTAAGTTCTGGGAGGCGGAGGTGGTGGAGGCTGCCGAGGCGCCCGCGGGGCAGGTGATTCGATCAGATCCGGAAGGTTTGGTGGTGGGCTGTGGCCTGGGAGCCTTGCGGTTTTTGGAACTCCAGCGGGAAGGCAAACGGCGCATGAAGATCAAGGAATTCCTGGCGGGTTTCCGTTTGGAACCGGCGGTCATGTTTCAGCCCGGTTTCAACGTTGCCTGAGAGGGCCTGTAGCGTTACAGTATCGGCCATGGCTATGAAGCATCAACTCGATTTCGAGAAGCCAATCTTCGAACTCCAGCGCAAACTGGATGAACTTAAAAAACATCCGGAAACCTACGGCATGGGCATCCAGTTGGATGAGGAGATTCAAAAGATTGAAACCAAAATCGAAGAGACCCGGAAACAGGTCTACTCCGAGTTGACCGCATGGCAGCGGGTTCAGATTGCCCGCCATCCAAAACGTCCCTACACCCTCGACTATATTCGGTTGGCCTTTAAGGATTATTCCGAGCTGCATGGGGATCGGCTATATGCCGATGACCGGGCGATGGTGGGGGGACTGGCGCGCTTGGGCGATTTTCGAGTGATGGTGATTGGAACCCAGAAGGGCCGCGATACCAAGGAGAACATCCTGAGAAATTTTGGATCCGCGCATCCCGAGGGCTATCGAAAGGCGCTGCGATTGATGCGCCTGGCGAATAAATTCAACCTTCCCATCATCACGCTGATCGACACCGCGGGCGCCTATCCCGGGATTGGCGCCGAGGAACGACACATCGCCGAGGCCATTGCCGTAAACTTGCGCGAGATGATGCTCCTGGAGGTGCCGGTGCTGGCCGCGGTCATCGGCGAAGGAGGTTCCGGGGGCGCGCTGGGGATTGGTGTGGCTGATCGCATATTGATCCTCGAGAATGCCTATTATTCCGTCATCAGCCCGGAGGGTTGCGCGGCCATTCTCTGGAAAGACCGTTCGGCGGCCTCTAAGGCTGCGGAAGCCCTGAAAATAACGGCGCGGGATTTGCACGCTTTGGGATTGGTGGACGAAATCGTCCCCGAACCTCTCGGCGGCGCCCATCAGGAGCCTGCCGCCACGGCAGTCACCTTGAGGGATTGTTTGATCAAGAACCTTCAGGAGCTATTGCAGATGCCGGCCCGGGAACGTCTTCAACGGCGCTATGAGAAATACCGGCTTTTTGGACATTTTCTCGAAAAAACCAGGACACCAGCCGCCGAACTGCCCCCCGGAGAGGTTGCATGAGCCTGTATCCTCTCTGTTTTCGCCCGGTTTTCATGGAGCGGGTGTGGGGTGGACGCAAGATGGCCGAGCTTTACGGAAAAGCCTTGCCCCCCGATGTTCCCATTGGCGAATCCTGGGAAATCAGCGATCGAACCGACGTGGTCAGTGTGATTGAGAACGGCCCCTGGGCGGGACGGGATCTGCGCTGGTTGATGGAACAGCATGGCGAGGCCCTGATGGGTGCCGCCGCTCCCTTAAACGGCCGGTTTCCTCTGCTGATCAAGATTCTGGATGCTCGCGCTGATCTCTCCTTGCAGGTCCACCCGCCGGCAGCCATCGCCGGCAGCCTCCACGGTGATCCCAAGAGCGAAATGTGGTATGTCACCGATACGGCACCTGACGCCCGGTTGTTTGCCGGCCTGAAGCAGGGTGTTCAGCAAGCCGAATTCGAACAGCGGCTTCAGCAGGGAACGGTGGCTGATTGTTTTCATCAGATTCCCGTTCGGGCAGGCGACGCGATGTGGCTGCCGAGCGGCCGGGTTCATGGATTGGGCGCAGGCGTCGTTCTGTTCGAGATTCAACAGAACTCGGACACAACCTACCGGGTTTTTGACTGGAACCGCGTCGGTTTGGATGGCCAGCCCCGGCAGTTGCACATCGATCAAGCCATGGCCTCGATCGATTTCAACGACTTCGAGCCGGGCCTGATTCAGAGCAAGTTTTCACGATCGGCTACCGTCAAGCTCCGGTTCCTCTTGGAGGATCCCCTGTTTTCAGTGCATGCCCTGCAAATACGGCGCGGGCAGCGCGTTTATCTGAGCGCTCCAGCGGTATCGGTTCTTGGATTGGTCGAAGGGAGGCTCGTCGTGAGGCATCAAGAACTGCAAGTCAGCCTTCGGCCAGGCCAGTTCTGTATGATTCCCGCCTGCCTGGAAAAGGTCTCGTTGACAGCCGAAACCCGGGTGACATATCTGCAGATCCAAGCGGGCGGACCCCAGAGCGGTTAGCACTACGGCGATCCTTCGGAGCGCGACTGAACTGAAAGCCGGTCGCAGCCATCGCACCAGTCACGGCGGTATGGATGGTTCGAACGACTTCTCCCTTGAGCGCGTTGTAGCGGCGGTCTTCGACACAGCCGCGCTCTGATTGGATCCAGAAGTGTCAATTCAGGCCCCAGGTTTCCGGATTTCAGCGGCTATGCTGGCGCGATGCGAATCGAGTTGGACCAGGAGACGGCATAACGCCGAAAGACGGGGCATGGGGACACCGGCCTGTTCAGCCCATCGGAGAGGTGTTAGGAACAGGCTTTCCAATTCAATCGGCAGGCCGCGTTCAAAATCCAGCAAGGTAGAGGCTCGGTAAGGCCCCATCGAACGGGTGCGATCGATGTTCAGTTCCGCCAATCCGTGATCAATATCATGGCCCAAGGCCCTGCCGGCTGCGATCACTTCCCGCATCAGGTCACGAACCAGAGCTTCCCATCGGGCATCGGCAAGCAACTGATCGGTGGGCAGACAGGGTCCTAAGGGAACTCGCGGGCTGGGAACACCCTCGCAGACCGCCTCATATCCCGCCGCACCGGCAACGCCCAGGCCGTTGAATGGGATGTTCCAGATCAGTTTTTCCCAGTGGGCGCGGGCCAAATCGTCAGTGACTTCGCACGGGATGCCCGCCTTCAAAAACTCCCCGGACAAGGCGCGCGTTCGAGATTGTGAACGACGTCCAAATTCGCCCAGGACGATCCGCCCATAGGCTGTGTGCCGAATGTGTCCCGGGGACAGGCGGTTCACACAGACAAAACAAAGCCCGCCCAGGATGTTGTCCGGTCCAAAAAGGACGCTCAATTGTTCCTCGTTGCCCAGGCCGTTTTGGAGGGTGACGATCAGCGTGTGCCGGGTCACCAGAGGAGGCAATAATCGGCCCAGCTGATCATTGGCGGTCGTTTTCAGCCCGATGAATACCACGTCGCAAGGCCCGATTTCCTCGGCAGCAATGGCGCAACGCGGGCGCAGAAAGAAATCACCATCCACGCTCTCAATCCGGAGTCCGTGGTCGCGGACGTGGGCAAAATCCGAGCGAAGCAGGAAATGAACATCAGGCAACACCCGGTTCAGCCGGGCGGCATAAAAGCAGCCCAAAGCACCACAGCCTACCATCGCAATTTTCATTGATTCATGCCGGGGCCACCCGCCGGCCCTCGGAAAATAAAAAAGCACTCTGCGCGAACAGAGTGCCTGTTGGTTGAAAACCCGTTTACTTGGTGCCCAGGATCGCGTCCTTGGCGGCTTTGGCCACGCGGAATTTCACGACCTTCTTGGCGGGAATCTTGATCTGCTCGCCCGTGGCCGGATTACGGCCGAGGCGGGCTTTGCGATTCACAAGCACCAGCTTGCCAATGCCCGGCAGGGTGAACGTGTTCTTGGCGTTCTTGTACGCCAGCTCCGCCAGAAAATCCAGAACTTCGGATGCGCTCTTCTTTGTGACACCAGTTTTGTCAGCAATCGCGGCGGCGATCTGGGACTTGGTCAATGGTTTTGCCATATTTTTTTATAATTTTGGGTTAGCTGAAGTCATGATAGACTCGCTTCAATTAAAGCGCCTTGCCTCGGAGACGCAAGGAAAAAAATGCGCATTCTCACAGGAAAACCTCGTTTTTGCTGGGTTTTTCAAAGCTCGGTCTTGACAGACTTCCTCCAATGCACAACATCAATCGCATGTCCGTGCTGTTCTCGATTCAAGGCGAGTTCCGCTATCACGTCGTGCGCAAATTGCACGAAGGCGGCATGGGCGTGGTCTACGAGGCCGAGCAACACGGAGCGCGCGGATTCACCAAACGACTGGCTATCAAAGTCATACGACAGTCATTTACCGATCAGAAGCTCTTTATCGAGAATTTTATCGGCGAGGCCCGACTTGTGGCCGATCTGATTCACACCAACATCGTTCAGACGTATCATCTTGGCGAGACCGAGGGGCGATATTACATAGCGATGGAGCTCATTCGCGGGGTGAATCTCGAGGAATTACAGGAGCGATTGCGCGGACTGGAGCAGGCTCTGCCGATGGAACTGGCGGTGTTTATAGCCAGCCGGGTGACGCGCGGATTGAGCTACGCGCATGGCAAGACGGACCGTGACGGAACCCCCCTGGGCATTGTGCATCGCGATGTCAGTTCAAAGAACATTTTGATCGCCTTCGAGGGGGACGTGAAGTTGACGGACTTTGGCATTGCCAAGGCTCGAGGTTTTCTTCAAGACCAGGAGGGGGAAGTGGTGGCCGGGAAGGCGGATTTCATGAGTCCGGAGCAAGCGAGTTTTCGAATTACGGACCGTCGATCGGATCTATTTTCGACCGGGGTAGTGCTGGCTTCGTTATTGTTGGGACGAAATCCTTTTCAGGGCGACACCCCCGAGTTGTCCCGCGATCGTATTTTGCGCATGCCGATCCCCGATTTTCGGCTATTGGATTCGCGGGTGGACCTGCGGCTGAATGAGATCTTGCATCGGGCGCTGGCCCGGGATCCCGAGCAACGGTATTCGACCGCGGACCAGATGCTGGTCGATCTGGAGCACTATATTTACGATCGGGGCTATGGTCCCACCAACGAAACCTTGGGCCGGTATATCCGTGATCTTTTTGGCCAAATACCCGCGCGAGGCACGGAGATGGAACATGCGACGGCCTGCTGGAATTCCATGATGTCCCGGAGGACGGGCTAACGAAGTGGGGCGCCAATTTCTCGCGATGCGGGAGAGCCTTCGACGGAGTCAAAGCAGGCGGCCTTGTTTATCCGGCGGGCGTTGCAGGCCTAGTTTGCGCGAGATAAGCTCGGTGGCCACGCGGCCTTGCGGGGTGCGATTCAGGTAACCCTCCATGATCAGATACGGTTCGTAGACTTCCTCGAGGGTATCAGGTTCTTCCCCGACGGCGACCGCCAGGGCCCCGATGCCAACCGGACCGCCGCCGAATTTCCGAATGATGGTTTCCAGGATCCGGATGTCCATTTCATCGAGCCCATTTTTGTCGATATCGAGCAGGGCCAGGGCCTTGTCGGCCACCTCGGCGGTAATGGTGCCGTCGCCGCGGACTTGGGCATAATCCCGGACCCGTCGCAACAAGTTGTTGGAGATGCGAGGGGTTCCCCGGCTGCGCCGGGCGATCTCGAAGGCGCCGGCGGTGTCGATGGTCACTGCGAGGAGGCGAGCCGAGCGGAGGACGATTTGCTGCAAATCCTCGGCCTGATAGTAATCCACCCGTTCTTTGATCGGGAAGCGGCTTAAAAGCGGCGAAGTGAGCAAACCGCTCCGGGTTGTGGCCCCGATGAGGGTAAAGCGGGGCAGATTGAGGCGGACACTTCGAGCGTTGGGTCCCTGGTCGATGATGATGTCCAGCTTGAAATCCTCCATGGCGGGATAGAGGTATTCCTCGATCGTTTTTTGAAGACGATGGATTTCATCGATAAACAGAACGTCGCCGGGTTCCAGGTTGGTAAGCAACCCCGCCAGGTCGCCCGCTTTTTCGATCGTGGGGCCGCTCGTGGATTTGACGTTGGCCCCCATGGCCTTCGCCAAAATATTGGCGAGGGTGGTTTTGCCCAGACCCGGCGGGCCACTTAAAAGAAGGTGGTCCAGAGGTTCTTCCCGCTGTCGGGCGGCTTGCACGGCGATCTCCAGACGTTCTTTAACCTTGTTTTGGCCGGTAAACTCGGAGAAGAGGGACGGCCTCAGCGTCAGTTCCAACACTGGATCGGGTTTAATTAATACATCTGAGACAAGCCGCTCACTCATGGCGATCGCAGAATGATTGAAGCTGCTTCGATCGACAAGCCTAAAGGCGGCCCCCAGAACCGCACAGAAGATGCTCCAAAAAAATCGAACCGCGAATAAACACGAATAGACGCGAATAGAAGCAGAGGCATCCGATGGGGCTGAATCCCCGACAACCCATCGATGTTCCCAACACTGCAGGATCTTCGTATTCGGCCCGCCATGATTCGCGTGGATTGGCGTCCATTCGCGGTGAAGTCGTTTCATTTGCGGTTCAGGGCCGATTTTCGGCTCTTGCTTGGATCGTGTTTGTTTGGTAGAAGATCCGTAATCCCCAGAAAGTCTAAAGCCCAACTCCATGCGCCTATGAAACAAACTGCTTATTCACTCCGCAAATGCTTCGCCATGCTTGGCCTGATGACCGTGCTAGCAAGTCTGCCGCTGCGGGCCGAGTTTATCCAACCGGTCGCTGTGCAGGTCTCCAACGGCACCGAAACCCAGGATGCCCTGATCAACGGACAAGGCTTCGACGAGCCCGGGCTTGGATCGCCCCAGTCCATTCATAATCGCACCGCCTCGGAAATGTGGTCCGGCATCGGATCCATCCGGGAATCGGCCATCTGCGATCTGGGCAAAACCGTGAGTCTCACCCGAGTCTACATCTGGAACTACAACGCGGCGGATGCTACGGACGTGGGCATGAAGGACGTGGAGGTTCAAGTCTCGGCAGATACCGACATGGCAACGGCCAGTTTTAACACGATCGCGGTCCTGTCTCTGAAGGAAGGAGGAGACACGGCCCAGGCCTTTGATGTTGCGGGCACCAATGTGCGCCTGGTGAAACTCAAGGGACTTTCGAATTGGGGACAAGGCTACACCGTGGGCTTGGCCGAGGTGCGGTTTGAAAGCGGCGAGATCGCCGGCAACGTGCCCACCGTTGTGGTCAACAGCCCGAGGGAAGGGGATGAGATCAAGCTGGGATCCGATATCACTGTGGATGCCAGGGTGACGGACAAGGACGCCGATCTGCAGAAAGTGGAATTGTTTGACGGCGATAGCTTGGTGACGAACAAGACCACGACGACCTTCACCGTGGTCGTCAAACAGCCGGCGGCGGGCAACCACGCGCTGCGTGTGGTCGCCACGGACAAGACTGGCAAGACCGCCTGGGTGACCGTGAACGTGAACGTGCGGGAACTGGTGGCTGACCGGATCCTCAAGATTGATGATACCGCCGACGAAGGGACGGAGCTCAACCAGATCAGTTACAGCGGATCCTGGAACCTCGCCCAGGGCGTTGAGAGTGATCCGCGTTATAACCACAACGATCATTACAGCCTCGGCAATAACAAGACCGACTTTTTCGAGGTCCGGTTTAAAGGCGTGAAGATCGATCTGTTTGCCACGGTGGCCAGTCACCATGGCAGCGGCATGGCCAGCATTGACGGCGGTCCCGAGTCCAAGGTGACCTACAAGGCCACCCAGCGCGCCGAGCAGGTCTTTGTCTGGGGCAGCCCTATCCTGGCCAACCGCGAGCATGTTCTCAAAGTGCGCACTTTCGGCGACGGCGTGGTTACGGCCGATCGCTTCGACGTAAGCGTCTCCGACAAACCCGATCTTGCGCAGGCATCCATCCGGAGCGTCACGTTTACCGAGTTAGTGGTGGTGATGGAGGACGTTGGCGCCAGCGTCGTCGATCAGACCACGGTCAAACTCTCGCTGGATGGCGCGCCCGTGCCGGCCACCGTTTCCAAATCAGGTTCGATCACCACGATCAGCCATACTCCGGCAACTTCTTTTGCCCCCGGGTCCACCCATCTGGCTTTGGTTGAAGCCAAGGATAAGGCGGGCGCCAACCTGGTGAGCGAACTTTCCTTCAACCTGCCGGCGCCGATGTTTCCCCTTTCCGGTTTGGGCGGGCCCGGCAGCACAGCGGGGAATTGGGGATTTCGTGAGATTTGGGGCGCGGGCCGCGTGGACGCCGTGGTATCGGCGGTAGAGGTCGCCTTGAAGGCGAACCAGGCTGGTTTTGCAGGTCAGGTTTACGACACCCGGGTGCCGCTCATTAATTTCGGTTTGTCCTCGAATCCCGGCGGCGGCGGATTGTTCCCCGATGACCAGCCGTTGCCGGCCGAATCTCAGGGATTGAGCGTGGGCGATTTTGTCATCGTCGCCCGCGCGAATATTGCATTTCCCCGGAATGGCGATTGGACGATCGGCGTGCATAGCGACGATGGTTTTGCCTTGCGAGTCATTGGGCATCCGTTCGACAGCGTCAGCGGCAACGGCGTGCGGGACGACAATTTCCCGGAATTTATGGGCTGCCTGACAGAGACAACCGACAGCAACGCCCGGGGCATTCTCAAGGGGTTGGCCGCCGGCAATTACGAAATCGAGCTTGTTGCCTTTCAGCGCGTTGCCGCGTCTTACATCGAGGTTTATGCTGCGGAAGGCGCCTTTGTCGAAGACGCCGAGACCGACCAGTGGAAACTGATCGGCGAATCGGGAGGACTGCAAATTCTGGCGGCTCCAGCCAAATTCGAGATTCAGCAAATCACCAAGAGCGGCGGCCTGGTATCGATCGAGTTTCAATCCCCCAATCCCAGCGGCCAGCACCAACTCCTCGATAGCGTGGACTTGCGGACCTGGAATACCGTCGCCGGAGCGGTGTTTGAAAAGACCACAGGAAACGGAGTCCGGGCGACCGTCTCTGGCGTGACGGACAACGCCAAATTCTATCGCCTGACCTTGCCGTAAGGTGCTTCACTGGCCGAGTGAGCTGCAAACGGGTTCAATCCTGAGGCGCGCGGAGGGCGGTGTTCAGCTGACGCTGAGCTCGGTCTCAAAAGCACAAGCTGGTCGCAGCCGATTCGAGGCTCAGAGATCCTGATCTCGTATCGAGAGGCAAGGATGGCCGTGGAAAATGAGTGACCCCAAAAACGCGTGTTGACCAGGAGTTTGGCGAGCAGGTTTTGGACTTGCCGTTGGTCCGGGAGGGGGGGGAAGGATTGGGGCATGCCCCAAGTTCAGTTACCGGTATTTCCTGTCGGCACGACGGCGATCACTGCCGAGCTGGGATATGAACGGCGAGACCAACAAGTCGTTTACCTCAACGGGCATTTGCCCGTGTTTACGCACCCGGTGGACGATCTGGCCAGCTTTCGTTTTTTTACGACGCAGCTGATCCTCAATGGCACGGCAACCCAAAGCCAAATCGTCAAAGCCTTTGGGGGGCCGCTGACGACGGTCAAACGATGCTGTCGTGAGTATCGGGAGCGGGGCGGGGCCGCGTTTTTCAAGCCCGCAGCGCCAAGTAACACTGGATCAGCTCCAGGCCGAGCACAAAGATCTCCCCGAAACCGAGCGCTTTACGCAATTGCGCACCGCCAAGAAACATTTCGTGGATACCATCAAGCTGATTGCTTATCGGGCCGAGACGATGCTGGTGCAGATCGCACGCGAGAAACTCCAGCGCCATGACGATGCGCGGTCCTTGGTACGACAGGTCTTCACCAGCACGGTCGACCTTTGTCCCAATCCGGACCAGAAGACCCTCACCGTGCGTTTGCATCAACTGACCACAGCCGCCCATGACCATGTCCTGGATCACTTGTGCGCTGAACTCACCGCCACCGAAACTACCTATCCAGGCACCGACTTACGCCTGGTTTTTGAGCCAATTCAGGCCAGTCAATTTCCTCGAGATCAGGATTCCTGAGCCTGGACGCCGTCCATAACCGGCACGCCGGGCCTGTCTGGAGGTAACTGACTCCGATTTGACCGGTGGGTGCTCCGGTGCGATCCTGCGATCGGTGTGTGGATGAAAGCCGAAGGACGTTCAGCGAGGCTGGGACTCAGCTGGGCTACAGCGCATACTGGGGGATCTTGATGGTTTCTCCGTCTTTCAGGGCCGAGAGGTGGGCGTAATAGCCGGGAACGGTCATGTTCAATGCGTCAACCACATCGACCGCCGGTTTGCGTTTTCGGAGAATTGAATCAACAAAATCGTCTGCGAGGTAACCATGGGATCCGCCATGCCCGCCTGCGGCCACACCTGGAGGGAGAGCGTATTTCTTTGTTTGGAGGCCTTGTCCAAGGGCCTTTTCGAGCCGATGATTGCCTTCGGCATCCCCCTCAAAACCGCCCGCCCGCCCGTTGTGCCAGTCATAGCCCGCGTACTCTCCCCGGATTCGGCCGGATTCCAGATACTCTCCTTGAGAACCGCAGATCATGATGCGCGAAAGACCGCCCTCGCTGGTTCGGAACAAGCCAACCTCGGAGTTAAAGACATTTCCGATGTTGTTTGGCTGCCGCTTGCTTTTGTCAAACAGCGCCGTTCCGTGGCAGCTTACTTGGAGGAAACTTCCGTGGGTGACTCCGACATAGTAAGCGGTCGCGTGGGTAGGATACCACATGGGACAGCCGTGCTTGCGCCAGTCTTTATAGGAGGCGAGGGGTGGGGTGCCCAATGAATGAGGATGACAGTATTCCCCTTCGGAATAGACAATACGGCCAAAGACGTCCGCCGCATAAAGCTTTTCCATGGCGTAGAGGTCATCGTGAAAGACCGACGTCTCGAACATGGCATAGACCAGTCCCGAGTTCTTCTTGACGCAAGCCAGCAGTTTCTCCGCGTCCTCAATATCGCCCCGGAAGGCGGGAACGGCGGTGCAGACGTGTTTGCCGTGGTTAAGCACCTCGATACAATGCCGGGCGTGTGATGGGGCGTCCGTGGCGACGAAAATGGCCTCGATCTTGTCGTCTTTCACCATCTCCTCGAGGGAAGGATAGGTCTTGCCGCAACCGACGTGTTTGGCCAGGGCTGCGCAGCGGTCGGGAAACAGGTCGCTCACCGCAACGACCTCGACGTTGGGATGGTTTTGGAATTCAAAGGCCGCCGAGAACTTGCACAAGCCGTAGCCGACCAGTCCCATTCTGATTCTGCGATCGCTGAACGGCTGCCAGGCCTTTGTCCGGTCGGGGGTCGTTTTCGTTTGATCAAAACCGGGGATGGCCTCGGCGCCATGAGTGCGGTGGATCAGAGAGGGAGTTGCAGCCACTGCGGAAGCCGTGGCGCCCAGGAATGATCGTCGAGAAAGTCGGGTTGACATAACAGGTTATGCCCCGAGTATAGTCGGGTTCTCCCCGGCGGCCAATCGGTATTTTGGCCTTTCTCGCCCACAAGGCGAACCCTTCTATGGGAGGACGGTGCGACCCATCAGGAATCGGTCGCACTCGCGCGCGGCAGCTCGGCCTTCGTGGATGGCCCAGACAACGAGGCTTTGACCCCGTCGCATGTCGCCCGCAGCAAATACTCCGGGTCGATTCGTGGCAAACAGGCCATATTCGGCTCGGACATTGGATCGGTCGTCCCGGCCCACTCCCAACTGGTTCAGCAATGCATCCTCAGGCCCAAGGAATCCCATGGCCAGCAAGACCAACTGGGCGGGGATCACCTTCTCGGTCCCGGCGATTTCCCGGGGAACCATACGGCCTTTCGGATCCTTGATCCATTCAATATTGATCGTATGGACGGCCTTGACGCAACCCTGGCCATCGTTTTCAAAACGTTTGGCCGTGATACAATACAGGCGCGGATCCTGGCCGAACCGAGCGGCGGCCTCCTCCTGTCCGTAATCCAGGCGGTAGACCTTGGGCCACTGCGGCCAGGGATTGTTGGCCAGGCGCTGCTCCGGCGGCTTGGGCAGGATCTCCAATTGCGCGATACTGCGGCAACCGTGCCGCATGGACGTGCCCACGCAATCCGTGCCGGTGTCGCCCCCTCCGATGACGACCACATCCTTCTCCTGGGCGGAAATGGGGTGGCCATCGGCATGCGTGCCATCCAGAAGGTTGCGGGTGTTGGCCGTCAGGAATTCCATGGCGTAGTGAACCCCCTGCAGCTCGCGGCCCTCGATGGGCAGATTCCGCGGTTTCGTGGCCCCGCCGCACAGGACGATGGCGTCAAACTCCTGTTGGAGACGTTCCACGGCGAGATCGACCCCGACGTGGGCGCGCGTTACGAACGTAATGCCCTCTTTGGCCAGCAGATCCACGCGCCGTTGAACGACCCGCTTATCCAGCTTCATGTTTGGAATCCCATACATCAACAACCCGCCGATCCGATCGGCCCGCTCAAACACCGTGACCCAGTGCCCGGCCTTGTTGAGTTGCGCGGCGCAGGAGAGGCCAGCCGGCCCGGAACCGATCACCGCCACCCGCCGGTCTGTGCGATTCACGGGAGGATGGGGTTGGACCCAGCCCTGATCGAAAGCCCGATCGATGATCGAGCACTCGATATTCTTAATCGTCACGGGCGGGTCGATGATTCCCAGCACGCACGATCCTTCGCAGGGCGCCGGACAAACCCGGCCGGTGAACTCGGGGAAATTGTTGGTTTTATGAAGGCGCGCCAGGGCCTCCTGCCAAAGGCCGCGATAAACCAGGTCGTTCCATTCCGGAATCAGATTGTTAATCGGACACCCGGACGCCATGCCGGCCAGGAGATGGCCGGTATGACAAAAGGGAGTTCCGCAATCCATGCAGCGCGCCCCCTGGGCCTTCAATTTCCCCTCGTCAAAAGGCAGGTGAAATTCGTCCCAATGCCGAATCCGGTCCCGGGGATCGGATTCCGCGGGCAATTCTCGAACAAACTCTAAAAAGCCAGTCGGTTTTCCCATTTGAAATCCTTTGTCAAAACGTGGTCATCGAGGGCTTAGCTGCCACCCACGCGGGCGGCGTCGCGAGCATTTTCTTCAAAGGCGGCCATGACCGCCTCCTCGCCGCTTAGCCCGGCATCCTTAACGCGTTTCAGTGCCAGCAAAACACGGTGATAATCCTTGGGAACCACCCGGACGAAGCGAGGCAAATATCGGGTCCACTCTCCCAGGATGGTGGCGGCTCGCTGGCTGCGCGTATAGATGGCGTGACGCTCGATCATCTGCCGGACGGTGGCGGTTTCCTCGGGATCCTCCAGTTTCTCCAATCGCACCATGTCCGGATTGCAGCGCCGGGCGAAATCTCCGGTGTCATCGATCACGTAAGCGATTCCCCCGGACATGCCGGCCGCAAAATTGCGTCCGGTCTTTCCCAGGACCACCACGCGGCCGCCCGTCATATATTCGCAGCCATGATCGCCCACCGATTCCACCACGGCCTCCAGCCCGCTGTTGCGCACGCAAAATCTTTCGCCCGCCATGCCTCGGACATAGGCCTCTCCCTGCGTGGCGCCGTAAAACGCCACATTTCCAATGATGATGTTTTCCTCGGCGACGAAGGTGGATCCGGCCGGCGGATACACAATGACTCGTCCGCCGGACAAACCCTTGCCGACGTAATCGTTGGCGTCGCCCTCCAATTCGAACGTGAGTCCCCTTGGCATGAACGCGCCGAAGCTCTGACCGGCCGAGCCCTTGAATCGGAGATGAATGGTATCGTCCGGCAGGCCCACGGCTCCGTAACGGCGGGTGACTTCACTGCCCAGCATCGTGCCCACCACGCGCTGGGAATTTCGAATGGGCAGGGTGGCTTTGACCTTCTGTTGACGTTCCAGCGCGGGCTGGCAGATCTTCAGCAACACCTGATAATCGTAAGCCTCCTGCAGACCATGGTCCTGCGGCACCTGGCAATAACGGCCCACCTCAGGCCCCGCCTCCGGCTGATAGAGAATCCGGGAGAAGTCCAGGCCCCGCGCTTTCCAATGGTCCACCGCCCGTCGGACTTCCAGTCGATCCGTCCGGCCTACCATTTCATCAAAGGCGCGAAAGCCGAGTTGCGCCATCAGCTCCCGAACTTCCTGGGCAATAAACCGCATGAAGTTGATCACATGATCCGGATTGCCGGTGAAGTTCCGACGCAGACGGGGATCCTGCGTGGCCACGCCGACCGGGCACGTGTTCTTGTGGCAGACCCGCATCATGATGCATCCCAGCACCACCAAGGGACCGGTGGCAAATCCAAATTCCTCCGCGCCCAGCAGGGCGGCGATCACCACGTCGCGGCCCGTTTTCAACTGGCCGTCGGTTTCCACCACGATGCGGCTCCTCAGGTTATTGAGGACCAGCGTTTGATGCGTTTCCGCCAGCCCCAGCTCCCACGGAATGCCCGCGTGCTTGATCGAGGTCTGCGGAGAGGCGCCGGTGCCGCCGTCATAACCGCTGATCAAGACCACGTCAGCATGGGCTTTGGCCACGCCCGCCGCCACTGTGCCCACGCCGACCTCCGAAACCAGCTTCACGCTGATCCGCGCCTGATGATTCGCGTTCTTCAGGTCATGGATCAATTCCGCCAGATCTTCGATGGAATAAATATCGTGGTGGGGAGGCGGTGAAATCAGCCCAACGCCGGGTGTGGCGTGGCGAACCTTCGCGATCCAGGGATAGACTTTGTGGCCCGGCAGCTGACCGCCTTCGCCGGGCTTAGCCCCCTGCGCGATCTTGATCTGCAGCTCCTTGGCGTTAACCAGATAGAGACTTGTCACGCCAAACCGCGCCGATGCCACCTGCTTGATCGCGCTGTTGCGGGAATCCCCCTCGGAATCCACCTCGTAACGAGCCGGATCCTCGCCTCCCTCGCCTGTGTTGCTCTTGCCTCCAAGGCGATTCATGGCAACCGCCAGCGCCTCGTGGGCCTCCTGGCTGATCGAACCGTAGGACATCGCCCCCGTCTTGAAACGCTTGACAATCGAGTCAACCGATTCCACATCCTCCAGCGGAATAACATGGGGGGCGAACTTGAAATTCAGCAGGCCCCTCAAGGTGGCGAGTTTCTTGGATTGGTTATTGACCAGCGCCGAATACTCTCTGAACAACTCAAAATTGTTCGTTCGACAAGCCTGCTGCAGCCGGTGAATGGTCTCGGGATTGAACAGGTGATACTCGCCATCGCTGCGCCATTGATAGTTGCCGCCCGGATCCAGAACACCGTCCCCGGTCGTCCGATCCGAAAAAGCGCGGGCATGCCGGAGCCGCACCTCCTCGCAGATCACGTCCAGACCAATTCCTTCCAGGCGGGACGGCGTCCAGGTGAAGAATTGATTGATCACTTCATGGTTCAGGCCCACCGCCTCGAAGATCTGCGCGCCGCGATAGCTTTGAATCGTCGATATCCCCATCTTTGAAATAACCTTGACAACACCTTTCACAACGGCTTTCACATAATTTTTTATGGCCATTTTGTGATCGATGTTGACCAGCAGTCCCTGGCGGATCAGATCGTCCAGCGTCTCAAAGGCCAAATAGGGGTTGATCGCCCCGGCCCCGTATCCGATCAGCAGGGCATAGTGGTGCACCTCGCGGGGCTCGCCCGACTCGACGACCAGCCCCACGCGGGTTCGGGTTCCCTGGCGGATCAGGTGATGATGCAGGCCCGCCACCGCAAGCAGCGCCGGAATGGGCCCGAGTTTGGCATCGATGCCGCGATCCGAAAGAATCAGCAGGTTGTGTCCGTTCTCGATGGCCTGATCAGCGGCGACAAATAGCTGGTCCAAGGCCATTTCCATGCCTTCGCCGCCCTTGGCGATCGGGAAAAGCATGGGCAGCGTCGCGGCTTTGAATCCCCGATGATTCACCTGCTTGAGCTGGGCCAGTTCCTCGTTCGACAGGATGGGGGTTTTCAGCTTGATCAGATGCGCGCTCTCGGGATCCGGGTGCAGCAGATTGCGCTCGGATCCGATCGTCGTCACCGTCGAGGTGACAATCTCCTCGCGGATCGCATCGATGGGGGGATTGGTGACCTGGGCGAAGAGCTGCTTGAAGTAGTTGTACAAAAGCTGCGGTTTGTCCGAGAGCACCGCCAGCGGGGTGTCGTTGCCCATTGAGCCCAGGGCTTCCACGCCATCCCGGGCCATCGGCGCCAACAGCATCCGCAGTTCCTCAAAACTGTATCCAAAGGCCTGCTGACGCCTGAGCACGGTCTCATGGTCGGGTCTTGCCAGTTCCGGCGCCTCCGGAAGATCCTCGAGCCGCACCACGTTTTGGTTCAGCCATGTCTGGTAAGGATGCGCCGTGGCAATCTCCCGCTTGATCTCCTCGTCGTCCACAATCCGGCCTTGCTCGGTGTCCACAAGAAACATGCGGCCCGGCTGCAACCGGTCTTTCGCCAGCACCCGGTCCGGGGGAACGTCCAGCACGCCCACCTCGGAGGCCATGATCACCAGGTCGTCCTTGGTCACGTAATACCGGGACGGCCTTAGCCCGTTGCGATCCAGGACGGCGCCGATCCGAATCCCGTCGGTGAAGGCAATGGACGCCGGACCATCCCAGGGCTCCATCAAACAGCTGTGATATTCGTAGAAGGCCTTCTTCTCGTCGCTCATGCTCTCATGGTTTGCCCAGGGCTCCGGGATCATCATCATGACCGCATGTGGCAACGATCGTCCGCTCAAGACCAGCAATTCCAGGCAATTGTCAAACATGCCCGAGTCGCTGCCATCCGCGCAGATCACCGGCAGAACCTTGCCCAGATCCTCGCGGAACAGTTCCGAGGCGAACATGGCCTGCCGGGCATGCATCCAGTTGATGTTCCCCCGAAGCGTGTTGATCTCGCCATTGTGCGCCATGTAACGATACGGGTGCGCGCGCTCCCAGCTTGGAAAGGTGTTCGTGCTGAATCGCGAGTGCACCAATGCCAGCGCGGTTTCCATGGAGGGATCGAGAAGATCCGGATAGTAATCCTCCAACTGCTCCGCCGCCAGCATGCCCTTGTAGACCAGGGTCCGATGCGACAAACTGCCAATGTAAAATTCCCGCTTGCCTTTGCCACTGATGTAGCGAATCACATTCTCAGCCCGCTTTCGGATCACATACAGCTTGCGCTCAAACGCCATCGGATCCGTGATCCGCGAATCGCAGCCGATGAAGACCTGCTGGATCCACGGTTCTCCCGCCCGCGCGGTCTGCCCCAGATGCGTGTTGTTGGTTGGCACCAGCCGCCATCCCAGCAGCCGCTGGCCTTCCGATTGAATGATCTCCTCGAACCAGCGTTGACACTTCCGGCGCTCAGCCGCGTCGTGCGGAAGAAACACGTTGCCCACCCCATAACCCCCCGGCGCCGGCAGGGTGATCCCCGCGTCACCGCAGCATTGCCTCAAGAACGTGTCCGGCATCTGCAACAAAATTCCGGCCCCGTCCCCTGTGTTGGGCTCGCAGCCGCAGGCGCCCCGATGACGCAGGTTCAGGAGAATCGTCAAGGCTTGCCGCACCAAGGCGTGGGATTTTCGCCCTTTGATGTTGACCACAAAACCCACCCCGCAGGATTCGTGCTCGAATTGAGGATCATACAGACCCTGTTTCTCCGGAAGCCCGGTTCGTCGAGTTTCGCGGTTTCTTTGGCTTTTGTCTTCGCTGCTCATTTTAAAAATCCCCGTCTAACTACCATTACCAATAGCCTGTTCAACTCATTTTTTCTATTTTTCCCCATAAATTTTTCGAACAAAACTCGACGGAGACTTCGCTTCTTAGTGCCTCGTAATTAGCCGGTTTTGCTGGCGATAATGGCCTTATTAGCCAGGGTTATGCGAAGAAGGGTGATGTTGAGGTTTATTAGATGCTCTCGCGCAAATGGTTCGCCCCGCCATCGATCGCGCGCTTCAATCGGATCCAACGCATCCCCATCGCCGCCTTCCCGATTCCACCCCCCTCGCTCGTTCATGACGTCTTCGCCGGAGGAGAGTTCAGGTAACAGATCGCGCGCTGCTTCATGGCGTCCACATTGAGCAAAAGTTCTCCCGAGCCTGACTCCTGGGGATCGATGACCCAAATGGCGTCGGCCACCGCTTGGGCTGAGGGAACGTAATCCATCAAGCGATTACGAAAGGGGGTGAGCAAGGATTCCTGATGCCGGTGGCCGTCTTTGCCCGGAGAAACGGCCAGATACAGCATATCCATTTCGACCAGGTCATTGAAGAAATGCGTGCCGAGAGAAATGTCCGGCACCAATCCCTCGTGCATCAGCGCCAATTCACAAAGGACAGAGACGGTGTTGATCTCGGCGAAAGAGACCGGGACGCCGAGGGAAGGCATCGAGGTTCCCCAGCGGCCGGGACCGATCAGCATGAGAACGCCGTTTTCGTGGGGCAGGGGATGGTGGGTGAGCCGGCCAATCGCGCGGGCCACCGAATATCGCCGGCTCATGCTCATTTGGGCGTAGACCGATGGGACGACATAGATAAGCCGGCTGATGGCGGTGGAGACGCTTTGCCCGATGATGGGGCCGGAGCTTTCGAGCAGGACCTGATCCTGGCGGAGGCGGGTGGGGAACCGGACCCGGCTGCCTGTGCCTCGGATCTTGACCTGGAAGGGACGGCATTGGAGGAGATTAATCTTATAATTAGACTGATTAAGGAAATTCAAGTTGAACTCAATATCAACAGGATAATCATAAGCCTCCTGAAGCAGCCGCAGCAAATCACGCATGTTCGGCACAAAATCGGTTTCGGTGAGCAAGCGGTCCAGATGAATGAATCCGGAGAAGGATTGAGGATCCGAGGAAGCTCGGGCTTCGTCCCGTTCCGCCAGGAGGTTGAGAAGGTTGGGGGGGAGAGAGCCGGCCACCGATTCAAACTCGCGGGTGAGCAGTCGGTTGGCGGCAAGATCGAGGAGATCGATGCGGCGCTGGGCATACTGCCGGTCATCGCCGCCGCCAGTGCCGGGCTTGCGTTCCGGGGCGTTCAAGGCCACGAGCCGGGTGTAGTCATCGTCGGTGCGCTCGACCGCTCGCGTGCCAAGGCCAAAAACGAGCCGCAGCATGCCCGCCTGGGGATCGATGTTCTCGTTCCAGACGAAGGGATTGAACGAGAATCCGACGCCGGCCACGTGCGGAAAAAAGCGATTGTCGTACATCTCGCCGGAGACGCGTTGGACCAGGAGGGCCATCTGTTCGTCCCGGTCCAACAAACCGTGCAGTTGCCGGTAGCTCAGGCCCTCCGGACTCATGGTGCTGGCGTAAACGGTTCGGACGGCCGCCATAAAGGCCTCGAGCCGTTGTTGCGGAGAGCCTTGGTTCGCGCAGAAAACGCTCTCGTA
The DNA here is from genome assembly GCA_022709905.1 of Verrucomicrobiota bacterium. Lineage (GTDB taxonomy): Bacteria > Verrucomicrobiota > Verrucomicrobiia > Limisphaerales > UBA1319 > JAKLHY01. The sequence continues at coordinate 21,053 of JAKLHY010000037.1, read as the reverse complement.
TTTGCCCGAAAAGGCATTGCCGTAGTTATCCTCCAGGAGACTGCTGGACCGGACGATGATCGGGGACTGGCCGAAATACTCGAGCATCTCGGCAAACTGATCCTGAATATACTGGGGAAAGACGCCCTGGAGCATCCGTTCGCGCGCCTGGCTGGCTTGTTCCAGAAAGGCGTCGAAATCCTGACGCCGGCGCCGCAGCCACCAGCAGCCGTTCTGGACCAGGTAAGTGTAAAAAACATCCGACCCAATGAAAAAGGAATCGTGGCCCTCCAGCCTATCCTCCCAGCGGGGATCGCTCCGCTTCAGAATCGCCCGGGCGATCAGCATGCCCAGCGATTTGCCGCCAATCAGGCCAGTCCCGATCATCCGCTTCATGATTTCAATCAGATCCGCCAGATCCAGATATTTCCGCGCCAGCGCCCCCATCCGTTCGTCGCGGGTCGCCACCATCTTCAGCACCCGGTTGAAAAACGCCTCCGCCTCCGCCGCCGATTTTTTCCCGTTCCGCACCGCGTTCCACGTGGCTTGAGCCTGACGAAAGGTCCGCATCCACACCCCCGGCCGGTGAATGCTGAAATCCAGCCAGGGTTGCGGCACGTGCGACAGGATGTCCGTGATCACCGCACTGTGGGTCACCGGCCGAAACTGATCGCCTTCCCAGGCGTGCAGCGTGTAAAGGGTCGGCGAGTATCGCTCAAACACTTTCTGCGGATGCAGATAAAACTGGTCCCGCTTGCGATACACTTCCAACACAACCTGCGCCGTCCGATTGATCCCGTCGGTCGCGTGAAACGAGTGCTGATTCTTTCGCAATCCAAAATAGGCGATGGTCTTTAGATCGTAGAGAAACGGGCAGGTGATCATGAAGAAGTTCCCCAGCATCCGGTCGCTATACCAATCTGCCGCCAAGTCCGACAACCAGTCGAAAACGTAACAAGCCCCCAGACCTTCCCGCTCGATCACATCCAGGATCTCCGTCAAAAACTGCTCGAAACTGTCCTGCGGCCGCAGCCGAACGATCTTGCCCCCGTCCTCGGGCCGCAGAAGTTCGCGGTGCCGCGCAAATCGAAAGTAGACCAGCTTCCGCTTTTGCCGCTTGGCCTCGCCCCAAAAGGCCCGAACGAAGGGGACGTAATCATCCACGCTGTCCACCTGCCAGACGACATTGTCGCCCGCCACCAAACCGAGGAGCATCCGATCCAAACCGGGAAGGCCCGTGCTGAAAGAATTCAGGTCCGTATTCATGCCGGGACAACTTAGCACCGCGCCACCCCGCTGAAAACTCCCATAAGCAAAAATCAGACTGCTCGCCTCTTTTTCAAAATAAATAAGCTCATCTTATGATAAGGGGTGGCTGGTTTTTGTGCGCTTATACTTTTCAAAATGACCAGGAATCAGTGGACAGAAGGCGGGGTTTAACGTACGAAGGGGTCTTGCGAAATGCATGTTGTGACCGCAATCTGGACCGTCGATTCGAGTTGGCTGACACTGGGTTTAGTGTCATTGCCGCCTGGTCGTCGCAACATGAATCTTATGGAAAGCCGGGCGGTCCTGGCGCTAAATGACAGCGCCGATATCCCCAAGATGAAAAGGAGTTGAACTCAAGTTATGGGTCTCATCCAAGACACTCTCGAAACCGTCAGGCGCCGGAATGCCGGGGAGCCTGAGTTTTTCCAGGCCGTCACCGAAGTGCTCGAATCGATCGAGCCCGCGATCCAGCGTCATAAAAAATACCGGGACGGTCGTATTTTGGACCGCATCGTGGAACCGGAGCGGCAGTTGATTTTCCGGGTTCCCTGGCAGGACGACAAAGGTCAGATCCAGGTGAACCGGGGCTTCCGCATCCAATTCAACAGCGCCATCGGGCCTTACAAGGGGGGGCTGCGTTTTCATCCGACCGTGTGCGCCAGCATTTTGAAGTTCCTGGGATTCGAACAGGTCTTCAAGAATTCCTTGACAACTCTGCCGATGGGCGGAGCCAAGGGGGGATCGGACTTTGACCCGAAGGGCAAGTCCGACGCCGAGGTCATGCGTTTCTGCCAGTCGTTCATGACGGAGCTCTTCCGTCACATCGGGCCGGACACGGATGTTCCGGCCGGAGACATTGGGGTGGGCGGCCGCGAGATTGGCTTTCTGTTTGGCCAGTATAAACGGCTGGTGAACGAATTCTCCGGCGTGCTGACAGGCAAGGGGCTGAATTGGGGCGGGTCGCTGATCCGGCCGGAAGCCACGGGCTACGGCGCGGTCTACTTTGCCCAGGAAATGCTCAAGACCCGCGGCCAAACCCTCCAGGGCAAGGTCTGCGTGGTGTCCGGCTCCGGGAATGTGGCTCAATACACCATCGAGAAACTGAACCAGCTCGGCGCCAAAGCCGTGACCCTGTCGGACTCCAACGGTTTCATCTACGACAAGGACGGGATCAGCGACGAGAAACTCGCGTGGGCCATGGACCTGAAAAATGTGCGCCGCGGCCGCATCAAGGAATACGCGGACAAGTTCGGGGCCGAGTATTATGCCGGGAAACGTCCCTGGGGCATCGAATGCGACTGCGCGTTCCCAAGCGCCACGCAAAACGAAATCAGCGGCGAGGATGCGAAGACGCTCCTGGATAACGGTTGCTTCCTGGTTTCCGAGGGGGCGAACATGCCCACCGATCCCGAAGGCATCGAGCAGTTCCTGGCCAAGAAGATCCTCTACGGCCCGGGCAAGGCGGCGAATGCGGGCGGCGTAGCCACCTCGGGACTCGAGATGAGCCAGAACTCCATGCGCCTCTCCTGGACCCGTGAGGAGGTGGATCAGCGGCTGCATCGCATTATGATCACGATCCACAAGAACGCCTATGATACCTCGGTTGAATACGGCCAGCCGGGCAACCTGGTCATGGGCGCCAACATCGCCGGATTCATTAAGGTGGCCGACGCCATGCTGGACCAGGGATTGGTCTGAAATTTTCCGGCTCTCCCTATCGAGGCGCTGGGCCCGTTGACGGGCCAGCGCCTTTTTCGCATATCCGGCCAAATCAGCGGACCTCGCTAAAGGATGGCCAGCAGCTCGTCGAGGGTCCAGCGGGACGCCTGGCTCTGCAAGGAATCCGCGCGATCGCCGTGCCGCCAGACGGCATAGCGCAACGCCCGGTCAGGGGCCTGTGTCAGCGCTGGCTGGGCCAGAAGTCCCCCGATGAATCCCGCCAGGACGTCTCCGCTGCCGCCCTGGGCCAAACCCGGATTGCCGGAGGAATTGACGAAGAGGGGGCCGGTGCTTCTGCCGATCAGCGTGTGATGGCCTTTGAGCACGACCCAACAATTCCCCCAGAGCTGAGAAAGCCGACGGAGCGATCCGACACGGTCGGCTTGAACCGCGCGCACGGGGATCTTCAACATGCGGGCGGCCTCGCCCGGATGGGGCGTGATGCAACGCAAGACATCTTTGGGAACCGAACCGCAAGGGAGCCAGTCCAGGGCGCTGGCATCCACGATGACGTGCCAGGAGGAATCCTGCCACAATCGGGCCGCTTCCTGCGCCAGGCGCTCGGCGGTTTTTGGATCTGCCAATCCCGGTCCTATCAGAACGGTGGTCACCGAATCGGGCAGGATCTGGTGGGGATGCCAGGGGTGCACCATCGCGGCTTGAAGTTGGGAGGCCACCGGTTGATACACGTTTTCCATCGGGTAAACCGTGACCAAACCGGGCTGTGCGCGCAAGGCGCCCCGAGCGGCGAGCACGGCCGCGCCATGATATCCGAGACTGCCCGCGAGGATCGCCACATGGCCATAGGTGCCTTTGTGGGTGACAGGCAAGCGTCTCGGTGGATAACCGGCGAAATCACCGGGCACTGTCCATTGACGCTCGTTCTCGATGGGGCAGGGGACCAATCCAATATCCGTTCCCACCTCCAGCCGGCCCACGTAAGGCTCCGCCTCTGGCATCAGCAATCCCTCCTTGGGCGCCCCGAGAGTGACGGTCACGACCGCCCGGATGGCCGTTCCCAAAGGCTTGCCGTGATCCGCGTCCAATCCCGACGGCACATCGACCGACAGCACGGGAATCCCGCTCCGGTTCACCCGTTCGATAAACTGGATCCAGGCCTCGTTCAATGGCCGGTTCAGTCCGATGCCAAAGAGTCCATCGACGATCCAATCCGGTTGCCGCTGAAGACACGCCTCCAGATTCTCGAACGACTGCGCCGGATCTGCGATGTCGAGCACCCGAATCTCACGGTCCGGCATCCATTCAACCGTGCAGCGGGCGTCATCGCCATTATGCCCCTTGCCGGCCAGGATCAAAATGCGGTCGGCCGGCTGGGTGTTGCGGACGGCAATTCGAGCCACACTTCGACCCGCCTTGCGAATGACCTCCTGTTCTGACACGCCCGCGGCCCAGGTGGCCTGTTCCCACTGACGCATCTGTGCGATGCTGAGAATTGGGATCGACATAACTTCCGACTATTAAACATGACTCAAGCGGATTCAACGCTTTTCCAGTCCCAGTCGCGCACGGCAACGTCCGAACTCCACACATTTCATTTTACGGAAACCATCGATTGACACCGCAGAGAAACTGTCCGAACCTCCTGTCTCGGTTGTTATCTCTCGGAGCACCGTCTATGCCGATCATGTGGGATCACCAACGGATGAGCACCGGTCTGACTGACCTGGATGAACAACACAAAAAGTGGATTCATATCGCGGATGCGTTTGACCTCGCCCTCTCCCAGCGGAAGGGAGTCGCCAAGCTGTGTGAGACTTTGGATGCTGTCATGGAGTATGCCGAGAAACACTTCGGGCTCGAGGAGGATTACATGGCCCTCTACAATTGCCCAGAGGCTGAGGCTAACCGCAGCGCCCATGAGCAGTTTCGCAAACTCTACGCCGGCCTTCGTCAACAGATCGAGCTCCAGGGCGCTACCATGGCCGACGCGGTCGAACTGGATTTCGCGCTGAGCCGGTGGATAACCGATCACATATGTTCCGTTGATTCCAAGCTTCGGCTGGCCATTGAGAACAAGCCCAAGTCATAGAATCGATTCCTCAGGAGCCAACTGGCGGATTCCTTTGCGGGCCATCCCAACAAAACACCAGATCCTCCGGCCCCTTTTTACTTGTTCCAAAGCTTTTGGGTCACGTAGATCAGCGCAATTCCGCTGGCCAGAAACACCCCCAGCAGCAAACCGGCTTGCAGCATGCGTCCGTAGAGAAAACTGCCCACGGTGAACAAGGACGACCAAATTGCGACGCAGCCCGCGAACCAGCCGAGCAAAGCCATGGGAATGTTTTCGCCGGTCGAGGCCGCCGATTCCGAGAGGCCCGCGGCTTCACGGATGGGGCGCCACCCCGGGCCGAAGGGCCGGACTTTTCGGTAAAATGAAATGAGTTTCTCCCGGTCGGTCTGCGGCCCCAGGAAGGCCGTCAAAAGCCAGCACACCGTGGTGACGCCGATCGTAATCAGCAACGCATGGTGGGTGCTGAGATCACTTTCCCCGTGTTTTTTCAGGAGGAGCAGGACCACCGAGATTCCGAAAGAGCTGATCATCGCCACCACCTCGCACCACGCGTTGATCCGCCACCAGAACCAACGCAGCAAGTAGAGCAATCCCGTGCCCGCTCCAATCTGGAGAATGATGTCAAAGGAATCCTTTGCAGTGTCCAGAAGATAAACCATCCCCGAGGAGGCCAGAAATAGCCCGACGGTCGTGCAACGCCCCGCCCATACGTAATGATGCTCGGAGGCGTCCCTGCGAATGAACCGCCGGTAAAAATCGTGGACCAGGTAGGAGGCGCCCCAATTCATGTGGGTCAGAATGGTGGAGGAATTGGCCGCGATCAATCCGCCAACCATCAGCCCGATGAAGCCGACGGGCAGGAACTTCAGCATCGCCGGATAGGCAATGTCGTGCCCCAGCAAGCGGGGATCGAGGTCGGGAAAGGCCGCCTGGATGTCGGTGAGATTCGGATAGACCAGGAGGGAGCACAAACCGACCAGGATCCAGGGCCAGGGACGCAGAACGTAATGGGCGATATTGAAAAAAAGCACGGCGCCCAGGGAGTCTTTTTCGGATTTGGACGCGAGCATGCGCTGGGCGATGTAGCTGCCGCCGCCCGGTTCGGCGCCGGGATACCAGGTGGCCCACCACTGCACGGCAATCGGCATGATAAACACGGCCAGCGCCAGATCCCAATTGCTGGTGAAATCGGGAAGGAAGTTCAGATAATTCAGCATGGTTTTGCCGTCGGGACCGGGCATAGGCGCCGAGAGTTTTTCCACCAGCACTCCCAGCCCGCCGATGTGCTTGACCGCAAAATAGGCGGCGGCAATCACCGCCGTCATTTTGAGGAAGAACTGGATCATGTCGATCACCAGCACGCCCCAAAGACCGGAGTGCGCGGCAAAGGCGACGTTCAGCAGGCCGACAAACAGCAGGGTTTGCCAGCGGGGCAGGCCGAAGAGCACATTGGCGATCTTACAGGCGGCCAGGTTGACGGACGCCATGATGACACAATTAAAGAATAGGCCGAGATAGACCGAGCGAAAGCCGCGCACCACGCTCGCGGCCTTGCCCGAGTAACGGATCTCGTAAAACTCAAGGTCGGTCATAACCTCGGATCGCCTCCAAAGCCGGGCGTAAAAAAACACCGTGGCCACACCCGTCAGAACAAAGGCCCACCAGACCCAATTACCGGCGACGCCATTTCGACGGACAATGTCGGTGACCAGGTTGGGGGTGTCGCTGCTGAATGTGGTGGCCACCATCGAGAGCCCTGCCAGCCACCAGGGGACCGACCGGCCGGAAACAAAAAACTCCGAGGTGTTCCGGCCCGCGCGCTTGCCAAAGAAGAGCGCGGGCAGGAAACAAATCATCAGCGACACGGCGACAATGATCCAGTCAATGAATTGAAGTTTCATAGCTTCAGGGGTGTTACAATCGTTGTTTGCGACATGCGAGATTCAGGAATCAGACCAGTAAGCGCCGAAGGGGGCCAGGTTGTCCTCCTTGAGAAAATCCGGGACCTCGACCGCGCCGCCGCCCTTATCCGCGATGGCCCGCCGCCACAGTCCGGTGCGAACATAACGCTGATGTTCGCGCGGCCAATCGTGCGTTGAAAGCCACTGGATGGCTTTGTCGGGTTCGCCGCAGGCCAGGGCAAGATCGATGCGACGCTCCAGGATCAAGCGATGGCCGGGCGCCCGATCAAGCAGCGGACCTCGCTTCCCGGTCTGACCGAGCAAGGCATAAAGTTCATCTAGTTCCGCCACCGCCACAGGGTCGTGCAACGGACCGTGTTCAAGCAGGGGGATTGCCCCTTCCAGATCCTGCAAACCCTTCCACAAAATCAAACCCGCCAAGCGTTTCATCGAGGGAATGTCAGAATGACGGACGAAGGACAGAGCGTCCCCAGGGCGTCCATGAAAAGCAAGCCAGAGCGCGAGGGGTTCAGCGGCGTTTGAGTGGCCCCGGTCCAGTTCCCGCCGCAAGACGGATTCGAGATCGAGGCCGGTCGGCACGGTCGATGCCGGCAGGGAACCGGTCCCCGCGCGGAAATTTTCCCACTCCCGTTGCCATTGGGAATGCTGGCAGCCAAGCCAGGGATCGTGCCGGGGCGGCAGGCTGAGCGGTGCCCACTCGAGACAATCGCACTCAACTCGGGAATGGACCGGGATCCAGTATTCCTCGAAATGTCGAGTTGCTCCCGAAGGAAACCGGGGTTTTTCGCTCTGATCCAGCAGGGGCCCGGATTCGATTTCGGCATAGGAAAGGCCGCCTTCGGTCGTGTCCTGTCCCCATGCCCGGTGCCGACCGTGGCCGTAAGTCCATATCTTCTTTCCCGGCAGGCGATCGGGATCGGCCAGATGCATGAGGCCGAATCCCAAGTCGTGGTGGAAAACGCCAAAACCCGGAGCGCTGCCCGGTTTCCAGAACAACGCGGTCATCTGGCGGTAATTCCGGTCCCAATTCAGGCCGTTGCCCGGCCAATCGAGCTCGATGACACGATCATTGTGCGCCAGCACGCGATGGGGGGGATGGATGAACTCGGTTTCCAGGGTTGAGCGCACGGCGCAGATGGTCCAGGACATCCAGGGATGGTCCGCCTCCGTGCGGTTGCGAAAATACGATCGCTGGATCAATCCCGGTCGGTTAGCAAAGAGCCCCAGTTCGACCGCCCACTCCATGCCGGTGCGCGCTTCGCGTTCGCCCACCCGGATAAAACCGTAATCATCGGTCTGGCCGAAAACGCACCCCACTTCGGCCATCGAGGTGGGCGAGTGCGCGATCGGAAAGTTGAACTCGATGCCCCCGGAGATAAAGGCCCATATCGGCAGGATCCGCACCGGCTTGACGACCGGATTGCTAAACAGAATTTCACGATCCAGGCGTTTGTCGAAGAAGCTGTAAACCCGGCCGCCCAATTCGGGAACCACTTCGATCCGGAGGCCGTCATTCTCGAGAACGACAACCCGCCAGTTACGGGCGACGGCGCCGGGCTCGGTTTCGTCAAAACTGGTGTAGGGAAAGAGGTGATCCCGGTGATAGATCAGCGGCAAATCCGTAAGCGGCTTGGGCCGATAAAACGGTATCATGCGCTGGGTTTCCCGAACACGGATCATGGCCCCGCATTAAAGACGACCGCGCCCCGGTGATCAAGGGCATCCTTTGCTATACAAAGGGACAGACCCTTTATATACTTGCACAAGAGGGTTTGCCGTGGTGAAATCCGAACTTATGAGAAAGCCGAGATTCAAAGCGCCGTCGTCCTTTCCGGTGGCGTATTACCATTGTTTATCCCGGGTGGTGGGGGGGCAGTTTGTGTTGGGCGATGAGGAAAAGGAGCAGTTCGTGATTTTGATGCGGGAATACGAGCGGTTCTGCGGAGTCAAGATCATCACCTACTGCGTTATGTCGAATCACTTTCACCTATTGATGGAAGTGCCGGAGAAACCAGCGGAGAAGCTGAGTGACGGGGAGTTAGTGAAACGGCTGCGGGGCTTAAGCGGAATGAACAATGCCGAGACCATTGCGCAGCAATTGGGATGGTATCGGCAGCGGGGACAGGATGAGGCGGCTGAGGCTTTGAAGATGCAGGTGTTGAAACGGATGTGGGATGTGAGCGCTTTCATGAAGCTGCTCAAGCAGCGGTTCACGCAATGGTATAACGGGCGGCAGAAAAGGCGAGGGACGTTGTGGGAGCAGAGGTTTAAGAGCGTGCTGGTGGAGGGGGCGGGGAATTCAATGGCAACCATCGCGGCGTACATCGATCTGAACCCAGTGCGCGCGGGGTTGGTGGGAGATCCGAAAGACTATCGGTGGAGCGGGTATGGTGAGGCCATAGCTGGAGGAAGGGCAGCTCGGGCTGGGATTCAGTTCGTCATGTGCAGGGCCGCTGGACAACCTCTAGATGCCAAGGCTGCGCTGAGGGATTATCGGTTATGGGTTTTTGGACAGGGGGAAGAGACCGAAGGGACAACGGTGGAAGGGAAGGCGATCCGAAAAGGATTCCAACGAGAAACCGTTTTGAAGGAGGTGGCCGAAAAGGGGCGGCTGCCAGTAGTCGAGTATTTGAGATTGCGGGTACGTTATTTTACGGACGGGGTGGCCTTGGGATCGAAGAATTTTGTGGAGGATGTATTCAAGAGCGATAGGGACCGGTTTGGGCCGAAAAGGAAGGACGGGGCCCGACGGTTAAAAGGGGTCCAGTCGGACCTCTATAGTCTGCGCGCACTACGTGTGAATCCGTTGGGATGATCCAGGGGTTGGGAGATGGGCGAGACAGAGACGACGGCGCTCGGAATTCATTCCGCAGAGGCGTCTTGGGGCAACCGGCACGGCGGGACAAATCACGCGTTCAGACCGGGTGGTGGCGGAGGTGAATGCGTCAACCGGAGGAGGGATTTTCCGAGGGGTATTGACTGGACTCGAGCAGGGCCCAGGCCAGACAACGTTCGAAATCGCCCAGCCATTCGAGGTCAATTTTCGGTGTGGTTGCCAGCATCATCAAACAGGTCAGCCAAGGTAGACACTGCGGTTTGACGGGGGCTTTGGCGGGGGCAAAGAGGGCTGGATGTTTGTCGGACAGATTCAGGTAAGCCTCCTCGATGGCATCCCAGACCTGTTGTTCTCCTGAAGGATCGGAAACCAAGCCGCATAACACCACGGGGTCCCGGCCTCGCCAGAGAGTGAAGGCGAACGCACCGGTCCGGCCTGCCAGGGTGACGTGGTAGGCTGAGAAGGGACTGGGCAGAGGCCCCCCGCCGGCCTGGATCATGGGCAACAACACCTGGATCACCTCGTCATGGACTGACGACCGCGACTGTTCCACGGTGCGGCCTGTATTCAGTGTATAGTGATGCAACGGTCCCACCAGATCATTGTCGCTCTTTTTTGCGTCGCCGCCAGAATAAATGCCACCGAGTTGTCATTGTATGGATTGACTCCCCGGCTGTGATACGGCTGAATGGGGGCCAGCCGAATCCATCCAAGACCCCATGCACAATTGTGATGTCCATCGTTGTTCTGGATCCTGGCCGATGAACTGGTTGCGATTTTTCCGGCGGGAGATTTGCGGGAAACCCGTTGTGGCGGGGGATTGGCGAAAACGGCTGGGATTGATTCTCTTATTGCTTGGCTCATGGGTCTGGGCTGCTGCATCGACGGAGAGGCTCTCTCCGGTGGCTCTGGCAGTTGGTCCGGAAGGTGGTATCGTATACGTTGCGTGCCATTCGACCTCCCAAATCCGGGTCTATAATCGGGACACCCAGCGGCAATTGCCGTCGATTGTGCTGCCGGGTGCGCCCACGGGAATGGTTCTATCCCGCGAGGGTGATCGTTTATATGTCACTTGTGGAACCACAAATTTCTGTTGGTGCGAGATCGATCCGAGCACGGGGAAGACGCTGCGTTCAGCGGATTTGAGGCACAGAGCCGTGTCGCCGGTGGTGTCTGCGGATGGGAAAGTATTGTGGGTTTGTCTGCGGTTTCTGGATGAGGTGGCGGCTTATGAACTGGCCACGGGGCGGGAGCTGCATCGGATCCGTGTATCGCGGGAACCGGTATCGGCGGCCTGGATGGCCGACGGACGGCGGTTGCTGGTGGTGAACCATTTGCCCGACGGACCCGCCACAGTGTATCCTGTGGCATCGGGGATCACTGTCCTTGATACTCAAAATGGAAACCGGACCAAGGATATCCTTTTGCCCAATGGCGCAACCTTAGGGCGCGATGTGGCAATATCTCCCGACGGAAGATACGCGGCCGTGGCGCATGTATTATCGAGGTTTTACGTCCCGACGACTCAAGCGGATCGGGGCTGGATCATTGGGAATGCGGTATCGCTCTTGGATTGCGGCTCACTGGAGATGATGAACACCGTCCTGCTGGATTCCATCGATCGGGGCGCGGCCAATCCGTGGGCCGTTGGCTGGAGCCCGGATGGCCGCGCGCTTTGTGTGACCCACGCCGGGACGCATGAAGTGAGTGTTCTGGACGCTTCGGCGCTGATCTCCCGGCTGAATCAACTTCCCCGCACTCCCCCAGGGGCACCGGCATCGAGCCCGGATTATCGAGCGCGATGGAGCGGCGAGGTGCCGGATGACCTGGCGTTTCTGGTGGGGTTGCAGAAACGGGTGCCTCTCCGGGGAAATGGCCCGCGGTCTTTGGTGATCAAGGGTTCGCGGCTCTATGTCGCCAGCTACTTTTCCGACACCCTCGAGATTCTCGACCTCGACAAGAATCCATTAAAACCCGCGTTGATGAACTTGGGTCCGGAAGGTGACTTCGATTCGGAAGGTGAAAGGACCCTTGAGCAACGGGGTGAGCGTTGGTTTAACGACGCCTCGCTGTCATTTCAGGGCTGGCAGAGCTGCGCGAGTTGTCATTCCGATGATGCGCGGGTGGATGGACTGAACTGGGACCTGCTCAACGACGGCATGGGAAATCCGAAGAATTCAAAAAGCCTGCTGGGCTCTCATCGCACTCCTCCGGCAATGAGCATGGGGGTGCGGGATTCGGCCGAAACAGCGGTTCGCGCCGGGTTGCGGAGCATCCTGTTTACCGTCCAACCGGAGTGGGTGCCGGAAGCCATGGACGCCTGGCTGAAGTCACTGAAACCCGGTATAAGTCCGTATCGGATCCATGGGAAGGTTTCCGCATCGGCCCGTCGCGGCGAGACCCTGTTTAGACAGTCCAAAATTGGGTGCAGCCGGTGTCATCCGACGGGACTCTTTACGGATTTGAAGCATCATAATGTCGGAACCCAGGGGCAGTTTGATCGACCGGATGATGCCTTTGATACGCCCACGTTGATTGAGTTGTGGCGCACCCGGCCTTATCTGCACGACGGATCGGCGGCGGACCTTCGCGAGGTGTTGGTCGATCGCAATCGGTCAGACCGGCATGGCCGGACCTCCCACCTCAGCCCCGCTCAAATCAAAGATTTAATCGAATACCTTTTGTCGCTATGAACCTTGAACGAATCCTCCCCACGCATGCCTCGCAGCACAGATCCAGGCGATGGATGGTTTTCAGTTGTGCGCTCAGCCTCTTGTCGGTTTTGGCGGCTGATAATTCGGCGGGCAGTCCCTCGGCCTCGCCTTTGCTGGCGAAGTTCCGGGCCGGGCCGATGGCGGGCGCCAAGGAAGTCATTATGGTGGCTCGCAAGATGAACGAGACGGACGGCCACTGGTATGCAAACCTGGGGTATTACGCGCATGACGCCAACCGCAAGGCCTGGAGGGAGGGCGCCCGGTTATATCGGTGGAACATGGAGACGGGGTCGTTGGCGGTTCTCCTGGATGATCCTCGGGGTGGGATTCGTGATCCGCAAGTGGATTACAGCGGCACCAAGATTCTGTTTGCGTATCGCCGGGGCGGCACGGAGAACTATCTGCTTCATGAAATCCAAGTGGACGGCACCGGCCTGCGGCAGATCACTCACGGCGCATACGACGACATCGAACCCACCTACTTGCCGAATGGGGATATTGTTTTTGTGTCAAGCCGATGCAAGCGCTGGGTGAACTGTTGGCTGACCCAGGTGGCTGTTCTCCACCGGTGCGGGCCCAATGGCGAAAAGGTGCGGGCCATTTCTAGCAACAACGAACAGGACAACACGCCTTGGCCTTTGCCTGACGGCCGGATTCTCTACACCCGATGGGAGTATGTCGATCGCAGCCAGGTGGATTACCATCATCTTTGGGCCGCCAATCCGGACGGCACCTCGCAAACGATTTGGTATGGCAATCTGCATCCGGGCATCGTGATGATCGATGCCAAGCCCATTCCGGGTTCCGACAAGATCGTTGCCAATTTTTCTCCCGGGCATGGCCTGCGGGAACACGCCGGTCAGATTACGGTCGTCGATCCCAAGGCCGGACCCGATGCGCGCGAGTCGGCGCGACCCATCAGCAAAGGGGCTCACTATTATGATCCGTGGGCATTCAGCGAGGATTGTTTCATGGCGGGGCAGGGGACATCGCTAGTGGTGATGGACGGTTCTGGCAAGCAGGAGGAAGTGTTCCGGCTGCCTGCAATCGACGCTCAGGCCGGCATGCATTTGCACGAACCTCGCCCCGTGGCCGCCCGCCCGCGCGAGCATCGGGTGCCTGACCGCGTCAATCCGAGGGAGTCCTCCGGCCGTCTGGTGTTGGCGGACATCTACGAAGGCCGGAATCTTCAAGGCGTGGAGCGGGGTGAAATCAAGAAACTACTGATCCTGGAAACTCTCCCGATGCCCATTCATTACACGGGTGGCATGGATCCCATCAGCTACGGCGGAACTTTCACCCTGGAACGTATTCTCGGCACCGTGCCGGTGGAAGCGGATGGTTCCGCTTACATGGAGATTCCGGCGCTTCGCAGCGTGTTTTTTGTGGCACTGGATGAAAACGACCTGGCGGTGAAACGCATGCAAAGTTTTGTCTCGGTTCAGCCCGGGGAGACTACCAGTTGTGTGGGATGTCATGAGCAACGCACCCGAACGCCGCGGCACGCCCAGGTCGCGTCCGCCACACTGGCAGTCCGCCGCGATCCGAGCCGGATTGAGCCAATCGCCGGTGTGCCCGACGTCATGGATTTCCCGCGTGACATTCAACCGATCCTCGATGCCTTGTGCGTGAAATGCCATGGCTACGAAAAAAATGTGGAGGGCGGTCCGCGGGCCGGCCGGTTGATCCTGAGCGGGGACCACGGCCCGATGTTCAGCCACAGCTATTACATGTTGACGGTGGCCCGGTTGTTTTCCGACGGCCGGAATCTGCCGCGGAGCAACTATCGTCCTCGAACCCTCGGATCCTCGGCGAGCCGGATTCTCCGGATGTTGGATGGGAGCCATCACGGGATCCAGGCAACGCCGCAACAAAAACAACGGTTGCGGTTGTGGATCGAGTCCGGCGCGGCTTATCCGGGCACCTATGCGGCTTTGGGAACTGGCATGATTGGCAACTACGCCGAGAACCAGCAGGTCAATACCGATACGGATTGGCCCTCCGCGCGCGCTGCCGGAGCTGTCATTGCGCGGCGTTGTCAGAACTGCCACGACCAACCCTCTCGGCTGTTGCCACGAAATCTTTCCGATGAACGCGGGGTTTCCTTCTGGCAACCGGACATGAGCGATCCGCGGTTGAATACCAGTCGCCATATCCTGTTCAATTTATCGCGTCCCGAAAAGTCCCTGATCCTTCTGGCGCCATTGGCGGAGGCGAGTGGGGGATGGGGCCTGTGCCGTAATCTGCAAACGCCCGAGAGGGCGCCGGTTTTTCCCAGCAAGGAGGATCCGGATTACCGGGCATTGCTGGCCTTGTGCGAGGCCGGGCATGAACGATTGCTCCAGATCAAACGATTTGACATGGCCGGATTTAAACCGCGCGCCGACTGGGTGCGCGAGATGAAACGTTATGAAATCCTTCCCGCAGATGTTGCGCCGGAAGCGTTGATCGATGTCTACGCCATCGAAGGGCGATACTGGGAATCGCTCTGGCATCAACCGCCCTCGGACGGATGGTAGCCGCTTTTGTCGCCGATTATTTGTCGAGGTTTCCCTGGATGATTCCTCCGATGGCAGCCAGGATGCACCCCAGCAGGACCATCCGTGCGGCACGGGTTTTCGGGGGAGGATCCTTGAGGCCATCGGAAACGCCGCCACCCAAAGCGACACGCGTGAGAGCTTGATCGGCACGAAGTATCTTGATGTGCTGGCTTTTGACTTAGACATTCTGAGACGGCGCCAGCCAGGTTCCCCGGCCCGCCACGGTAACCAGGGCACAGAGGATCCCGAGCATCAGAGTCTGGTTGCGGTTCCGCTCAAGATCTTTGGTTTGCCAAGGAATCGATCAAGGCGATGGATTCGCGGACCTTGACCGGTGGTTCACCCAGGACTTGGGGGACCCTGGACAGGTCGGAGATAAAACTCGGGGTCTTGCGGCAAAGAACCGGCTGGATTAACCAGTGTTTACTATCGGCTCTGTCGATAAGCCGAAGGGTGGCCTGTTGATAGTCCGGTTTCTCCAGGCGCGCGATCCAGAGCCGGTTTTCGCTGAAGCTCAGCATGGCATGATCGCCGGGACTGTCGCCTGCCGCCAAATAAGGCCGCCGCCCCAAGACATCCCAAATCACCCCGACTTTGCCGGAATAAGTCGGCACCGGGTACTGCAACCAGGAGGTCAATCGCAGCGTATCCAAAAAGTCTAGGTCCAAAGCGGCATAGGCCTCCCGTTCCCGGATCATCACGGCGTCCTTGTATAATCGCCCCGCATCATCCGTCATCAGGGTGGACACGCCCACCACCTGGCCAGGGGGAATCCCTTGATCAACACCGGCCTCCCGCAGGAGTGGATTCAATCCCAGGGATACCAGGCATCGGACACTCCAGACATTGCTGGCGGACACAATCCAGATTTCGAAGCGGTGACGCCGCAACTCGGTGATGAGTTCGACCACTTCGGGATAGAAAAAGGGCACCGGATAGGCGGAATGCCCCGGAGTGACCGTCAGGAATTGTTCTCGGCCGGGCTGTGACAGGGCCAGGACTTTTTGAGTGGCTCGAACGACGTCACTCAACCGCAGGCCCTGCATGACCTCCACCGCCCAAGTGTAACCGGTCGCCAGCGGTGTGGGATCGCTTCTCCCGTGCGCGGTGGGCGCCAGCAGGGCCTCGTAATACTCCGTAAGATCGGTTGAGGACTGAATCGAACAAAGCCTGCCCTCTGAGGTGACAAATGACCGGCCCAACAACTCAGGCACCCGGCCAGGCTCCAAGACGCCGTCTCGCACCAGCATGGCCAACGTGGCCTCGCCAATGTCTCCGCAGACGATGGTGTTGTCGAAGTCAAACATGACGGGAAGCCCCTGTCCGGAGCCGTTGCGAAGCAGGGCTTCAAGCCTTTCTCGCACCGCGGGCAACCAGCCCGGAGCCGACAAACGGGGCAGGGGATGGGTCACTTGGATCCTTTCGGCCGGGCATTCCAGATGGACACCATCAGCAACGCCGACACCAGCGATAGTCCTGCCAATACCCAGAACACCAGGCCCCAATTGCCCTGCGCCCGGTCTCTTAGCCAGCCGATTCCCGCCCCGGAAAAGATGGCGCCGGTCGCCCCAAAACACATCGTGAGCCCCGTCGCAATCGACGCCGCCCGAGGATGGCTGACATCGACCGTCGCCGCCCCGCTCATGAGCATATCCGGTCCATAGATCAGAAATCCAGCCACACCCAGCACCGCCGTGGCCAGCATCCACTGGCCTTGCGGGATGTAGGAAAACAGGCCGCAAACCCCCGCTAATCCCACCAGCATGATCGCGCAGACCGGCGCCCGCCTTTTGCCAAAAAGATTGTCCGACGCCCATCCCGCGGAAATCGCTCCCAGCGATCCGATCAGCGGAATCACCACCGCTGTGAACGCGCTCCCTTTGATGCTGCGTCCCTGAAAGTCCGCCATGTACTGCACGCTCCAATTCATGAACGTATACCGCACGGAGTTCATGCAAAAAAATCCGATCGCCAGAATCCACAACACCCGATTTGACAAGGTCAGAACCAGGATGTTCCAGGTCGATTGCCACCCCCCTGCCTCCGCCATCGCCGCATGGCCGGATCCGGCTTGCGGCGCGGCCTGAGGAACGGCAATGTCATCGCGCACGGGCCCAAATCCCACCTCCTCCGGGGTGTCTCGCAGGAATAGATAGAACACCGCCGCCATGGGAATTAATATCAGGCTCGGCACCGCAAAGGCCGCCCTCCATCCCATGGCCTCGCATAACATCCCCGCTAACAACCAGGACGCCACATTCCCCACCTGGTAACACGTCGATACCAGCCCAATCACGGTGCCCCGGCGTTGGGAACTGTTCCAGTTCGAGATCGTTTGTATCAATAAAGACCACCCGGCCGATTGCGCGAAACCGTTGATCGACCAGAGCCCCAGCATCACAACATAGGACGAGGTCAGTGAAAACAGAAGGTTCGTGATCGAAGCCACCAACAGCGCCACCGTCATCATCCGCCGCGCCCCATATCGCTGGCCCAGCGTCCCGTTGATGATCTGTCCGGCCGCGTAGAAGATGGCGTAGATTGATGGGATCATCCCCACCTGGGCGCTGGTCCAGTCGGGATACTCCCGAAGTATCATCGGCTGCGCAACCGCGAAATTGACCCGGCATAAATAGTAGGATGCGTAAGCCCCCCACAACAACCAGAAGATCCGCAGCTGCCAGGAACGCAATTCGGCGCCCGATTTTGGAGTGGCATTCATTGGATCCAAATTTCCAGAATCCACCCCCCCAGAAAAGCTTTTTTCGTTTCAGAGTTGACATCGCTGTATGGGTGTTGTCATACAGTGGATAAGTTATGCGATCGAGATTGCTGCCTGTTGTTCAAAAGCTCGCCGGCGCCGCCGGCGTCGTCACTCTGTTGTTTTTCCTGAGCGCGGCTCCCCACCCGATGCGGGGCGAATCGGTGTCCCTCCAAGCCCGATGGGATGCGTCGAACGGTTGGCCGCGCGTCAGCTCGGCCGGCGAGGAAAACCGGGTGCACACCTTGCAGCGGTCCGCGGATCTGGCGCGGTGGTCGGACGCGGCGGTGCTGCATGGCGGCCCCTTCGATTATGCCGATGCGTCGGAAACAGGGCAGGGTTGCCGATTTTACCGATTGCTCAGCCGGGATCGGACCGACCGTGACGACGGAAAAAACCAAATCTTATGGCCGGAGGACGATTTTTATCATTGGGGAGGGGAAGGCCTGGAGAGCATGCGTTGGGTGAAGTTCACGTTATTGCTCGAGGATCCAACCCGGGTCTGGTTTCAGGATTCGAGCAAGTATCCGTTTCATTACGATTACGCCCGGGATCGCATCCCGGGTTTTGCGGGGATGAGCCGGGCGCAGTTTGATGCGGCGACGTTGCGGACGAACCAGCAGAAAGCGGTTTTGGGCGCGGTGATTCTGCCATCGGATCCTCAGGTTTCGGAATATGGGATTCAGCTGGTCGGATTGGATCGTTACCCGGCGGAACAGGTGATTCAGTGGTTGCGATGGATCGAAGCGGCGATTCTGCCGTTGAAACCTGCCAAGGCGATCTATATCCCGACATGGGAGCAGATCCCGGACCAGAATTCGCAGGCGCTATTCGCGCAGGCGGGCATCACCGTGAGCCAGGCCGAGCGCTGGCAGCGTCTCAGTGTCTGTTATTCCGGAGGTTGGGCGCTGGGACGATTGGTCTATGTTCCCGCGGGCGAAATTGACGCGGCCTACGCCACCGGAAGGCTCCTGTCAACGGACATCCTGCTCACCGATGGTATTCCCGCGGAAATTCCCTATCTGGCGGGACTGATTTCGCTGGTCCCGGCCACGCCGAATTCCCATGTGGCCATTCTGGCCCGGTCGTATGGGATTCCGTTCGTGTATATCTCGGACGCGGCGGAGCGTGCCCAGATCCAATCGCATGTGGATCATGAAGTATTGCTGCGGGTGTGGGATCGGTTTTTATGCGAGGTATCGGTGACCCCGATTGTCGAGCCTTTGGAGCCGGCGTTCCGGGCCCAAATCATGGCGCTAAAAACCCCGGGGCCCGTGAACTACACGCCCAAGGCATTCTGCGGAACCTTGTTCACGAACGTCGACAACCTTGTCCCGGCCGATATCCGGTTTTTTGGCGGCAAAGCGGCGAACTTCGGGGTGCTGCGGCGTCATCTTCCAACGAATTCCCCGGTGGCGATCGCATTTTCCTTTGATCTTTGGGATGCCTTCCTGGACCAGGTTTTGCCGAAAACAGGTCGAACCTTGCGCGAGGAAATTCGTTTCCGCACGAGGGATTATCAATACCCGCCCGACATAGGCGCCGTGCGGATTGCTTTGTCAGGAATTCGGGATTTGATCCGGGACGAGGCAATCTTCAGCGCCCCTCAGCAGGCGGCGATCTTGGAGGCTCTTTCCGGCTTCAGTCCGGCGCGCAAGATCCGGTTCCGCAGCTCGACCAACGTGGAAGACAGTGAGCAATTCACCGGCGCCGGCCTCTATGATAGTTACAGCGGCTGCCTGGCGGATGATTTGGACGACAACCAGAAGGGCCCGTCGCTCTGCGATCCCCTCGAATCGGCTGAACGCGGCGTTTTCCGGGCCCTCAAACGGGTTTACGCGAGTTTTTATAACGAAAATGCCTGGCTGGAACGGCTGCGATTCGGCCTGAACGAAGACGATCTTGGCATGGCCGTGCTCGCCCATTACTCATTTCCAGACGAGGAAGAGATGGCCAATGGCGTGGCCACCCTCCGCTACGAACGCATCGGGGCGAGCAAATCCTATAACATCCAATTGGTGACCCAGTTGGGCGCGGTGTCGGTCACCAACCCCGAAGGCGATTTCACGGCCGAAGTCGTCGAGGCCAACCAATACGATTTTGGTTATTTCGCGACAACCCGGATCCGGTCCAGCCTGGTGCCATTAGGAGGCAATGTGCTGGTTTGGGAGGGCGAATACAAGGCACTGGTGCGCCTGCTCCAGAAAGCCACCGAGGGCTACGCCGCCCTCTACCCGGATCTCACAGTGCTCGAACTCGATTTCGAATACAAAAAAGTCGAGCCGGGAGTGTTGGTGGTGAAGCAGATTCGGAGGTTGCCCGCCACCACACCCCCGCAGAACATCACTCCATTCCTGATCAATGAACCCACCACCTTATGCGTCCAGCAAGGGGAACAAGGCGATGTCTTCGCCAATCATCGTCTGAAGTGCCAACTCAGCTTCAGCACCCGAAACTTGCAGCTCACGCCCGCCAACCTGGCCGTCTCTTTCTACACCAATGTCGTGTTCCATTTCCGAGTGGATGCCCATTCATTCGTGCTCACCAACGGATTTGGCGCCTGGCCAGGATCCGGTCATGCGGTCCAAGAAGACACCGTCGTGGACCGGTGGCCCTGGGGCTCCGGAGCCGAGGCGCGCGCTTACGAGTTGGTCACCTCGATTGCGCCTGCTTATGACAACGACCAGGTGCCGTTTCTGACCCCCGGCCAGCTGCGCGCCACCCTGCGCGTCACCTACTCCCAACCGGTGCCCACCCTCGGATACGAAGGCCCAACCAATACCCTCGAGGAAACCGTCGTTTTGGCCGTCTGCCCGCCGGTCACCCCGCGCAGTATTCCCCAGGAACGCGTTCTGGGCACTAAGGGCCGCCTGAAGGTCACCACATCCTTTTACTGGCCCGAACCGCCCCAAGGCCCCACCGCCGGCTACACCGCGCCCCTCATCCAATGGACCGAGTCCAGAATCTTTGGCCTTACCGCCGATCCCATCGTCCTCCATGCCGACGCCTCGCAATCCTATCATCCCGGACATCACAATTTCTGGGAGGAATTCATCTTCGAACCCCGGCTCGATCCCGCGGTGCCGACGGCCCAACTCGAGGAACTCAAACAAAAAAACATCCAATTCATCTACGCGAGTTACTCGGATTTCGAAACGGCCTTCTACGCGATGGGCTTCGACGGCAAATTGCGCCGCCTCCCTTAGAGCCTGTTTGAGTGCGCCGTGACAAAGGCGCAGAACTCCAGTGGGAGAGTAAACGAAACCCACCCGGCAACTTAA
>JAKLHY010000036.1 GCA_022709905.1 Verrucomicrobiota bacterium | reverse complement strand
ATGGACCGGGTGTCCTATCAGGATTCCTCGCCGTGGCCGGCCGGGGCCGATGGTGGAGGATCGTCCCTCCAGCGTCGTGTCCCTGTTGCCTTTGGCGATGAGCCAGCCCATTGGATGGCGGCTTCTCCCACGGCGGGTGCGTCCAACGCGGCCGATCTGGATGGTGATGGCCTGCCGGATTGGTGGGAAACAGAATGCTTCGGCGACACCCGCGCCGAGGCATCCGCCGATTCCGATTCCGACGGCCTCAGCAACCGGGAGGAATATGTCGCGGGCACAAATCCCGCCGACGCCCGCAGCCGCCTATATCTTGCCGCTTTGCGCCTTGCCGCCAGCGTCGTCGTGCGTTTCGAAGCCATGCCTGGCCGGACCTATGTTGTCCAATACACCGACTCGCTGGACGCCGCATCCTGGCAAAAGCTGGCCGATGTTCCAGCCCGCAGCGTTCGGGAAGTCGTCCAACTCTCTGATCCCGATCATGCGCCACACCGGTTCTATCGTCTCATTCTTCCTTAACAATCACCGTGTCCTGGCCGGGCTCTTGTCTCCGGGAGTTGAATGGGCAGCCAAGGCGACAGAGGCAGAATTCTCCACTGTCGGGCCACGAAACCGCGCGACGAGGGCGGTCAACGCCAGCATCGCGCCGAGCACGCAGACGATGGTTGCGCCGATGGGCAGGTCCAGCTTGGGCGTTACATAGAGCCCGATCAGACTGCCGAGCGTGGCCACAGCCCAGCCAGTGGCCAGACGCGCCTTCCAGGATTCAACCAGATAGTTGGCGCACAGGGCCGGCACAATGAGATACGAGAATGTCATCAGAACGCCCCCCAGGTGAACGAAGCTCGTCACCACAAATCCGAAGAGCACATAAAAAACAAAGTCCCACCACCGCACGCGAATGCCGCCGCGTTGCGCCGTTTCCGGGTCGGATGAGATGGCCAGAAATTTTCCGCGAAAGATATAATGAACCGCTCCCACCACGAGATAAAGGGCGATGGTTTGAAGGACCTCGGCCGGCGGCACCACCAGCAATTCACCCACCAGCGACCGTTGGAGTTCCTCTTTGCCCCCCGCGCTTCCGCTCAGCGTCAGGATCCCCGCGGCAGCCGCCACGACGTAAACCACGCCGATCAGCGCCTCCTGCGGCACCCGGTGATGCCGCGTGCGCGTGAGGGTAAAGACCACAGCCCCCGCCACCGTGAAGCCTGCCGACCACAGGTAACTCTGCCACGAATGGACATCGCATCCAGCCAGCAGTCCAACGCAGGTGCCCAGGGCCGCCACCTGCGCCAGTGCGAGGTCCACGAAAATAATCTGTCGCTGGACGACATGCAGGCCCATGTAAACGAGCAACCAGGGAAGGGTGAGACACGCGATCAGCGGCCACATCATGACAGATAACAGGTCCATGGAATGTTCTTTCCGTTTGGCGAGTCCGGGATAAACCGGGTTACTTCGCCGGATCGGCCAGCGCTTTGGCCACTGAGGTGACGAGGTAATCCATCAACTTGATATAATCGTTCTCGGTGCCCTTGATCCCGCCCGGCAAGTAAGCGACATCGATCACTTTTGCACCTGTGCCGCGCGCAACGGTTTCAGCCGTTCGGCGGTCCAGATAGGGTTCCACGAAAATCACACTCACCTGCTCCTTTTTCATTCGGGCGATGACCTCAGCCAAGTGGGTCGGAGTGGGCGGCAGCCCCGGTTTGGGCTCAAGGAAGAGCGCTATCTTTAGGCCGAAGCGCCGGGCAAAATAGGGCCAGGCATTGTGATAGGCAACCATCTGACGCCCCTGGTAAGGAGCCAGTGTTTTATGCCAGTCGGCCATTTTGACCGCCAACTCGTCGAGGAATTTCTTCAGGTTGGCGCGATAGGTTTCCGCCGATTTCGGATCGATCCTGCAAAAGACATCCGCAAGGTGACTGGCCACGATTCGGGCATTAGCCGGATCTGTCATATAGTGGGGGTTGCCCCTTGCATGAATGTCCCCTTCGGACCGATCCAGCGTCGCGGGCGTTTCCATCATGGGCACATCCTGGTTGCAGACAACGTGCCCGGGAGAGCCGGCGGCAATCCGCGGATTACGCGCTCCCGCCAACAACGACGGGAGCCAGCCCGCCTCCAGTTCCGCCCCGCCTTCGAGGAGCACTTCCGCCCGGTTTAGCTTCAGGATTAAACTGGGCTTGGCATCGACAAAGTGCGGATCCTCGGTGGGCCGCGCCAGAGTTGTGATTTCGACCAGGTCTCCCCCGATGGATTTGGCCACCGCGGCAAAGTCCGGCGTAGTTGCCACCACATTCAACCTGGCCTGGAGGAGAGGGATTACGCTCAGCCAGGCCGCAAATACTGCGAGCGTCAAATTGGGTTTCATAGTCCTCATTTTTTGGGGCGCGGAATTTCGGTCTGTCGGGGCGTCGAAGAATCCGGCTAAAACTTGTGTGCCGCATGCGCGCCGAGGCTCATTTCAAGCTGAAGCCAAACCGAGTGATCCACACCAATTTCTTCCCGGTCGTCGTAGTTATATTGGAGTCGCAGCTTGGAGAACTCGGTCGGAAACCAAGTCAGGTTCGGCGATAGCCGCCATCGGGGGAGACGATGGGGATCATCCCCTAGTACATATTCGTAGTCAGCCTTGTCGGCGCGGGTGACGTAGTCGCACCGGAATGCCGCGATCCAGTTCTTGTGGAACCCCCAGGCGATTTGGGAGTAGAGACCCCAATCGGTCAGGGTTTCCTCCGGCAGATAGGATCCATCGCCGTCTGTCTCGTAAGATCCATCGAAAGTGGATCCTGCCTGGTAACGTTGCAGCATAACCTCGGTCTGCCACGCCACAAAGGGGAACCCTCCATGATGGTTGGATGGCTTCCATTTCCAGAACAGGTCGATGCCATAAATCTGCGTGTCGGTATCGGCTCCCGATCCGTTGGGTCCAAACCCGGCTGAAGCGCCCGCCATTACTGTTTGCGTATCGGACAGGTCGAATGATGCCGCATAACGTGGGGTGAATAGCAGGTCGCCGATTGAGTTCACCTGGCCCCGGCTGACCTGACGGCCGAATAACGGTTCCCCCTCATGATCGTTACGAAAGCTATATGCGGTTTCTCCCTGGCTGTTCTGGACACCCAGGAACACTTCCGAATAAAAGGGGGTGGGCGCCAGCCACGACACGCGCATCCCGGGATTCCGAAGCCCATCCGGTCCGAGAAACCGTCCATTGACGAGTGGCACGTCGACAAACGACCACGAATGGGGATGCTGCGTGTTTAGGCGGCCGAACTCGGTTAAATACTGGCCGGCGCGCACCTGAAGGTTTGCCGGCAAGGCAATTGTTTCCATCCACGCCTCCTCCAGCTCGAAAGATGATTCGCCCTCCGAATCGAGCAGGTAAGCCAGGTTTGCATTTGCGCGGAAGTAGGGATCGACGGCGCCCGCGAAGTTCACCTCAACGCCTTGTATGGTGAATCCGCGCTGATTGGGATCGTGCCCGCCCAATTGGGTTCCGCCCTCGATGTCATCCGCGGTTGAACCGCCAACCGCAAAGGTCCCCACCAATCCAATGTCCATGTAGGCCCTTCCACCGCCAATCCGAATTGGATCGGCGGGCGACCAGCCTTGCTTCTCGATCCCTGGGGTTGGAGGAATACTGGACGCCGCCCCAGGTTCCGGGAGGGCCTGCAACGGAGTTGAAGCCGGCTGAGGTTTGGATTGCCGCAGCGCTTCGATCTGTTTTTGGAGGGCGTCGATTTGTTGACGGTGTTCTCGTTCGGCCCTTTCAAAGGTCTCCCGCAGCTGGAGCAGTTGGTGCCGAAGTTCTTGAACTTGGTCTGGTTGATTTGCCTGCTGGGCCGACGACATCACACCGCTCAGACAAAGGACCGTGCAAACGCTTGTGATAATGCTCCTCTTCATGTTCTTTATAAACTACGGTCACACAACGGATGCAAGAAGCGATACGGGAACCCGCGAAAAACCGGACTCGAAGGCTGAAGGCCGGGAACAGAGGCCGGAGTTCAAAACCCGCTCCCGCATTCAATCATCTCTGGCGTTGGCGTAGGTCTGGTTGACCGACCAGTTGATTTCGTTGTGCGGCAAGTTGTCGTTATTCCATCGGTTGCGCCAGGGATTGTCCTTCTTAGGATCAATGACCGGGGCGCGCTGGGGCGACTCCACGTGTCCGTCGCAGAACAGCAGGTCGGTCCGGTTGTTATGGCGGCTGGACGGCCACTCCGTGTGGGCCGGGGAATTGGCCGTGGGATCCATGTTGGCGTTGAAACTGATACTAGCCGCCTCTCGGAGAGCCCTCACGTCTCCCAGCATGATCATCTGGGATGGCGCGCGAACCATGGAGTCTTTGAGCGGCCCTTGATGCCAGGTGCCGTCAATGTCCCCTCCCATGCCCAGTTGCGGTCTCGCCGTGATGCTCAATCCCCAGTCGTTGATCCCATAGGAAAAACGGGTGCGCTCGCTGATCCCAAACGGATCCCGCTTTCCATCCAGCCCAACGGCCCCGAGTGTCTTGTTATAATTCGTGTCCCAGGCAGCCTCGCGCAAGGCCGCCGGGCACCAAAACGCGGCTCGATTATTGCCCATCAGACTGAACAGGCGCGGGGGCCAGACATAATAGAATCCGCGCACCACCGAGAGGGACCCCGGATACTGGTCGGCCTCGCTCACATACATGGCGGTCGCAATCCCCATCTGCCGCATGTTATTGATACAGCTCGTCTGCTTTGCCTTGGTTTTGGCTTTCGAGAGGGCTGGGAGTAGCATGGACGCCAGAATGGCGATGATGGCAATCACCACCAACAGCTCAATTAAGGTAAAACCCTTGACCTCGATAACGGTCCGCCGCGGCTGTATGTCGTCTCGCATAAAACACCCTCCCTTAAACCTATGCTCCGGGCTTGAAGACTCAAGCCAATTTTGGCGGCTGTAAACACCGCGAATTGCGCGCTGGCCCTGCGGCCGTTATCGAGTCACGCCCGCCCGAAGCATGACCGGGGAGGGAGGCTGTGAAAAGGCTCGATAAGTGCGTCCGGTCCTGGCATCAATGGCCGCATCCTATGAGATGGTCAGCCGAATGGAGATTCGTCCGATGAGATCGCGCACCCAACCCTTATGTCCGAAGCTATGAAAGCCAGCCGTATCCTCTCTCAAGCTTGGGGCGGTCTTTGCTTGCTGGCGGCCGCGCAGAGTCTTTGGGCTCAAACGGTCAGCGTGCCATCCCTGTTGGCCGAGATGACGGATCGCGACGCCGTGGCGCGGTTCCCAAGGCCGTTTTACGAATGCCTGCAGGCCTCCAGCTACAATCGGGCTTCCACCCATCGCGCGCAGCCCAATCAGGACACGACAGGATGGTTTGCCGACAGCGACGGCTTGGGCTTTCTTCGGACCGAGCTGAACGATGGCCGCACGGAATGGGTGATCCTGGAACATCAGGGGCCCGGTTGCCTCACAAAAATTTGGACGCCGAGTTTCTATTACGGATTTGAGGATCGGCGGGGACCGAACATCCGGATTTACCTTGATGGCCAATCGACGCCGGTCCTCGACGAAAGTCTGATCGAGTTGGTCACCGGCAAGGGCTCTTTCAAACCGCCATTCAGCGCGGAGACCGCCCGCGCCGGCAACAGCTATTTCCCCATTCCGTTCGCCCGAAGCTGCAAGGTGACCATGGCCGGTAAACCGTTCTATTACCTGATTAATTACCGCGCTTATGCGGAAGGGACGAGGGTAGAGGCGTTTTCCCGCGCCCTATTCGACGCGGCGAAGCCCGACCTCGATAAAGCCAGCCGGGCGCTCTCCGGCCTTTCGCAGACCCCGGGGATCCGGCGCCGGGAATCGACGAAGCTCGCCTCCGGCGCCCAGTGGGAGGTCCAGCTTCCCGCCGGGCCGGCGGCCTTGCGCGAGTTGCTCGTGAAGTGCCCGGCCGCGGTGATCCACCCGGAGATCCTGCGCTCCGTGGTTCTGACAGCGACTTTCGACGGAGAGGAATCCATCTGGTGTCCCCTGGGCGATTTCTTCTGCGGCGCAGATTCTCTGCATCCCATTCAGACCTGGCAGCGGACTGTTGCCGGCGACGGAACGTTGGCTTCCCGTTGGGTCATGCCTTATCGTGGCACCGCCTCCCTGCGACTGTTGAACCTGGGCAGCGAACCGGTGGACCTCGCGGTGGATACTGACGCCTCCCGTTGGGACTGGGACGATCGTTCGATGCATTTCCACGCGAATTGGCGTCCGGACGACGTGGTCCATGGCACACCGTTTCAGGACTGGAACTTCATCGATATCCGCGGCCAGGGCGTCTTGGTCGGTGATGCCTGGACGGTTCTGAATCCTCAGGGCAGCTGGTGGGGCGAGGGCGATGAGAAGATTTATGTGGATGACGCCTGGGATAAAGGTTTCCCGACTCATTTTGGAACGGGGACCGAGGATTACTACGGTTGGGCCGGCGGAGAGGTTCCCACGCGTCGGGACGAGTTTAGCGTCCCCTTTTTGGCCAATGCGCGAGTTGGCGGATTGGACGGCCGGACGACCGGCTACAACATCTGCACGCGCACCCGGAGCTTGGACGCGATCCCGTTCCATCGGCGCCTCGTTTTTGACATGGAATCTTCCTTTGGCACCGACATCCGGAATCCGTGGAATTTGCTGGGCTACTCGGCGGTGACATTCTGGTACGCCAAGCCCGGCGCTTCGCACAACCGTCCGCCCCGTCCGGTCGAGGCTGCCCGTCCAATCCTGGCATTAGCCGAACTTCAAACCAAAGCGGATGCGATTGCGGCCACCCTCCGGCAGAGCGATAGCGAGGCCGCGGTCGTCTTCACCGAATCGCGTGATTTTCCAATACGTCGCGGGCAATGGCCTTCGACGAGTTCGCTCACTCGCAGGCAGGCGGCGAAATCGGCGTTTACCGGCCAGGCCCGGCCCGGGGAATTTTTCGTCTTTCAACTGGGCGTGTATGCCTTGAAGGACACCGGCCCGCTGTCGGTGACGTTCCAGGAACTTCGTGGCGAAACCGGATCGATCCCGGCGGCCGCTCTGCGCTGCCTGAATCTGGGCGGAACCAATTGCTTGGGGCAGCCTTTTGCCAAGTCAATCGAGGTCAGGCAAGGCCAGTTGCGGCCTTTGTGGATTGGAGTGGCGGTGCCTCCCACCGCGCGGGGCGTTTTTACAGGAACCGCCCAACTCCAGGTCGGGCCGGGCAACCCAGTGCCCGTGAGCATTGACCTGCGGGTGGAAGGCTCGCCCCTGGCCGATTGCGGCGATTCTGTTGCCACGAACTTGTCGCGGCTTCGTTGGCTCGATTCCACAGTCGGCAGCGAGCCCACCCTGACACGGCCTTTTACCGCGCTGCGGGTGAATGGCCGATCAATCAAGGTGTTAGGACGTGAGTTTGAGTTGGGTGATGATGGATTGCCCGCGCGCATGGCCAGTTTTTTTTCGCCCGCAAACACGAGGATCGGGACGTCGCCGAGGGAAGTGCTGTCCAGGCCGATGGCGTTCGTGGTGGAAACCGGCGCGGGACCTGTCGGTTGGGAAAGCGTTTTCGGAGCGTTGAAACACAGCGATCTCGAGGCAACCTGGACATCGATCGGCCGCGGGAACGGTCTGAGCGCCGAGGTTTCAGGCAGAGTTGATTACACCGGTTCCGGTGAGGTGCGCATTCACCTCCGCGCCGAGCGCGATCTGGATCTGAAAGATGCCCGGCTCGAATTCAGTCTTTACCAGGAGGTGGCCCGTTATTTCATGGGCCTGAATCGCCCGGGAGGAGGCCGCCCCGAAACCGTCAACTGGAAATGGGATGTCACCCGGCATCAGGATTGTTTCTGGCTGGGGGATGTCAACGCGGGTCTGATGCTCCGCTTGAAAGACCAGGATTACCTCCGCCCTCTGGTCAACATCTACTATTCCTTTCGCCCGCTGCGGTTGCCCGAGTCCTGGGGGAACGCGGGTCGAGGCGGGGTGGATGTCGGGCCCGTCCAGGGGGACGGCGTCCCGGTTCGCGCCTACGGCGGTCCGCGCGCTTTGAAAAGGGGGGACTCGCTGGATTTCGTGTTCGAACTTTACTTCACGCCCTTCCGCGCTCTTGACACGGAGCAACAGTGGGCGGTGCGTTTTACTCACCTGGGCGGACCGGGCCGGCAACCGATTGACGATGCCCTGGCCGCAGCCGATGTCCGCCGCGGCCCCAATGTCCTCAACGTTCACCACGCCAGTTACTATTGCCCTTATATCAACTATCCTTACAGCGACGACTCTTTCCCGGCATTCCGCGATCTTGTCAAGCGCGCGCACGACAAAGGTATTCGGTTGCGGGTCTATTACACCACGCGTGAGATCACGCAGAACATGCCGGAATTGACCGCTCTGCATTCCTTCGATGGGGAGCTCATTCTGCCCGGCCCGGGCAGGGAGGCGCGCACACTGATCCATCCACACGGCCCCCACGGCTGGCTGACGGAAAATCTCCGGGAACATTTCCTCCCGGCGTGGGAAGCCCAGGTGGGCCCCCCCTATGCAGACTTGGATTTGTCCGTAATCACCACGCCCGATTCGCGCTGGAACAACTTCTACCTGGAAGGCGTGCGGTGGTTGTCCGAGAAGTCGGATTTCGATGGCATGTACATCGATGACACAGCCCTGGACGCGACCAGCCTGCGCCGCGCCCGGCGCATTCTCGACTCGCGTCCCGGCCGGTTCATCGATCTTCACAGTTGGAACCATTTCAACCGCTGGGCCGGGTTTGCGAACAACCTGACCCTCTACATGGAAATCCTGCCCTACCTGGACCGCCTCTGGCTCGGGGAAGGCTTCAATGCAAGCGAGGTGTCGCCCGACTTTTGGCTCGTTGAAATGTCGGGCCTGCCGTTTGGTGTCATGAGTGAGATGCTCGATGGCGCGCACCCGTGGCGCGGCATGGTCTTTGGCGAAACCGCCCGGTTGCCGTGGTCCGGAGACCCCCGCGGTCTGTGGAAAGTCTGGGATGAATTTGGCATCCAGGGAACCGAGTATCTGCCTTACTTCATCGAGGATTGTCCCGTGCGGACAGACAACCCCCAGGTGCTCGCCTCGGTCTACCGCAGACAGGGCCGCAGTTTTCTGGCCATTGCCAGCTGGGCAGCGGAAGAACAACAAGTTCGATTAACGATGGATTGGAAGGCCCTCGGGCTCAATCCAGCGCGCGCCGCGCTGTACGCTCCGCCCATCGCGAAGATGCAAACTGAAAAGCTTTGGAACCCCGGCGAGCCGATCCCAGTCGCCTCCCAGCGTGGCT
This sequence comes from Verrucomicrobiota bacterium, assembly GCA_022709905.1. GTDB lineage: Bacteria > Verrucomicrobiota > Verrucomicrobiia > Limisphaerales > UBA1319 > JAKLHY01. The sequence continues at coordinate 65,668 of JAKLHY010000036.1, read as the reverse complement.
GGTTTCTTGTGCTCGATGAAGTCGAGCGCCGGCCTGCGGGAAATTCACCCCCCCCATAACAAAAGAATCATTGAGTGATCCATGCGCCTTCTTAAAAAACTCGGGGCGCTCCGTAATTCTCTATGAACACAACTCGACACTTGGCATCACGGCGGCAGTTTCTGGCTCGGTCCTTGACCGCAACCGCGGCCATGAATCTGGTGGCCTGGGGTGTGATTCCCAGACAGTCGATTGCGGCTGAAGCCCCTTCCTCCGTCAAGGACAATGGTTATCGCGGCATCTGGTTTACGCTCGGACAGAAGTCAGAACACGGAGACAAATACTCCGGCGGCCTGGGCACCTACACCGCCAACCACGTGCCGATGGCCATCTACGCGAAAGAAGCGGACAAGACATTCTTTGTGTATGGCGGCGCCAAACAAGGACGGCGGCACCTGCTGGCCATGGCTTCCTATTACGATCACCGCCGCCACGTCGTGCCGCGTCCGACCATCGTGCACGATAAACAGGGGGTCAACGATCCTCATGACAATCCCAGCTTGTGCCTCGATGGAAACGGCCATCTTTGGGTCTTCGTCAGCGGTCGCGCCAGGCAGCGTCCCGGACTGATCTATCGAAGTCTGAAGCCCTACAGCACGGACGATTTCGAGCTGGTTGCCGAGCGCGAGTTCACTTACCCGCAACCGCGCTGGTTCGACGGCCAGGGATTTCTCTTTCTCTTCACAAAGTACACCAAGGGCCGTGAGCTTTACTCCAGCACCAGCCCCGATGGGCGATCCTGGACACCCGACCGCAAGTTTGCCGGCATGGGAGGGCACTATCAGACGAGCCATCTCATCCGCCACCGCGTGATCACCGCCTTCAATATGCACCCCGGAGGAAATGTCGATAAACGCACCAATCTTTATTACCTCCAGACCGGTGACTTTGGTAACACTTGGCGTAATGTCCGTGGCGAACCGGTGGAATTGCCCCTGGCAGACGCAGCCAATCCCGCTTTGGTTCGTGATTACCAGTCCGAACACCGTCTGATTTACATCCACGACCTGGACTTGGATCACGACGGCCGTCCGGTGGTTCTCTTTACGGCGAGCGCGGATCATCGGCCCGGACCGGCGGGCGATGCGCGGTGGTGGACGGTGGCGCATTGGCAGGGCGATCGCTGGGAGTTTTCCGAAGTCACACGAGCCAATCACAACTACAGCACCGGCTCGCTCAACGTGGAGGCCGATGGTCCCTGGCGCATCATCGGCCCGACCGAGCGCGGACCGCAGCCCATTGGCTCGGGCGGTGAAGTGGCCATTTGGTCCACGAAAGACTCCGGAAAAACCTGGCGCAAACTCCGGGATGTCACCCGTGGCAGCCCGATAAATCACAACTATGTCCGTCGTCCCCTGAATGCCCATTCCGATTTTTACGCGTTCTGGGCGGATGGTAATCCCGACCAGTTCTCACCCTCCCATCTCTATTTCACCAACCGCGCCGGTAATAAGGTCTGCCGGCTGCCTTATGAAATGCAAGGCGAGTTCGCCGAGCCCATCCTTGTCAAATGAGGACGGATCATGTCGATCGATACCGTCCCCAGCAGCACCGTAAGGCGTGTGAGGGTGTGTGAAGTTCAAAAAGCAGTCAGGACCTACAGACTGCAGAACTGGTTCAGGTAACGCGCGCCTTGGCGGAAGCCTTCTTCCGGCCCGAAGGTGCTGTCTTCGTGCTCGATGCTGAGCACCCCCTTGTAACCAACCTCGCGCAACAAGCCAATGTATCGCCCCCAATTGACGTCCCCGAAGCCCGGGATGGCATATCGCCACCAGCCGCCCCCGGCCGCGCCGGCGTACCACTTGCCGCCCAACACCCCAAAATAGGCCCGTTGTTGATCGTCCACCAGGCAGTCCTTGGCGTGCGTGTGGAAAATCCGCTTGCTGTACTTCGTGACGGGCACCGTGTAATCGCACAGCTGATGCACCAAGTGTGAGGGATCGTAGTTGAAGCCGAAATTGTCGTCCCGGATCGTTTCCATCAGGCAATCGAACGTGTCGAGCCCCTGGAGGTTGGTCTCAAACCAATTCTCGATCGCCACGTTGACGCCTTTCTCTTTGGCATGATCGATAATGGGACGAAAGAGCCCGGGGATCACTTCTCGAATCATTTTGATCTTGCTCATCCCGGGAAGGGGCATGCCGAGATTCATGCACAGCGTCGGCACGCCCAGTTGCGCGGCGGCGTCAATCGTCTTGATCACGATCCTTTGCACCTTATCGGCTTTTCCCGGGGTGGTGATGTTCATGAAATTTGACAGGCTGCTGATCTCGAGCTGGCGCTCGGCCAGCTCCCGTTGGAGGATCTCCACTTGTGCCGGGCCAATGGTCAGAGGATCGATGTGCGGATGTCCGGGCTCGGCCACAACCTCCAGCGCCGCGATATGGCAGCGCTTGGCCAAGTCGAGGACCTCCACGAACGGCAGATCGCGCAAGGGCGCGGTCAGCATGCCGACACGGATGTCTTTTGGTTTCATCGGGGCCGGTGCGATTTCGGATCCCGCGGCGGCTGAAGGTTGGGCCAGAGCGGCCACGCCGACGGAGGCGAGCGACCCCGCGCTCAAGGCGCTGGCGGTTCCTAAAAAAGTCCTGCGTGATAGTGGGTTCATTGCGGCGCATCCTTGGCCATTTTTGCTCCCGAAGCAAGACCAGAAGCCGGCTCACCGTCCTCCGCGCGAACCGGATGATCCGCCGGATCGACAAGGATTGGGGTTACCGCGATCAGCCGGAGGCGCCGGGTGGGCGGGGCTGCCGGTTCGGACGTTGACGACGGCATCGTGCCGATCATGACCACGGTCTGGCCGTGGGTGACCGTGGCGGTGTTCACGACTGGCTTGCGGGTAAATCGCGGCAGGGGAACAAGCCCCGGGACTGGCCCGCCTGGCGGTGCCGAGGCCGAGTCACCCGGTTGGGATGAATTCTGCGCGCCTGGGATGCTTGGATCTCGAGGAGAGGTCGGGTGATCCAAGCTCGCAAACAAGATGAGCTTGATTGCGCGGCCATCGGTGAGCACCTCGGGAATCACGTCGATCGCGATGCCGCCCTCGTTTGATTCGGAGGCGGTTCCTTGCCGGCTTGAGCAGATTTGGACTTGCCGGCCGCTTTCCGTGCTTACACTGGGAAAGGACAGCACCGATACTCCATTCCGTTGTTCGAGAGCCTGGATCACGGCGCGAAATTGCGCCTCGGTAATAATGCCGGTAATCGATGTGGCAAGAGGAACCACGGCAGCACTTGTTTGCTGGTCCTGCAGGGCCTGGGCCTCGGCTAACCCGATTGGGCTGGCTGGGATCTCGTCGTTTTTGGATGCCAGGCCGGGGAACACGCCGCCAGGAGTGGCAGGAACCACCGCGTCCGGATCGGATGGTTCTGGGGACATGTCAGGGGGATTTGAGGGGAACGCCGCGGTTTGGTCGGAGGACGCAGGGGTTGAACCCAGCGTGCCGTTCTCAGTCGGCATACTGCCGAGGAACCAACCAAAGCCCGGGCCGTTGGTGGCTGCCTCTGAGATTTCGATCGCTTTGCTTCTGTCGTGACGCTATAAAAAAGGCGGTTTGATAGAGCCAGCCGACCAGCAGCGTGCCCGGAGGCAAGTCGCGAGCCTTATTGGCGAGGAGGCAAAACACGGCCTGGGTTGCATCCTCGGCGGCCTGGGTATTACCGAGGACACGAAACGCAGTGGAAAACACCAAGCCCAAGTGCCGGTCCATCAGCTCCGAAAAGGCCTGCTCGGAGGCGCCGGTCACGTAATCCTGCAATACTTGCCAGTCGTTCATTGTTTCAAATTATCTATCCCCGCCGAATAGGAAAGCGAACAATCCCCAGACTGCAGGGGTGCTTTAGGGATATGGCCAGGTTGGCTGTATGGCCAGGTTGGCTGATGTGTGGTCTGGGATGGGTTGCGCTTGGGGCGGGCCGGGAGGATCCCACCGCGTTCCCCATCATGACTAACGTCGCGCAATTCCACCATTTCGCGAATCTCGGATACCACGGTGCGCGTCGGATTCAACTCGAGGGTTTGGTGTGCTGGGAGGATGGCGCCGGGCGCCGATTCATTCTCGTTGATGTTTCGGGTGCCTTGTGGGCGCCGAGCTGGAAGGATCTGCAATTGCTGGCGATCGCGCCAGAGCGCTGGGTGGCACAGCCCGTGGTTCCGATCGCCGACTTCCCGCGCCACTCCGGGCTGGTGCGCCTGCGCGGTACCCTCGTCTCCGTGACCGCGAATCGAGTCCTGGTGGTCGAGGATCCGACTGGACGAACGCGGGTTCTATGCATACGGATGCCGTCGGTTACGGTCGATCTTTCCGCGCCCGCCGATCCCTTCGCGCTCGAGACGCGGACGGTGGCCGGCTTAAGGTCATTCGATCCGCACGCCAGCGCTTTCCAACGGGTGAAGGGGGCTGGGCAGATTGTCCACGCCCAACCCGGTTTATACTGTCTGATGGACGGCGCCAATGGCTTGCGGTTTTTACCGAAGCATCCCGCGTCGCTGCCGTTGGGCGCGCTGACCGAGATCCTGGGATTTCCCCGCTCAGGGCTGGATTCTGGCCCGAAAATACTGTTGTTGAAGGTGGGCAGATCCTTCATAGATCAATTGGCCATTCACCAGGGTATTCGTGGCAACAGCAATCCAGTTCCCGGGCAGATCGGCTGCTGCCTCAATCACGAATGGCGCCGAAGTTGGCCCCGTGACTATAAAACTGAATGCTCCTCGCCCCAACGATTGCGGCGACGAAAGGACCAATTCGGCTTCGGAGGCTGACGACGGCTGATTCGGGGTCGTTTCCCGCGAATAAAAGATCTCATCGCCGCCCGCCAGGTTAATGGGCTGCGTGTAGCCGTCTTGGTGGTCGTCGTGCTGATACGTCATTTGGCAGAGCAGGATGGGCAAGAGCTCCACATCGGTTTGGAACCAACCGCGAACCAGGTTGCTCAGCGTGATGCGCCTGACGCGACCGAACATCTGAACCGCTTTTTCCTCGAGGGAACTCAGGACGCTATTTGCGGTTCTTGACGAAATCCCCAGCGTCGTCACCCGCGCTTCCGGGAGTGCCGGGGTCCATTTCACGTGCTTCAATCCCATAATTTCCCCAGTGTCAGGCTGGAGGTCGACGGTCATCCTGGAATTCAGGACGGGCGCCCCTCGGAATAACCGTCTGAAGACAACCCCCTGCATTAACAATTCCTGATGCCCCAGGATATCGGCGCCGGTGTCGCTATTCCGATTCAACGAGCGCACAACGGACTCGCCCAAAACGTCCTGCTGGGATAACTCGACTAACTGACGATTGACCAACAGGTCGGTGGCCAGCTGGATGGCCTCACTGTTTTCCAGACGGCTTAAGGCGGGTGCGGTCGGAAATTGGCGGTAAGTGTAAAAGTGGAGGTCCGTTCGGAAAAAAATGGGTTGGAGGATCGGGACCTCGATGAGGGACAAGGGGGAAAGTCCACTCACGGGATCCTGGCCGGCCTGCCTTTTTCTCAGCGCGTAGGTCATTCTTCCGGGGAATCGCTGACTGTTTCGGGCCGGGGCCGTCGCCAAGTCCGTCCTTGCCGCCACCCAGGCCCGAAGGGCTGAATCGATGCGGATCGAGGCCGTCTGATCTAATGTAAACACGCTGATGGGTTTGGTCAGTTCTCGATGGAGCTCGTTTTCCATTTCTCGCGACACCAGGATTTGTTGGGCGAAAATGGTGTTGCCAAAAAGAGCGGCCAATCCGAAGGAAAGAGCTAGATTAATCCAGGTTTTTTTCATAATCGGGGAGGGATGGGGATTGAGATTCATCGAAGATTGTTTGGCCGAGTTGGAACCCGTCGCGAGCCGGGGCGAGCGTCTTCCCTCCCGGCATCGGGAATGAACAGGTCAATACTCCCAGTATTCCGCATCCAGGAGGTAGTCCGGACTATGATACCATCGGTCTGGGGAGGTGTGCCCGCCATAGGTTTCATTTTGGTGAGGCCGGATATAGAAGACACAACCCAGATTGTCGTGGCCCCAGACCCAGGTGTTTTCATCGTCCGCCGCCTCGAGCCAAGCCCACCGAACGGAAAAACCATCCTCGAGATTCTCCGCGAATTCATCGCTCATCTGATATACGGGAGATTCCCAGTGGCTGTTTTTGAAACCGCCGGCAACATGCAGCCCGGCAAAGGGGCGGCGTTGATGGGGGGTGCACGCCCAGCGCGCCCGCCAATCGCCATCCAGGGAAAGCACACTGCAGCTCTCGAAAACGATGTATTCCAAGTCGCCCCGGCGGCTGTTCGAGGACCAACTTCCCCAACTGCACGCCGTGAGGTCGCAATCCTGACCCGAGGTCATGACGATGAACGAAGCGTTGCCATGGCCTGAAACGAAAGCGAGATCCGCGCTGTCGACAAAGGTCAGATGATCTTCCTGCATGAACCGGCGTTCTCCCCAGTAATACTGGCTGCAAGGCCAGGTGTTGTCGAATTCGTCCTTGAAGTCCCAAACATTACCCTTAAACCGGTCTTCCTCATTCGAGACATACCCCACGAACTCGGCACTGCCGTCCTCATAAGAGTCGGCGAATATATCCTGGGGAAATGCCGCGGCTTGGGCGGTGGGAATTTCATCAAGGATGCAAAACCACTCATGCCATTTTTGGCCCGCACCGAAGGTCGCCCCGGTGGATAAGGCCACATAAACGTCACCGCGGCCGTCGCCAGTCTTTGTGTCATGAGCAAACACGGCGATATCCGTTTTTCCATCGGCATTAAAATCACCCGCCATCGGGATCTCATTGCCGATGCCAAAATAGTCATGCCACTTGTTCCCTTGGCCGGAAAAGGAAGTGCCGGTTGATACGGCAACATAGACATCCCCCGCCGAACCGCGAGTGAACGTTGCCAGATCATCCTTGCCGTCGCCGTTAAAGTCGCCCGCCAACGGGATTTCGTTGCCAATACAGAACCAATCGTGCCATTTGACACCAGGGCCGAATCCCGTCCCGGTCGATAAGGCCACAAAGACATCCCCGCGGGCGGTATTCGCACCCGTGTCCCGGAGCAGGGTGGCCAGGTCATCCTTGCCGTCGCCATTGAAGTCCCCCACCATCGGGATCTCATTGCCGATGCAGAACCAATCGTGCCACTTGAGACCAGCGCCAAAACCAGTGCCGGTGGACAAGGCCACAAACACATCTCCGCGGGCGGTTCCCGCGCCGGCGTCTCGAAGGCATGTGACCACGTCGTCGCGACCGTCGCCATTGAAGTCGCCCACCAGTGGAATCTCATTGCCGACGCAAAACCAATCATGCCACTTCTGGCTTCCCAGGAAACTCGAGCCGGTGGAGACCGACACAGAGACGTCACCCCGGTTCGCGTCCAGGGCTGTGTCGCGAACAAAAGAAATCAGATCGTCCAGGCCATCTCCGTTGAAATCGCCGGTGGACGGGATTTCCTGTCCAATGCAAAAGAAATTGTGCCATCGCCCGCCGGGACCAAAGCTGTAACCGGTTGCGAGCGCGACATAGACATCACCGCGCCCAGCCCCGGTCGCGCTATCTCGGATGAAGGTGATGATATCGTCCCGGCCATCATGGTTGAAGTCGGTGCCGGCAAACGCGCCAGGGACGCCCCCAGCCAACAAAGCCAGGAAAGTGGTCCAGCTCATGCCACAATCCCGCAGACGATTTCTTGGATTCATCATGAACCTCGCTTGGGTCGTTAGGAATGAATGGGAAAGGATTGGCGTGATTATACATCCCAGTCCTTCTCTGTCCATTATGTTTTACCAGACGTTATCTGATCTTTGACTGAGGAGCAACGAAGCCGAGGATTTTCGAAGCGCATTGGGGCCATGAACCGAAGGTAGCGGCCGGCGTCCTCGCCTGCCGTAGAGCCGTGCGTCCCGCGCGGCGGAAAACCAGTGACCAGTGATCAGTCGTCGGTCGCCGAGACGCCGACCTCGACGTCAGGCTGGAGGCCCGACGCTACAGGTCACCGGTTTATGGGAAGACAATGGTCTTGGCCTGTCGGCAGCAGCGACACATTTGCTCCCAATCGGAATTGTAAGTGCAAACTGGGGTGAAAGCTGTAGGTTGTTTGTATCCTTACTAATAAAACGCAAAAGGAGCCTGCCATGAACCTAAAGTCAGTTTTTGTCCTGGGTTTCGTCCTCTCTGGCCTGACTATGGCCCAGGCGGCGTCGTTGGGCACGGCTTTCACTTATCAGGGCCAACTCACCGATGCTGGCGCGCCCGCCAACGGTTATTACGATTTCAAGTTCGCGCTATACGATGCCGTAAGAAACGGTGGCCAGATCGGTCCGACGCTGGCGACGAATGCGGTAAGGGTCAGTGACGGTCTATTTATGATCGCGCTGGATTTCGGTGCTGGCGTGTTTACGGGTGTGGATCGCTGGCTGGAGATCACCGTTCGCACCAATGGTTCCGGGTTGTTTACGATCCTGCGACCGCGTCAACCGCTTTCACCGGTGCCAACGGCCCTTTACGCATTGGGCGCCGGCGTAACGGTCCGGGCGACTACGGCCGACATGGCCTCGGCGATTGCCGCCAACGGCGTCGCCAATGCCAGCCTGCAACCCAACGTCGTTACCAGCGACAAGATTGTCGACGGCACGATTGTCAGCGCTGATATCAGCGCCACGGGCATTGATGGGGGAAAGATCATCGGCGGGGACCTGACTGTGCGGCGGCTCAAGGTGGGAGTCAACCACACCTTAACTGGCGACCTGGCGACCATCGCCGGGGGGCAGAACAACACCGCGAGTGGGATGTTCGCGACGATTGGCGGCGGGTGGAGCAATTCGGCCGTGGGCGCCCAAGCGACGATTGGGGGAGGACAGGGCAACAGCGCGGTTTCAGCTGTGACCGTGGTTTGTGGTGGTTATGGGAATATGGCGCTTGCTCCTGGCGCCTTTGTTGGTGGGGGCGGTTATGATGGCCAGAGCTACAACGGCAATGTGGCCAGTGGCTACGGCTCGGTTGTCGTTGGCGGGGTGGGAAACCGGGCGACTGTCACCGGCGCTTTCGTGGGTGGCGGATCGGGTAACCGGGCGGAATTTCTACATGCGACGGTCGGGGGTGGGGCCGGCAACCGGGCCCTCAGCCGCATGAGCACCGTCGCGGGGGGCGAAGGCAATGCCGCGACCAATGATAATGCCACCGTCGCCGGAGGCCAATACAACACAGCGAGTGGTTATGCCGCCTTTGTCGGTGGGGGGTGGTTCAACCGCGCCACTGGAAACGGGGCTGTGGTTGGCGGGGGAGGCTGGGACGGCCAAACACTCGGCGGCAATCTCGCCAGTGGTGGCGCCTCCACGGTCGCCGGCGGCCTCACCAATACTGCAAGCGCACCTGGCGCTACGGTAGGAGGCGGGTTCCAAAACAAGGCCAGCGCCGATCACGCCACCGTCGCGGGCGGACTCGAAAACAAGGCGGATGGGGCCGAAGCCACCGTTGGCGGTGGTCAATGGAACCAGGCAAATGGTCCCTATGCGACCGTTAGCGGTGGATTCTGGAACACCGTTGGCGGCGGAAGCGCTACCGTAGGGGGCGGTGAGCAAAACTGGGCGTCGGGGACCTGGGCGACCATCCCGGGAGGCACTGAGAACGACGCGGATGGCCTCTGTAGTTTTGCCGCGGGCCGTGGCGCCAAGGCCTTGCACGCCGGCGCCTTTGTCTGGGCCGACTCGGCGAACGCTGACTTTAGTTCCACGCGGGATAACCAATTTAATATCCGCGCCACGGGTGGCCTGCGCATGGACACGGGCATGGCACCGGCCATCTCCTTGAATGCCGCGGATCGGGCCTTACTCGCCTGCGGTTGGGATCCCTTTGCGAGTGGCAAACACGCCGGTCTGGGACGATGGGGCCTGTTCATGGAGCCACACACGCTGGCGCTGGGCATGCCTACCCTCGGTGGCAAAACCGTCCAAGTGGTCCGATACAATGAAGACAGCACCTCTACCTCGCTCGCCACCTTCGATCAATCCGGCAACCTGACCATCGCTGGCGTCCTCGCTGAGCATAGCGATCGCAACGCTAAAGAAAACTTCACGCCCGTGGATAGCCGGGAAGTGCTGGAAAAAGTGGCGGTCCTGCCCATTTCCAAGTGGAACTTCAAGGAGGACGCAACCACGCCCCACCTCGGTCCTATGGCCCAGGATTTCCACGCCGCCTTCGGCCTCGGTTCGGACGATAAACACATCGCTGCGGTGGATGCCAACGGGGTAGCCTTGGCGGCCATCCAGGGCTTGAACCGGAAATTGGAGCAGGCCGTGCTAGCGAAAGAGGCCCAGATCACCGAGCTCACCACCGCTGTGGCCGAGCTCAAGGCGATGGTTCATCACCTCAACGAGAAATTAGTGCGAGGTGGCGCAAGAATGACCGGGCGAAATCCAACGGACCCATCGATGCATTGGGATCCATGACTCGCCGATTGTAAAGTGCACAGGTCAAATAAATTCCATCGTAACTGAACTAAGTTGACTAAGTTGATTCGTCTGCGCTAATTTTCTCCGACATGAAGATGATCACGACGCACGATGCTAAGACCCATCTCTCCCGCTACTTGGCGAAAGTCGAATCCGGCGAGGAATTCTTGATCGCGCGGGGTAAACGTCCAATTGCCCGGCTATCTCCGCTCGATCGATCCCGACATTCAGCTCGAGCGAAAGTTGGGCGCTTGGCTACTGCGCCTTTTCACGTGCCCGAGGAGGCTTTGGCGCCATTGACAAAGGCAGAACTCAAGGATTGGGGCTTGTGAACCTGCTGTTGGACACTTGCGCTTTTCTTTGGCTGGCGGCTGAACCCGACCGGATATCCGCACCTGCCCGAGATGCCATGGACGACGAATCGAATCGGCTTTTCCTGAGCGATGCCACGGTTTGGGAGATCGTGCTGAAGCAACAGACGAGCAAACTGCCCTTGCCGGAAGCCCCGCGAACCTGGATTCCCAAACAGCAGGCGTTTTTCGACCTGCATCGGCAGCCGATCGATTTCGAGTCTCTTTTCCGAAGTGCCGAATTACCGGCGATCCACCGAGATCCATTTGATCGTCTGCTGTGTGCGCAAGCGATTACCCACGATTTCACCCTGTTAACCCCGGACCTTCCATTTCGGAGGTTGGGTGCTGTCACCCTTTGGTAAGGTTCTGTGCAAAATAATTTTCGGAATTAATTTTTGCGCTAAAATCCAACGCTCGTCCAAGCACGAGCGATGGCATTATAATCGTGAGTCCAAAAGGGTGCGTAGGACATATTCAAGACAACGTGGGGATGAAGGTTTTTGGTCATGACCATCTTGCCTGAAGATCCTTTTCGGGGTGCGGCTTCCGGCCAAACAACCGATCCGCCTCCAGAGGTGCCCGATCATAAGCTTCTGCGCTGCATCGGGCGCGGTAGTTACGGAGAGGTGTGGATAGCGCGGAATATCCTGGGAGAATTCCGGGCCGTTAAGATTATTCACCGGCGAACGTTCGATCAGGGTCGCCCTTACGAACGCGAGTTCGAAGGCATCCGCAAATTCGAACCGGTATCGAGGGCGCACCCCAGCCAGTTGAACATCCTGCAAGTTGGACGCAATGATGCCTCAGGATATTTCTATTATGTGATGGAACTGGGCGATGACGTGGGCGTCCAACGGCATGGAGGCATTCCGGATTCCGGAGCGGTTTTCTCTGCGTTGACGCAATCGGTCAATCCTCAACCCGAGTCCTATGTGCCCCACACCCTCAAGGCCGACTTGGATCAAGACCACCGACTGCCCATTGACGCCTGCCTTAAAGTTGGTTTGGCGCTGACGACAGCATTGGAGCATCTGCATGCGCATGGTTTGGTGCACCGGGATGTGAAACCATCCAATATCATCTTCGTGCACGGCGTGCCCAAACTGGCGGATCCGTGGCTGATCGCCAGCATGGACGCCACGATGTCTTCGGTCGGCACGAGTGGTTTTCTGGCGCCCGAGGGGCCGGGCACACCCCAGGCAGACCTCTATAGCCTCGGCAAAGTGTTATATGAGATGAGCATGGAGCGGGATCGTCAGGAATTCCCCAAATTGCCGGCCGATCTGGCCGAATTCGAGGATCCTGGCCGACTGCTTGAGCTCAATGCGATTATTCTTAAGGCCTGTCACACCGACCCGAGCCGACGGTATCAATCCGCGCAGCAAATGGCTGCGGACCTGCTGCTGCTGCAGCGGGGGCATTCGGTCCGGCGGTTGCGTCTGGTCGAGCGCCGACTGGCCATCCTCACCAAGACGGGCCTGATCATCGCTGCCCTGTTGGCCATCGCCGCCGGGCTTTCGTGGCATACCGCGCGGCAGGCGCGGGCGACAGCACGACAGCTCTACGTGGCCGATATGAACCTGGCGCTGCAAGCGTGGGATGGCGGAAACGTCAGCCGCGCGCGTGAACTGTTGGAAGCGCATCGCCAGCGCCAGCTGGATATGCTGGGTTTTGAATGGCGTTACCTGGCAAAACTCTGCCAACAAAGCGACGCCTGGCTGACTTTGCGCGGCCATACGGGAACCGTTTGGACCGTGGCTGTATCTCCGGATGGCAACTTGATTGCCACGGGCAGCAGTGATTGTTCCCTAAGGCTCTGGGACAGCGCCTCTGGCCGGTTGGTGGCCACCTTGTCCGGACACCGGGGTTATGTTCATGCCGTCACCTTTTCCCCGAACGGCCGGTGGCTCGCCTCCGGCAGCCGCGATAATACCGTCAAGATTTGGAACGTCCAATCCCAGGGAGCGGTGACGACGCTGGCTGGCCACACGGATGCCGTCCGGGCTATAGCCTTTGCGCCGGAGGGACGGCAGTTGGTTAGTGGAGGTGAGGATCGCACATTGCGCTGGTGGGATCTCGATCCGCCCCAGGAATCCGCATGCCATGATGCTGGGATCAAGGTGGAGCAGTTGGCCTTCTCTCCTGATGGCGCCTTTCTGGTGTCCACCGATCCAAACGCTGGAATGTTGCGTCTTTGGCGAAGAGCCTCGCGTCGGGTTGCGGCCATGGTCAGTTCACTCGGGTTCGCGCCCGACGGCCGGACGTTGGCCTCGGGCAGTTGGGATAGCACGGTCAGGCTATGGAATCTCCAGGTCTTCCGCGAGGTGGCTACGCTAAAGGCGCACGCGGGGCAGGTTACCCAGGTCGCCTTTGCGCCAGATGGCAGTACCTTGGCCAGCTCCAGCAGTGACGGCACCGTACGCCTGTGGCGCGCGGCGCCCAGTGTTGGGGCCGGATTGCCGCCCTCGGACGATATTCAGTTGCGGAGTCAGTCCGCCAATCCAACAATACGAGTCCAATGATCATTTAGCGGACTGACCCTGACGCCTGCCGCGAAAGAAAGCACCCGGGCCTGCCGCGGGAAATTCCAGCGGGAAGGGGGTCAATTCTTGGTTTTCATCTCATAGGTAATAACCAGCCCGATCGCCGGTTCTTTCGGGAGAGCCCAATTTTTTTCGATTTGCATTGGATTGTTCGAAAGAATCGTGGGTTGCGGATGTTCTTATTTTTGTGGAACAATCGAACAAGGCTATGGCGACAGGATCCAATGCATTTCTCCCCACCCGCGAAAGCCTCCTCAGCCGGCTGAAGGACTGGGAGGATGGCGATAGTTGGCAGAAGTTTTTCGAGACCTATTGGAAGTTGATCTATAACACGGCGCGCAATGCGGGATTGACCGATGCCGAGGCTCAAGACATCGTACAGGAGACGGTCATATCCGTGGCTAAAAACATTGAGGGCTTTAAATATGATCCGACGGTCTGTTCGTTCAAGAGCTGGATGCTGCGGCTGACCCACTGGCGAATCCTCAACCAGTACAAAAAGCGCCAAAAGCCAGGTGATGCCGCCCATCCCCCGTCTCCCCGGGCGCCGTATTTTCTCCCAACCTCATCCGGCGGCAATCCTGACCGGACGTCCACCATGGAGAGAATTCCTGATCCCGCCGGGTTTGATCTCGAAACGATCTGGGACGAGGAGTGGGAAGACCATTTGTTAACCACGGCGATGGAGCGTGTTAAACGCCAGGTTGATCCCGCGCAATTACAGATATTTGACCTCTACTGCGTCGAGTCATGGCCGGCTCAAAAAGTTGCCCAAACGCTCGGCGTCCACATGGGGCGAGTCTACCTCGCGAAACATCGGATCGGGAGGATGCTCAAAAAGGAAATCCGGTTGTTAAAAAACACCCTCGAGTGAGCTAATCACTCGAACAACGGCAGGCTGACAATCTGGTAAAACGCCACGGCATCGGTCACCGTTAGGGCGATAAAATTGCCGCTGACCGGGTTGCCGACATCGACCCAATTGGCCACCAGACTGGCCTTTTTCTGCAACTGATAACGGCCGTGATCACAGTCCCAGCGTAGGGTCACCAGATTCCCCTGTCGGCGAATCGAGGTGATCCGGACGGGTCCCGGTGAGGCGAGTCCGGGGAACGTAGCGAAGTCCGTTGACTCCAGGCCGATCAGGCCTTTTCCATAAAACGCCAGGATGTATCCGGGGAGGAGATCTCGGTCCGCACATCCATAGCGCGCCCACACCCCGATGGCGAGGTCTTCGTAGGAATCGTTATTGAAGTGACCGGCGGCCAGGCTTGTGGGGAGTAGGGCGTTGATGGCGGCACGCAGGTTGGGCAGGGGACCGATGTGGCGAACGTCGACCACGCCGTCTCCCGTCACATCCGCCTGCTGTTGGGGGATGCCCGTGGCCACCAGCAGGTCGCGCATTTCGACCGGTGTCAGGACCGGCCGGCCCTGTGCCTTGAGAAACCCCTGGATACACGCCACAGCCCCAGCCACCATCGGCGTGGCGCCGGACGTGCCGCCGTATCCGGCTGTGTAAAGCTCGTTTGAATTCGCTGCCCAACCCGTGGGGAGAACATTTGATCCTATCCCCGTTGTGGAGATGCTGTCCCCTCGTCCCTGGACATCGACCCGGGTCCCATAGCCGCACCAGTAATGAGGGGCGCGTTCCACCAATGGGAGGAGGAGACAATCTGGATCATATCGCCGGGTGAACCCGAATCTTGGGGACTGACCGGCTCCGACAATAATGGCGCCAGAATCGCGCGCCGACCGGTCGAATTTCCCTTCATACCGATCATCATCAAGATTCATCTCCCCATTGCCAGCCGCTTCACAGAAGATGATGCCCTTCCGCGTTGCGGCTGAAATGGCTTCAAATTCCCACTGCTCCCATTCGATGGGGACGTGGCCATAATTTTTGTGGGCGCATACCGCGGTAGCCGCATCGTTAGTCGGCGCTCCGCTCATATCTCCAGAAATCCAAATGACGTCGCCCGGGTTGAGCATTGACACCGCGTTACTAATGCCCCGGGAGAAGAGGTCCCGCTCATCATCATCGGCTCGTTTGTCCAAAGGTCTTTGAAATCCGACTTGCGCCTGATTCGCGATGCCAGTCACCCCGTAGCCATTGTCGCAAGCGACGATGATGCCCACGGCGCCGGTCTCGTGTTCGTAGTCCGCGGGGGGCAGTGACGGATTCAAAGGGAAGAAGGGGGCGGGCAAATCCTCATGGCTAAAACGATAACTGCCTGTGACATCGAACACTTTGATCCCGGCGCCCCTTCCCCCGGGAAACCGCCAGGCATACCGAGCATCGATCCCGATAGGCGCCGGTTCGAGATAGTCCAGGCAGTTGGTCCCGTTCCAGCAGGAGTAATCGGGCGTGGTGCTCGCCACGTTTTTACAGGAATTCCCTTGAGCTAACAAAACCCACGGGCTGGCGACCAGCGCCCAGGCGGCGAGAAAAGAAAAACGGTTCATAGCCCTCACGGTTGTTATTATCGTCCTATTCATATGAACCGTAGACTGGGGCGAATCTTTCAGCGAATTGACGCTATCCACGCTTCCCCAGATCGCACCTCTTTGCACGGCAAATGGGACGGTCACTTCGTCTTAAGACCGCGCGGGACGTCCAACGTGAGCCGCGCGTCAAAAAACAGTCTTGACAACTGACACATGGATGAACATCGTTGTTTCCGGCCTTTTGGCCACGACACTTGATGCCGGCGGTTGAAGGGCCTGGTGTCCATTGCCAAACCGAGAAACCAACGAATAACACGAACCGGAGGGGGAGATTATGTGTGACCAGTGCACGCGACGCGAGTTTATACAGACCGGCGTGGCCGCCGGGCTGGTGCTTTCCACTGCCAGCCTCAGCTACGCCCGTGCCGGAGAAATGCCGCCGCCTCGATTGCGGCAAAAGGCCCGAATTGGGGTCATTTTCACCGGCGCCCCGGGTCCGGCTGACCGCGGTTGGGGAGCCGACGCCACGCAGTTTGAAGCCATGAAGGCCCGGCTGGCGAAGGCCGAGAAGGACTTGGGCAACATTGAGTTGACCATCGGACAGGCCACGACCTCCGAGCAGACCGCGACCCTCCTGAAACAGTTCGGACCCAAGACGCCCGTGCTCGTCATCAACCTGCAGATCTTCGCCCTGACGCCGGTAGTGCAGCCGATTCTCGACGGCGTGCATCCCATGATCGTGTTCTCTCTCCCGGCGAGTGGTCATGACTGGATGTACGCCCACCGTTGGCAGCGCCAGGGGAGACCGGTGACCCTCTTTCCTACCAGCGACTACAACGAGCTCGAACGCGCCCTGCGCCTGCTCCGAGTCATCCCGTTAATGCGGCAGAGCCGGATTCTGCTTTTCCCGCCGGCTCGAGGGACAAAGCCCGCCCAGACGCCGGAGGAGGTCAAGAAACGACTGGGAACCGAGGTGGTTGCCGTCGAGGAGAAAGCCTTTGGGGAACTCATTGACAGGGCCGACGCTGCCGCCGTTCGAGCCGAGGCCGAACGTTGGACCCGGGGGGCCAAGGAAATCATCGAGCCTGGCGCCGACGACATCAACAAGGCGGCCCGTGTCAGCGTGGCCCTGCAACAGCTCGTCGAGCGGGAACAAGCCCAGGGGCTGGCGATCGGCACCTGCATGGGCTGGCTGCCCAAGGGATTCCCCTGCCTGGGCTTCGCCCGGCTCCGCGACGCGGGCATCCCCGCGGCCTGCGAGGGCGATATGGACTCGCTGTTGACGATGATGCTGTTCCAGTACGTGATCGATCGCGCAGGCTTCCAGGGCAACGCCACGTTCGACACCTCGCGCAATGTGCTGTGGACGGCCCACTGCACCGCCCCATTGAAGATGGAGGGAGTGGGGGGCAAGGAAGCGCCCTACCTCTTGCGCGGGCATTCCGAGGTCGGTGGGAGCGGCTGCGTCCCGGAAGTCCTGTACCGCGTGGGCCAGACTATCACCCGCACCAAGCTGGTGAACCTCGAGACCCTCCTGGCCTCGACCGGCAAGATTGTCGAGGTTCCGACCAAGTCCATCCGCGCCTGCCGGACCCAGATCGTCACCGAAGTCCGCGACGCGGCGACGATGGCCGCCAATTGGAGCAGCGCCATTGACAGCGAAGACGCCATGACCCTCCTGCACCGGGTGGTGTTCTACGATGACCACATGGACACCGCGCGCCATCTCGTCCGCCTGCTCGGTATGAAGTTGGTTGAGGAAGGCTGAGCCGCTTCACCGGGATCTACCCTGGATGGGCTGCTACCGAGCTCAGCGTTGTCACTGACCCTTTCGGGAGAATGCTCTTGCCTGGCGGGCGGGTTTGACGACAGCATCACGGGAAATCGTGACTGTGGACTCAAACCGTGCACGGACGGAGTCGGTTCCCGGCAGGGCTGCTTTAGGGATATGGCTGGGTTGGTTGGTGTGTGGTCTGGGATGGATTGCGCTTGGGGCGGGGCGGGAGGATCCCACCGCGTTCCCTATGATGACCAACGTCGCGCAATTCCATCATTTCGCGAATCTCGGATACCAAGGTGTGCGTCGGATCCAACTCGAGGGTGTGGTGTGCTGGGAGGATGGCACCGGGCGCCGATTCATCCTCGTCGAGGATTCGGGGGCGTTGCGCGTGCAGGCGGGTGACGACGCCCCGCTGGTTCGGGTGGGTGACCGATTGGGCATCGAGGGAATCTGCAGCGCGCGGCGGAGCGGCCCGGGATCGGTGTTGGTGCCTCCTCTCCTCATCGACAACGACAGCCTCCATGATCCTAAAGTGGAACGGGTCGCCCTCCAGCTGAAGGCCGGATTTCAATCCGTTCGTCTCTGCTGGTTCAATAGCCTGGGCGCGGGCATATTGCGGGTCAGTTACTCCGGGCCGGGTTTCGCTCGCCGCTCGATTCCGGACGAGGCGTTGTTTCACCGAGGGGAACCGTCGGGAGGAGGCCCCACCAACTGGGTTCCCGGATTGGTCTATCGCGGGTATGAAGGCGAGTGGAATTTTGTGCCCGATTTCGACCGGGTGCCGCTGGCGACGACCGGTATCGCGGCGAATTTCGACGTCGGGGTGGCCACGCGCAGAGAGAGTGTTGGGCTTGAATTCAGTGGCTATCTGCGCGTGCCGGCGGATGGCCTTTATACCTTCCACCTGGAATCGGATGACGGGAGCCTCCTCTTCCTGGATGATTCGCAGTTGCGGGTGATCCCGCGAGGGAAGGGGCTCATGCCCCTGCCACGCCGTTTGATGACAGGCCAGCCGCTTTCCGAGGACGAGGTCCGATGGTCGGAGATCGAGGGAGAGGTGACCCTGATTCAAAAGGGCGAGAAGATCCAACGGCTTGAGCTCGTATCGGGCAAAGACCATCTGGCGATGGAAGTGGCCGATGGCCACAGTGTTTTCTCGGAAGTTCTATTGGGAAGCCGGCTGCGGGCGACGGGGATTTGCCATGG
Organism: Verrucomicrobiota bacterium; assembly: GCA_022709905.1. Taxonomy (GTDB): domain Bacteria; phylum Verrucomicrobiota; class Verrucomicrobiia; order Limisphaerales; family UBA1319; genus JAKLHY01. The sequence continues at coordinate 46,886 of JAKLHY010000036.1, read as the reverse complement.
GAACAGCCAGACAGATCCATCGAGCGTTTCCGGTGCCTTGTGGGTGCCGAGTTGGAAGGATGTGCAACTGCTGACGATCGCGCCAGAGCGCTGGGCCGCTCAGCCCGTGATTCCGATTGCCGATCTCCCGCGCCACTCCGGGCTGGTACGCATGCGCGGCACCCTCGTCTCGGTGAGCTCGAATCGAGTCCTGGTGATCGAGGATCCGACCGGACGAACGCGGGTTCAATGCACACGGATGCCGTCGGTGGCCCCGGGAGACCGGGTTGAAGTCCTGGGCTGGAGTGAAATCGGCTCGGAGGGAACGGTGTTGGAATCGCACCTTCAAGAACCGGTAATTCCGGACACCGGCCAGGAGGCTCCGCTGTTGACCACCATCACACAAGTGCGTCGTCTTAGCGCTGAAGCTGCCCGACGGCGATATCCGGTGAGGATTCAAGGTGTGCTGATCGCTCACTTTGCCAATAGCATGAGCATTGTGGTCCAAGATGCCGACCTGGGAGTGTTCGTTTCGGTGCCATTGGGAGATGTCCGGGGCCGGCTGGAAATCGGCGACCTGTGTGAAGTTCAAGGGGTGACTGAGGCAGGCGCCTTCGCCCCCATGATTACTGCGGAGAAAGTAATTCGCCTGGGTTTGGGGCGGCTTCCGGTCCCGGTCCAGCCGTCAATTGACCAGATTCTCAACGGAAGTCTGGATTCGCAATATGTCGAGATCCAGGGGGTGGTGACCGGGGTCGATGAGAGGGGCGTGCGACTGTTCACCCGAGTGGGGCGTTTGGACATGGACCTGGGGGGCTGGAGTGTGCAGGACTGGCGGCATTATACAGACGCGTTGGTGCGCATCCGAGGTTGCATGCTGGCCGTTTACGATCGAACCACCGGCTTGGTGCGCAGCGGTAGAATCCACATGGAACAGCCGTCGGTTACGGTCGACCTCGCCGCGCCCGCGGATCCCTTCGCGCTCGAGACCCGGACTGTGGCCGGCTTAAGGTCTTTCGATCCACACGCTAGCGCTTTCCAACGGGTGAAGGTGGCTGGGCAGATCGTCCACGCCCAGCCCGGTTTATACTGTCTGATGGACGGCGCCAATGGCTTGCGGTTTTTGCCGAAGCATCCCGCGTCGCTGCCCTTGGGCGCGCTGACCGAGGTCGTGGGATTTCTCGATCTGAGCACGGCCTCGCCGGTGCTCCATGAGGCATTTGTTCGCTGTCGAGAGACAAGTCCCTTGCCGCGGCCCCGGGAGCTGACGGGCACCAACCTGTTGAATGGGGCGCATGACGCCACGCGGGTGCGGGTTGAGTCGATCCTGATTGGCACGAGCCATGAGGCCGGCTTGCAGATCCTGGAGCTGAACACCGGGCTCTTTACCCATACCGCACGGTTGGACACGAACCGGGGATCCGTGGGGCCCATCCCGATCGGGAGCCGGGTGGCGGTAACGGGAGTGTTTCTAGGGGAAGGTGGCAACTGGGCGGTAGGCCGCGATATCCAACGATTTTCATTGGTCCTCAATTCGCCCGAAGACGTTCGAATCCTGGCGAAACCACCCTGGTGGACCCCGCGCCGGTTGCTGGCGATCTTAGGGGTCTTGGGGTTGGTGCTCTTGTTTGCCGTGCTATGGATCTGGGTATTGCGCCGGCAAGTGGAGGAGAGAACCCGATTGCTGGCGCAACAGGTTCGAGCCCGACAACGGGTCGAGCAGCAACGGGCCATCGAGCAGGAGCGCAGCCGGCTGGCTCGAGATCTGCACGACGACTTGGGCGGCGGCTTGACCGAGATCAGCATGTTGGGTTCGCTCGCTGCCGACCCGGTTCTCGGCGCGGAAAAAAAGGCGGGGTATCTCGGTCAGCTGACCGATCGGGCGCGGCAGTTGGTGGGCACGCTGGATGAAATTGTGTGGGCCGTGAATCCGCACTACGATTCGGTGCAGAGTCTGGCCGGCTATTATTCGCTTTACGCCCAACGTTTCCTGGGTCTGGCTTCGATTGCGTGCCAGCTGGAGATGCCCGAGACCCTCCCCGAGTATCCCTTGGAATCCAAGATACGGCATAGCCTGTTTCTCGCCTTAAAGGAAGTCCTGAACAATGTGGTGCGGCATGCCAACGCCACCCAGGTCCGGCTGGGCATGCGGGTGAATGACGGCGAGCTCGTGATCTCGGTTGCGGACAACGGCTGCGGACTCGAAACCGTGCCGGAGGGGCCCGGCCTGGACGGTTTGTCCAATTTGCGGATCCGCATGACCTCGTTGGGAGGACGATGCGAAATCCACAGCCGCCGGGGCGAAGGGACGACCGTGCGATTGGGTTTGCGATTAAAGTGTGGAGATTGAGTCATGATCAAAGTAGCGATTATCGAAGACAACGCGACGGTGCGTGAAGGATTGGAAACCATCGTGAACCTGGCTCCTGAATGCGTCTGCGTCGGCGCCTGGAGCACCGCGGAGGAAGGTCTGCGGATGTTGCGCGAGCCCGGCCCGGATGTGTTGTTAATGGATATTCAACTTCCCAATATGTCGGGGGTGGAGTGCGCCGCACACGTCAAAGCCCGATTGCCCGAAACCCAGATCATCATGGTCACCGTGTATGAGGATCCGGATCGCATTTTTCGAGCCCTGCGGGCGGGGGCCTGCGGTTACATGCTCAAGCGGTCGACCCCCGAGCAGATTGTTGCCGCAATCCGCGAGGTTCACGGAGGAGGCGCGCCCATGACCAGCGAGATTGCCCGGAAGGTCATTGCCCATTTTCGAGAGCCCAGCGCGGCGGCCGAGGCGGTGGAACAACTCTCGGGCCGGGAAAAAGAGGTGCTGGAGTTGGTCGCCGGCGGGTTCAGCAACAAGGAAATCGCGAGCCGACTGGGGGTGAGCGTGGATGCCATTCGGTGGCACCTGAAACACATATACAGCAAGCTCCATGTCCACTCCCGGACCCAAGCGGCATTGCGGTTTCATTCCGGGAACCCCGAGTTGTAGGTGGGCGGGACATTTCGGGAGACACAACTCCTCATTTGGGGAGCTAGGCAGTCGAGGGGCGCATGGCTAGGATGCCATCATTCGACACCGAAGATTTTTAATCTATGAAGGCTCGCCCCGACGAGCCAAGGGAACCATCATGAAATCATCGATGAGGCTCCAAGTGATCCAATGGCGACGGGGATTCACCCTGATCGAACTTCTCGTGGTGATTGCCATCATCGCCATTTTGGCGGGCATGTTGCTCCCCGCCCTGGCCAAGGCCAAGGCCAAAGCCCAAGGCATTTACTGCATGAGCAACCTCAAACAGATCGTCCTGGCTTGGACGATGTATGCGGATGACCACCAGGGCACACTGCCGCCGAACAACCAATGGGGCGTGAACGCGCTCGGGCAGAAAGGGTATGGCTGGGTGGACGGCATGATGGATTTCAACTCCAACAACCGGGACAACACCAACCTTGTGCTGCTCCAGAATTCTCGGCTCGGACCCTATACCCGGAACGTCAGCATCTACAAATGCCCCGGGGATCGAAGCCGGGTAAAAATGGGAGGCCAGGAGTGTTCCCGGGTGCGTTCAGTGGCCATGAACGCCTATGTCGTCGGCGATGGCAGCGAGGATTTCCTGCGTCCCGAGTATCATCGGTACAAGAAGATGAGCGATATTACCACGCCTCCGCCCTGCAATGTTTGGGTCATCATTGATGAACGCGAGGACAGCATCAACGACGCATTTTTCGGCACCTGGCCGCAGCAGCCGGCCACGATTATTGATTGTCCCGCGAGCTACCACAACGGCGCCGGGGATTTGAGTTATGCGGATGGCCACGCCGAAATCCGCAAATGGCGGGATCCGGCTCTGGCGGTGCCGATTAGCCGGGGAACCCCCTTTTCCTCAGGCGGGATCTCACCGCATGATATGCCCTGGCTAAATGACCGCACCACGGCCCTGAAGAAATGACTTGCCGGCCGGGGCACCGTGAACAGCAAACCTCGCGCGGACCCGGCCAGAACCATGGATCTGATTAACCTCAACCGGCAATTGTATCAAACCCGTAAACTCTCAACCCCAATGAAAATGCGAAAACTGTTCCTCCTCGGTTTACCCCTCACCGCATCGACCCGATACCCGTCGAGGCTGCTGGCCTGGACAAGGCTCGTGTGGGGATTGATCCTGGCCGGCCCCTGGCTGGCGGGGGCCGCGGTTCCCACCGAAAGCCTGACCCTGTGGCTCCAAGGCGATGCCGGGATCACTTTCAACGGCGATGCCGTGTCCGCCTGGGCTGATCAATCCGGTCAGGGACATGACGCCACTCAGACGAGTGTGGCGAGCCAGCCGGCGCGGGTGATTACCGGCACGGGCCGGCCGGCTTTGCGCTTCGATGGAGCCAATGATTTTCTCTCCTTTGCCGCCCCCATCAACGGGTTCGATGGGCTGACGATCTTCCTGGTGGCCAACAATCTCTCCGCCGCGCAAAATGGCGGCTCGTCTTACGCGGATTGCCCGGCGATTTTTTGGGATGAAACCGCGAGTTGGGGCTGGGTCTTCTTGAGCCCGTTTCAAAATAATGTGAATTGGAGAATTGGCACCACCACCACCGCCAACAATCATTCGTATCCGCGGCCGGCTTCCATCGGCCAGGCGTATTCGCTCACCACGCTCGTGAAAAACGCGGATGTGGAATCCTTGTATATCGATCGTTCGCTGGCGCTTCAGATCGATTTCAAGAATTACCCCCTGGCGGGCGTGGCGGACAATGGCTATTTGGGGCAGGGCGCGGGCAAATACTTTCACGGCGAGATTCTGGAAGTGCTGGTTTACACCCGAGGGCTTTCCGACACCGAACGCGAGGCGGTGGAGGCCTACCTGCATGAAAAGTATTTCGCGAACCAGCGTCCGACCATCGAGATAACCAGTCCGGCGGCTGGGGCGGCTTTGAGCGCTCCGGCAACCCTGGAAGTGACGGCGAACACCCAGGACGACGGCAGCGTCAGCCAGGTCGAGTTTTACGCCAACGGGATCTGGATTGGCACCGACGACTCGGCGCCCTTCACCGCGACCTGGTCGAATGTGGCGGGGGGCGCGTATGGTCTCACGGCCAAAGCCACAGACAACGCGGGGGCGTGGGCGATGTCGGAGCGGGTGGTGGTGTATGTCAACTATGCCACCCCGGAGGAGGGGCCGGTCTTGAATGGATTGGGGTTGTGGTTCAAAGCGGATGCCGGGATCACGGCGGTGGACGGCAAAGTATCGGCCTGGGCGGATCAATCCGGCCAGGAGCGCCACGCCGTTCAGCCGCTCACTGTTGCCCAGCCGGCGCTGGTGACATCGGGTTTGGGGACTCCCGCGGTGAGTTTCGACGGGTTGGCCAGCCACCTGACCTTCGGCATGCCCATGAATGGCTTGAGCGAACTCACCCTTGTGTTGGTGGCCAATAACACCGTTCCTCAAACCACCGGCGCCGCCGGGGAAGGATCGGCCGCGATTTTCTGGACCGAATCCGATGGCTGGGGCGCGCTCTCGTTGGGTGTGTTTCAAGATTCGGTGACCTGGCGCATCGGCACCACGGTCCCCCAGACCGGCAGCCCGAACTATCCGGGGCCAGCCTACACTCGTCCCGCCTCGGTGAGCCGCGACTATTCGCGGGTCGTGGTCCGCAAGGACCAAACCGAAGAGAGCCTGTATCTTGGCGGAGAGCTGGTGAAAACTGTGAGCGGCAAAGCGGCCACAACAGCAGGCATCGATGAAAACGGCGGGAACCTGGGTCGCGGGGTGTTGAGTGCGGTTTGGACTTATTTCCGTGGCGAAATCTTGGAAGCGCTCGTTTTCACTCGAGCCCTATCCGAGGCGGAATTGGCGGATATGGACGCTTATTTGCGGGCCAAGTATTGGAGCCGGACGCCACCGACGATCACCCTCACCAGCCCCGCGAATTCTACCGCCATCACCTCGCCGGCTGATATCATCGTCACCGCAAACGCCGCTGACGCGGACGGCACGATCGCGAAAGTGGAGTTCTATGACGGCGGCCGATTGATCGGCACGGCGACGAGTTCACCTTACACCTTCACGCTTGCCCAAGCGTCCCAGGGCGCGCACCAGCTGAGCGCCAAAGCCACCGATAACGACGGTCTCTCGAGCTATTCGCTTCCGGTCTTCGTGTTTGCCCACGCGGCGTCCGGCTTCACGCGATTGGATAACTTCGAGAATCGTTCGATCGGTTCCATTCTTTACCAGGGCGATTGGCTGGGTGAATTCGGAAGCGACCGTGTGGTTATGGATCCGACCTCCTTCGCGGGGGGCAACACCAATAATCGGGTGTTGCGTCTGGCGACCGCTAACCAGTCCCTCTCTTTACCCGCGCTGATCCCCGAGGGACAGACCGGCACCTTGTTCTTCCGCGCCGCCTCGACCACTTGGAACCGCGATGACGTGAGCATCGGTTTCTCAGATCAACCCTGTTACGGTTATGCGGCGGCGAGCGATTACGAGGTCCAGGGGGTCCGACGAACCGGAAACGATCTGGGCAACAAGAATATCGGGGTGTATGACGGCACCACAGCGTACACCGAATGCCATCCCTTCCTCTCGGATGTTTGGTACAAGATCTGGGTGGTCGTCGACAACACGGCTGACACATGGCAGATGTTTATTCAGGACGACACCGTTGCCGAGCCCACGGCCGTATCCCATGATGGAATTGAGACCTTCAGTTTTCGCAATGGGACCGATGTCAATCCGCTGATCCGATTCTTCCTCTGGACCCCGCAACAATCGGTCTGGAACGGCGAGGGAGGCGGGTTCTGGCTGGATGACATTTACCTGGCAGAGGGACGGAATCTAAGCGATCCAACCACGGTCACCCCTCCGCCGCCCACGCTGGCCATTGTCAGGAATGGCAATGAGTTGGCCATCTCCTGGCCGGCGGCCTCGGCTGGCTTTGTTCTGGAATCGGCCCTGAGCTTGACGAGTCCGGAATGGTCGTCCGTCCCCAACCCTCCGGTGCCGGCAGGTGACACTATCACCGTCACTGTTACGATCGATGGCGCCGCCAAATATTATCGGCTGAGAAAGTAGCCCGGTCGTTGGTCGCACCAATGCCGTTGAGCGATCGCGCCGGCGCGACGAGTGGCTTTGACAGCCAACTCTCGAGCTCGCGCGATCGCAACACTAAGCTCCGGGATTTGCGGAGAGTGTCTGGGGCGGAAAATTCAGCGATTTACCGGGCCGCGGGTCCGTGTCACAATACGTTTCCATTTATGAAAAATACAATCGTCACCTGGCTGCTTGTGGCCCTTGGGAGCGCCTTGGGTTTGAATGCGGGCTCACCTGGAGAAGGCCAATCCGAAATGGCTCAAAGTCGATCCCTCGCCCCGGCACAAGTCTCCCTCAAGTTTACGCATTTCACCATCGCCAATCCGCTGCCCGGCAAGGAGTGGGGAACGGCCGGAATTCCCCTGGCCGATCTGGATGGTGACGGCGACCTGGATGCCGCGTTGTCGAGGCGGGACGCGCCTGGTTTCTGGTGGTATGAACGCCGGAGCGACGAAATGTGGGTGCAGCATTTGATTAGCAATTCGGCCGATATTCCCCAGGCGCTCGGGGCAACCGCGCTCGATGTGGATAACGACGGCCGAACAGATCTGGTCTTCAGCCATGCCTGGTTTCGGAATCCGGGGACATTGCGAGCCAAGCCGAACAGCGCTTGGACCGCGCACCCCTTTCCTGGCAACGGGCATGATCTGCTGGCAACCGATCTCAATGGAGACAAACGCCAGGATATCGTGGTTTTCGACGGCAACATCCTGGTTTGGTACAATCCGGCCGCGGCGATGGCCAGCAACGTCGTGACGCGCCATGTGGGGCACCATGGCGGAGTGACACCGCTGGGGGTAGGAGATCTGGACGGTGACGGCGATAACGATCTGGTCGTCGCAGGGCAATGGTTTGCCAATCCCGGCCAGGGCATCGGCGATTGGATCTCGCACGCCTGGCCCCATTTGTTGATTCCCAACGCCTCATACGGCACCAGCATTCGGAGCTGGGTTGTCGATCTCGACGCCGACGGCGATCAGGACATTGTTTACAGCGATTGCGACACCGGCATGAGCCATGTCTATTGGGTTCGCAACGAAGGAAAAGGCGCGAACTGGACTCGATTCCCCTTGCCCGATCCGCCCACATCCCCAGGAAGCGTGCCCGGCACGGGTTCCTTTCATTCTCTTGGAGTGGCCGATTTCGACCGCGACGGAGACTTGGACATCTTCGGGGGCGAACAAGAGGATCCCGACACCTATATGTCGGGGCAAGGCAAACTCCCCATGAAACCCAAGGGCCTTAAGGAACGGGGTGTGATCTGGCTCCAATCCGGCGGTCACCCTCCGATGTTCGTGCCGAGGGTGATTCAGGAAGATAATCCCGGCTGGCATGATGCCTGCCTCGGGGACGTGGATGGCGACGGAGACATCGACATTGTCAGCAAGATCTGGAACAAGGACGGTCCAACCTACCATGCCGATTACTGGCGCAACGACACCGTGCCCCTCAAATCAACGGCGCAGCATCGTGAGTTGGGATTCGGTTGCACGGATTGAATACATAAATAAATTGTAATCTAATTCGGGGGCTTCGTTTTACTTTCGTGGGGTCTGTTACTAATAGAACGATACATCAGGCTGTGCCAGACAAGAGAACAGACCACAACCCTAAATGAAGTAGAGCTATGAAAAGCACGACGATCATCAAATCCCTCATGGCAGCAATGCTGCTGAGCGCCGCCACCACGATTCTCAACGCCCAGTCAACGGCCACGACATGTCCGCTTGGGTTTACGCCTGGTTACGGCCGGTCGCTGAATGCCGAGCAAAGGGTTCAGCACCGCGCCGCCGTGCAACAATTAGTCAGCGATCTCCGGCAGAAGAAGGCCCAAGGCACCCTCACCCCGGAGGAGCAGGTCCGGCTGCAGCAATTGGAGCAGCGAGGCGGACCATGCATCACCGGCACCCCCCGGGGGCGCGGAGCCGGTAAAGGCGCCGGGATGGGGAACGGTTATGGTCATGGCCGGCGGCAGGGCCTGCGCAACGGAACCGGGCCCCGAAGCCTGAATGGGACCTGTCCCCTCAATCCATCGACACAGAGCGGCAGCGGTCAATAGATCCGATCGCCTCGATGCGGATGGTGTCCATAAGGTTCCTCATTCGATCCGGTCGGGCCGACTCCATATCCAGGATCGCATTCACGCGGCCGGCGTTTCTCCCGAGTCACGATGTCGAATAACTGCTTGTGTTAAACGTTTAACACGGCTACTTTGACCTCGTGATGTCCCCGTGTTGTTTATCGGTAACTTGTCCGTGTTTGATCTCTTCGCCTGGGGTGGGCGTCGGACGGATGGTTTTTATACCCGCATGCGCCCATGATCACGATTAGGGATGTGGCCAGAAGGGCAGGGGTGTCGACGGCGACAGTTTCCTATGTGCTCAATCAGAAACGCCGGGTGTCCCAGGATATTGCGGCGCGGGTACAAGCCGCTGTGGCGGCGTTGAATTACATCCCGAGCGGCACAGCCAGGAAATTGAAGCGCGGCCGATCCGGGATCATCGGTTTTGTGGCGGACAACATTGCGAATCGCTGTCCGTCTCGGGTGGTGCAAGGTCTGACCGCCGCCGCGGCAATTCATGGATACTCGGTGTTGATCTCGGACCTGCACGACGCTCCGGAAACCGAGCCGCGGGCGCTTGAATTGCTGATGAGGGAACAGGTCGAAGGCCTTGTTTATTGCGGGTTTGGCACTATAGAGGATCAGTTGATAGGAATTCACCGGTCGGGGACTCCCGTGGTGGTGGTGGACAAGCCACCGCGCGGCAAGATCTTGCCCAGTGTGCTGGTCGACAATGCGCGGAGCACCGAACTGGCTTTGAAACATCTCTTGGCGTTGGGGCATCGTCAAATTCGATTTATCAGTGGAGATCCAATTAATCGCAATACCCTGCTCCGGAATGAGGCGTTCAGGAAGTTTTGCCGGAAACACCGGCTTCCTTTCGCCCACCATCATATTCTCATGGGCAGCTATTCGATCCAGCATGGGTATGCCGGCGCCAGTCGATTGCTTGAGGAAGATGCGGGCTTCACGGCGGTTTTCTGCGGAGACGACATGATTGCGTTTGGCGCGATGGCGGGTTTTAGATCCCGAGGGCTGCGCATCCCGGAGGATATCGCGGTGGCCGGTTTTGCGAATGATCCTCTGGCGGGCGTCGTGGATCCCGGATTGACCACCATCCACTATCCGATGGTGGACATGGGGCGGCAGGCGTTTGAGCTTTTTCTTGCATTACGGGACAAAAACAACCGCCCTGTTCTCCACGAGCGGCTTCCTACCCAGCTCATTATCCGCCGTAGCACCGATCCTTCACAACCATGGTATGCACACAGCGAAGTAGAACCTTAAACCCATTTTATGAGCCATTTCTTACTGAAAATCCTCTCGGTCGTAATCCGCCTGACTGCAGGGTCGTTTTGCCTCGTGACTGTTTTATGCGCGACCGCTTTTGCAGGAGCCCCGCCCGTCGCCAGCACTCCCTGGTTTGCGGATGCGTTGGTCGGCATGGAAGTCGGACCGACCGGCGCCCAGTTCGCGGGCGGCAAGCACGCGCCCGACTACGCCCGCAACTTCAACGGGCGCGACATTGTCCAGCGTTGCCTCCAAGCGAACGCGGAGTATCTGGTCCTCTGGGTGCGAGACGGTGATTTCACGTTTCACAATTCAAAACGGCTTCCCAAGCCCGCAAGCTTTGGCGATCGGGATGTGCTGCGTGAGGCGGCGGACGAGGCGCGGCGGCATCGCCTGCCGCTCATTGTTTATTGTCAGCTCCAGTACCCCGCGCACGATTTGCGGCTGAATCCCGACTGGAAAGCCCGCGCCGCCGACGGCAAGCCGATTGACCATTTGGTGTGCTACAATTCCCCTTACACGAACGCGGTGAAAGAACTTCTGGCCGAGATGTGGTCTTACGGCATCTCCGGTTTTCACCTGGACATGGTGGACCAGGGTTTCGGGCCTCCCCATGGCTGTTGGTGTGACAGGTGTCAGAAGTTGTTTGAAGCGGCATATCAGCGTCCGATGCCCAAGGGAGTGAACTGGGAGGACGATGGCTGGGATAAGATGCTCCAATTCCGATACGCCACCAGCGATCGCTTCGAAAAGATGCTCACCGACTCCATTCGGGGCCTTGATCCGCGCGCGACCGTCGATTTCAATTACCACGGTAATCCGCCCTTCTCGTGGGAAGTCGGCCAGACGCCGGTTGTCCATGCTGGCAACGGCGACTTCGTCACCGGCGAGGCGGGCCAGTGGGCCTTTGGCGCCTTGAGCGCCAGTTTTAATGCCGCCTGGTATCGCGCCGCCACGCCCGGAAAGCCCTTCCAGGTGGCTGTCCAGCGCGGAGTGCGGATGTATCATGACCAGACCACGCGCCCGCTTAATGACATGCGCTGGGAAATGTTCACGCTGCTCGCGCACGGCGCGTTCGTGACCATGATTGACAAGACCGCCTACGATGGATGGCTTGATCCCATGGCCTATGACCGCATTGGCGCTGTGCTTGGAGAAGCGCGGGCCAAGCGCGGGCACTTCCGGCAAACGCCGGTGCATGAAGTCGGGATTTACTTCAGCACCCGTACCCGCGACTGGATGGGGCGTGACAAGCCGGCCTATTATTTCCAGAGCGTCCAGGGCGCCCATAAAGCGTGTGTTTATGAACACATCGGTTTCGGGTTTCTATTCGACGAAAACCTGAATCCAGAGGGTTTGAGGCAGTTTCCGATTGTCTGCCTGCCTAACACGGGCATCCTGACTGAGCGTGAAGTGGATCTGTTCCGGCGTTACGTCGAGGAAGGAGGCAATCTGCTGATCACGGGCCAAAGCGGACAGTTCGACCGCATGGGGCGAACGCTGGCACAAAGCGTTCTGAACGAACTGATTGGGGCGAAGGTAAAGGCCCGGCTCGAGGGGGCCGACCATTGGATGCGGTTTGGTCCGGACGCAAATGGGACGAGTGCCGGCAACGCCGGGGCATCGTCAACCCGTGCCGCTTCAACGCTTGCACGGTCCAACGTTTTAACGACGGACCTCCGGCCCGACTGGCCGTTCCTCGTTCAAGGCCCTGCCACAATCTATGAGCCCACCACCGCCACGCCCGTGGGCCAATTGCTCGATTCGCACCGCGCCTCGCTTGCGAACCCGCAGGGTTATAATTCCGACTGGCCTCTCAGCGCGCGCCAGGTTGTCGGACCGGCGGTCTTGGTCAATCACGCGGGCAAAGGCAAGGTCGTCACCTTTGCCGGTTCGCCCGATCTCGCCACGGCGAGCGAGCATCACATCGTCGAGGCGCGCCGGCTTTTCGCCAACGCCGTGCGCCTTTTGAACCCAGTGCCGCGTGTCCTCGTTAGCGCGCCCGCCAACGTCGAGGCGGTGGTGACCGATGATCCAGCCACGCGAACCTTGCGCGTTCACCTGATCGCCTACAATGCCACGCCTCAAACCACGCCCGCCAAGGAGCGCCCCTACGTCTTGCCGGGATTGATCGAAGATGCGCCGATATTCCGGGCGCGTCTCGAATTCCGTGACGGCCTGAGGGGCGCGAAGGCGCTGAATCCCACCACCCAATTAAAAAAGCGCGGGAATCGTGTGGAATTGACCGTCAACGATATTCACGAAGTCATTATATGCAACTACTGATAAGAGCGCCGCGCCGCAAGCCTTTCAAGCTTCTTGGAGGGCTGGTTCTATGGACCATCCTGATGCGCTCGGTTTCATATTAGGTCAATGGGAAGACAACTGGCCTTGTTCGGCAAAATGGAAAAGCGCATGATTCAGGAATCCGTTTATCACAATGTCGGCATCTGGCCCTGGCTCAACCACGCCCATGCCTGGGCGCTGTTCAAACTCGGTGAGAAAGCTGAGGGTATTGATATTCTCAAACGTATGTCGCAGGCAGATCTGGAGATGGCGGGGGACTGCCTTCCGCACGAATACTTGCACGGCGAAACCGGGCAGCAAGCCGGCGTGCCCATGCAAGGATGGAACGTCGCCATGTTTGGCGCGGTTTACTTTGGCCTGAACCAAGGTGCCTCAGCCCCGTAATTGAAACCCATGAACCGGCGCACATTTATCGAGCGGTCGATGATTGCGAGCTCGACACTGTTTTACTTGCCCGACGTGGCGAGCCCGTTGGCTGCTGCAGAGCGAAAACCTTCTGTTCCCAGCCCCCGCACTGAAGTCCGTCGCCATCGTGGTCGGCCGATGTTCTTCCTCGATGGTCAACCCTACACCAAACCGGTGTTCGAAACCTACGTGCCGCGGAAAGAGTACTTTCGGCAGTTCACCGAGGCCGGCACCGATGTCTTTTGCTTCTCGACGAACCTTGGACCCGGCTTCGGCACGCCCACATGGGTTGCACCGGACCAGTGGGACTTCCGAGCGCTGGACGAACTCGCGCATCGGGTGCTCGAATCGAATCCACGCGGTCTATTGCTCCCGCGCCTCTATCTCACCACGCCCGAGTGGTGGATCGAAGCCCATCCGCAAGAATGCCAGGTGCTGGCGCATGGCGGCAAGCACTACCGCCAAGGCATCGGCCACGGGCGCGATGGCAAGGTGTTTCCCTCTCTGGCCTCGCGGAGGTGGCGGGCCGACACCGCCGCCGGGCTGCAAACGGTTATCCGGCATATCCAGGAGTCGGACTACGGGGCTCATGTCTTCGGCTACATGATCACCGGGCTGATGAGCGAGGAGTGGTATCACTGGAGCATTCACAGCGGGGAGCTGAGCGACTCCAGTCCCCATGCCGCGCGCGCCTTTCGCGTTTGGCTCGGGGCGAAGTATCGGTCGGTGGACGCCTTGCGTTGTGCCTGGAACAATTCCTCCGTGGATTTTGATTCAGCAGACGTGCCGTCGCAACCGGCGCGGCAGGCCGGCCGCAACGAACGCACCTTTCGCGATCCGGCCACCGAGATGCCGGTCATCGACTGGTATTTGTTCTACAACGACCTCATACCCGACACAATCGATAGCTTTGCCCGTGCCGCCAAGGAGGCTTGTCACCACCGCAACGTTGTGGGCACGTTCTACTGCTACCTGTTTGAATTTGGCGGCGACCCTGAGTTCGGCCACAACGCGATGGCCAAACTGGCGCAATCGCCGCATCTGGATTTCGTGGCGGTCACCGCCAGCTATTTTGACCGCGAATTGGGCCACGGCGCGGATTACGCCCGCGCGCCCATCACATCCGTCGACCTCCATGGCATACTGTGGTATCACGACAACGACACCGTGTCGTTCCGCTACGACGAAATGAATGCCGGTCGTCAGGATCGCGAAACGGTAGCCCGTTATCGCCGTGAGTTGGGCGTCACCGAAACCCCACAGCATACTATTTGGCAATATCGGCGTGGGGCGGGCTTCGTCCTCGGAAACGGGATCTACCAAGCCTTTTTCGATCTCCACGGGGGATACTTCGATGACCCGGTGCTGATGGCGGAGGTCAAGCGCCTCAACCTGCTGCTTGCCGGTGCCAAGGACCGCGATTGCTCTTCTGTTGCCGAGATTCTTGTTGTGTCGGATGAGACGTCCTGCAGCTATACGACTTTCGAAAGCGGCATGCTTCAGCAGACCCTCCAGCCCGCCCAGGCACAACTCGCGAAACTGGGAGCGCCCCATGATTCCATCCTGGTAGACGACCTCGCCCTGGCCGACTCGAACCGGTACAAGTTCATCATCTTCCTGAACTGCTTCCACTTTGCCGACGCGCAGCGGCAGCTTATCCGGCGCCGGGTGCTGGGCCGCAATCGCACCGTATTGTGGTGCTATGCGCCGGGACTGTTCCACGGGGCGCAGACTTCCGTCGACGCGATGCGAGAGCTGACTGGGATGCGCCTCGCTCTCGCTGCAGAGCCAGATCGGGTGCAGGCGCGAATCAGCCTCAACGAGCGTGGCAAGCGCGTGGCAGGGATCCCCCATCTGTCCCCGGGAGTCGTCGGCCACGAACACGTTTGGGCCCGGCTGATCTCGGTCGTGGACGATTCGGCGGTGGCGTTGGGCACACTGCCGGGGCGGTCTGAAGTGGTGCTGGCGATGAAATCGATGCGTGATTGGACCTCGGTCTACACGTTGAATCCGGTCTTGCCCGCCTCGCTGCTCCGCGCGCTTGCGCGCCGCGAGGCGCTCAAAACCAGTTTGGCGGCGGCCTTCCCGCTCTTGGCCACCGCTGGGGCGATCGCAACCCAACCCACCGAGCCAGCCCGCCGACCCAAGGTGGGCATCGCCACCTTTGGCTTCAACACGCTGAGTAACGCGGACCTCGCCAAGGAACTCGCCGCCGCGGGCATCGGCGCGGTGCAGCTCTTCCTCAGCCAGACCGACAGCAACTTCTGGCGTTACAACCAGCGCAGCGATGTTTCCAGCCTGACCGCCGAGCGCCACAACGCGGTCGTGCTGCTGGAGCCGTTCTTCCGCGGCTTCCTCGCCAGCGCCAAGCGCACGCGGCTCTTCCTCGAAGAGGTCGATTCGCCGCGTCTCCGCGCGCTGCTGGACCCGGCAAACCTGCTCGAGGTGAATGACCTGGAGGAGATGTTCGGTCAGCTCGGGCACCACATCGACTGCCTGCACGCCAAGGACCGCAAGCTGCACGTGGATCGAGGCGTGCCCGCCGGCCAAGGCGACTTGGACTACCGGCGCTTCGTCACGCTGGCGGCGGAGCGCACGCCGCACGCGCCGCTTATCCTCGAGTACGTCGGACCCGCCGACTACCGACAGGCCCTGGCCTATCTGCGCCAGATTCTGCGCCAGACCGGCTTAAGCGAGTCATGAAACTGCCGCACACCACCGCACTGGTCCGGACTGCTGTCGCGCGCGCCCGGAGAAGATCGTCGCGGTTCAGTCCGACGCCGCTCGCCGACTCGTTCATCCACTCACCCAAGAACAACCGCCATGAAGAAGTAACTCCTGTTGGCCGCTGCTGTGGCTGTGGCCGCAGACCCGGATGGCAATGTGTCGCTCCTGGACGCGCCTCCGCTCCTGGACCGCGACCCAACCCGTCCCAACGAGGAATACTTCAAACACGTGGATTACGTAGTGAACCGGGCGAACGAGTTGGTCTGGTGATGGGGTTGGTCACGGCCAAGTCGTGGCACGTTACGGATCACCCGCGGAAGTCGTCTTCCGTGGTTACACACCGCTGCGTCGTGCCAGCGGCCCGGTGCTCTGAGTCATCACGAGAAGATCATTGTGTGCCGCCAGACGCACACTTGCAGGGCGGCCGGGCGAACCCTAGCATCCGGCTATGAACAGGCAAACCATTCGACGAATCAACCGAGCGACGAGCGCTCTGGGGATGGCAGTGTGCCTGGGGTTGAGCAGTGCCATGGTCATCGCCGCGGCGCGGGAGGTCAACACGACGCTGAACCTGCCGGCGGCGCCTCCGAGTTTCGGATATACGTTGACCCCGGCGTTCCCGAGGTTGAACTTCTCGGCCCCCATCGCCCTGGTCTCGCCCCCAGGCGAAACCAATCAGCTCTTCGTGGTCGAACGGGCCGGTCGAATCCAGGTGATCACCAACCTGGTCTCCCCCACCAAGACCCTGTTTTTGGACATCTCCGCCCGGGTCAATACCAGCGGGGAAGGCGGACTGCTGGGACTCGCCTTTCATCCGGGCTACGCGTCGAACGGTTGGTTCTACGTTTACTACACCCTCAATACTTCGACCGCGGCAGGGAACGGATTCCACAATCGCGTCGCCAGGTTCGACCGGTCAACCACCAACTCGTTCCGGGCGTCCCCCACCTCCGAGCGGCTGTTGCTCACCCAGTTCGACGAGGCGTCAAATCACAACGGCGGCGACCTCCATTTTGGACCCGAAGGGTACCTATATGTGGCGCTGGGCGACGAAGGCGGAGGGGGCGACAGCTACCGCAACAGCCGTCGGATCGATCGCGACTTCTTCGCCGCCATCTTGCGTCTGGATGTGGACGAACGCCCCGAAAGCCTCGCGCCCAACCCCCATCCGGCGGTGGCAGGAGGCTACGCCGTTCCGCCCGACAATCCGTTCGTCGGAGCGACCACCTTCAATGGCGCGGCCGTCGATCCTGCCCGTGTCCGCACGGAGTTCTGGGCGGTCGGTCTGCGCAATCCCTGGCGCATGTCCTTCGATCCAGTCACCGGCTGGCTGTATGCGGGCGACGTCGGTCAGGGCGCATGGGAGGAGATCGATCTGATCCGGCGCGGCGGCGATTATGGTTGGAACTACCGCGAGGGGCGGCAGCCGTATGCCGGAACGCCCCCGCCCGGCGTGACGTTCGTCGACCCGATTTGGGCATACCCACACAGTGGGTCGGCGGACCAACGCGGCAACTCGGTCACCGGCGGCGTGGTGTATCGGGGCAACCGCCTTTCGCAAATCTACGGGCACTACGTGTTCGCTGACTTCGGTAGCGGCAACGTCTGGGCGCTCCTCTACGACGGCAACCGCGTCATGAGCCACCAACGACTCACCACTGCTTCCAGTATCGTCGAACTCGGAATCGACCCCGCCAACGGGGATGTGCTGCTCGCCAGCATCAACGGCCCGATCCACCGTCTTACCTACAACTCGACAGCCGTTGGCCCGCCGCTCCCACCCACGCTGACCGAGACGGGCGCCTTCAGCGATCCGCGTAGCTTGAGGCCGAACCCCGGCATCGTTCCCTACGAGGTGAACGCGCCCTTCTGGTCTGACCACGCCCTGAAGACCCGATGGTTCGCGGTGCCCGACACGAACGATTTCCTGCTCTTCCACCCGCAAGACAGTTGGCAGGCGCCGCAAGGCACCGTCTGGATCAAGCACTTTGACCTCGAACTGACCAACGGAATTCCGGCATCACGCCGCCGGCTCGAGACCCGGTTTCTCGTGCGGAACAGTGGCGGCACCTATGGCATCACTTATCGCTGGAATGCGGCCCAGACCGAAGCCCATTTGGTTCCCGAAGAGGGTATGGACGAGACTCTCGTAGTCCAGGATGGTCCAATCTCTCGCGAACAAGTCTGGCGTTACCCGACCCGGAGCGAGTGTCTGGTCTGCCATACTCCCATCGCGGGGCATGCGCTGAGCTTCAATACGCTTCAGCTCAATCGAGACGTCTTCCTTGGCGGGGGCGTCACCAACCAAATCCTCGCCCTCGCCGCCAGCGGTTACTTCACGAACGGGCCCGCAAGCGCTGCCGATCTGCCCGCCTATGCCGACGCCCAGGACACTTCAGCCAGCATTGAATACCGTGCCCGGTCCTACTTGTCCGTCAATTGCGTCCAGTGCCACCAACCGGGTGGCCCGGCTCGCGGCTCCTGGGACGCCCGGTTCACGATCCCGCTCGATCAAGCGGGCATCATCGACGGACTCCTCGAGGATGTGCGGGGCAACCCGGACAACCGGGTGCTCGTGCCCGGCTCGCCCGAACGTTCGATGCTCCTGACTCGCATCTCAAGCCTGGGACCGGGTCAGATGCCGCCCCTGGCGACCTCGGTCGTCAACACCCAGGCAGTGGCCCTGTTGCGGGAGTGGATCGAACCCACCGCCCGATGGACCGGGGTTGCATGGGTCGCTCCCGGCCAACTGGAACTCCGCCTCAGCGCTGTTCCCCGGCGCGCCTACCGAATCGAGCGCTCCGCCGACCTGCGGTCGTGGGAGGATGCCGGCTCGGTGACGACCGACGCAACCGGCCGCGCCATTCAACTCCTGCGGATCCCGCCGGCCGCGGCGCAGTTCTATCGCCTGGTCTACCCGTAAAGAACCTCAAGGGGCCGTATCGCTGGTGCGCGACGACCTATGGAAAACAATCAGTCCCGAAACGGGCCTCACTGGCGTCGCTCCGCTTCGGGCACCGCAGGCGCGGAAATCCGCGGCGGCGCGCTCCGCCCCAGTTCGGGATCGCCCACCAGAAACCGATACATGAGATCGTCCACCAGGGCCGCGTATGCGGAGCCCACCTGGCTGGTGCAGTCGAAGGCATACGCCGTCAAGAACCCCTCGGCAGCCTTGGGACCCTTCGTGCGCATGACCTGCAGTGCGGCTTGCTCGAGGCGGGGTTGGATCTCGACATAGCTGCGTTCGGCGGGATGGATCATCTGCCGCACGGCCTGGATAGTCTTCCGGTACGGCAGGCGGTGGGTCAGGTTGTGAACCAGCCGGAAATTCCATTGCGGCTGGTGACGGTCGATGCGGGTGAAGTTCGCCGGGTGATCCCACTCGTCCGGCAGGTCGCTCACCCCGGCATACAAGGGCACGAAGCAGCTCGTGTCGGCCGGTCCGTAGGCGAACCAAAGGAGATTGCCGATGGCCGCGGGCAGCTCGGCTCGCAACTGGGCGACGAACACGTAACCGCTCGTCGGTGTGCAGATCGCCCGTTCGGGTTTCAGCCGGAGCAGCTCGAACAACTCCGGCGGTCCCCACGGACAGGCCAGCGGGCTGCGCCCCGCCTCGACTTGAAACGCGGGTTGGGATGTGACGTCGAAGTCGGTGCCTTCGTAAGCATCCCGCATCACGTCGATCAACCTGGCCACGGTCAACGGCCGTTCCGGCTTCACGGAGAAGGGGTAGCGATCGATCTGGGAATCGCCCGTGAACTTCAGGCCCAGCGCAGGCCCTGCCAAACTGAGAGCCCTCCACTCACGCAGGGAATTGCTACGGTCGCCCGGCCCACCATAAACGTCGTGCCAGACGAACGGCGTGCCCGGCTTCCAGAAGCCTAGTGCTTCCGCCAGCGAAAAAACGTTGGTCGAAGCGAGGAAGTGTTCGGGATCGTTCAGGTTCACGGTCCCGATCCGGCTGCGGTTCGCGCTGCAGCCGACTTCGCCGTCCGGGATCCGCTGGGCGCACCAGACCCCGCCGGGTCGACCGCTCTCCGGTTTCCAGCCCTCGCCGGGACCGAAGATCTCCATGAGCCAGGCTTCGCGCCCGTCGGCAATCGGCAGCGCCACCCCGGCGCTGGGAGCCCGGTAATAGAGGAAGCCGTACTCCTCGATCATCGCCCCAATCAATTGGATGGCTTCCCGGGCGGTGCGGGCACGGAGCAGGCCGTTCGCGATGAGCGAGGTTGTCCAGTGATTGCTGTTGGGCCCGACACGACCCCGGGAACACGCGAGTCCCTTGCGCATGGGGAGAAACTCGATGGCGATGCAGAGGCCGTGTTCGTTCAGTCCGCCCGTGGTCATGCTCTCCAGGTTCCCGGCGAGGATGAGGCTGCGGAAGGTCTCGCTCACCGGCAGGTTGCCCACGTGGTCGTACCCCTTCCGAAGGTTGTCCTCGTATTCCGCGTAGGTGCTGGGCCGCGGCACGTTCCAATACATCGGCAAACGCGTTCCTGGCGGGTAGGCGCGGGCAGACATCACGTAAACCAGGCCCATCACGTCGCCGTCGCAGGAATGACTCATCATGACGGAGTCATCCGTGGTCGCTCCTCGGCCGGTGAGAATCGTCGAACAACCGCGAGCCGGGGCGGACGGCAAGGTGGCCAGCCCGCACGCCAATCCGACACAGAGGATGCGATTCAGCCAGCGACAGGGGGGACTGCTTCTCTTGGGGTTCATGATCAAGGACGTACTGGACGACCCGGCCGAAGGCAAGCTTCGAAACGAACGGACGCCCCTTCGACCTTGCCACTTCAAAGCCGCCTTGAAATGATCTGCGCATGAGCGTGGTCGAGTTTCAATCGCTGGCTCTGGGCGTGGTCCTACTGACTCACACTACGTTTGCATCCGCTGCGACGCACACCGCGGCCAGTTGCGCCCAACGCGATGTCGAGGCCGCGGTCGCCAAGGCGAGTCCGGGCGACACGGTTCTGATTCCGGCCGGGACGGCCACGTGGAACAACTCAATGTCCCTCCGCAAAGGCATTCGCCTGAAGGGTGCCGGGGGTGGTGGTTTCGTCGGCCACACCCGGACGGCACACTCGATCGGCACGGGAATTAAGGCCTTCGTCACGCCGGCGGGCTTGGATCTCCCGGTCGGGCGCAGGGTGAGGGCCACCCACATCGCCAATGGGACTCGGTTCCTGGAGGGCACGGTGACCTCGTATGCGGGAAAGAACCTGGTGCTGGACGTTTCAGCGACCGGCGGCACCGGCAAACATGAGGCCTGGGTGCTCGCCGTGCCCGCCTCGACGACGATCATCAACCACGCCGCCCACGACTGGAACCGGGCCATGATCGACGTCTTCGAGGATGCTGCCGCCAGCGTCGAGATCAGCGGGATCCGCTTTCACTCCGGCTCGGCCAGGTTCGGGGCGCACCTAAATCTCCACCGCACCCCGGGAGGCAAGCCCGTGATCGTCCACGACTGCTGGTTCACCCACGGGGGTGACATCGGACGCGCCATTCTGGTGATGAACACCCGGGGCCTCTTGTACCGTTGCTCCTTCGACGGCGGCCTCGAAGAGGGTATCCCCGTGCTTCATCACACCGGGATCACCCTCAAGTGGCTCGGAGGCGAGTCCGGCGAATCCTGGAGAACGGCCGACACTATGGGGAGGCGGGATGTAAGCGGGCTGGACAACTTTTATGTCGAGGACTGCTACTTTGCAGGCGCGCAGTCCTTCGATTTCGATGACCACTCGCGCACCGTCGTCCGGCGCTGCGTCTTCAACAACTCGAACCTCGGTTCCCACGGCGCCGAGACCAGCCCCGCGGGGGTGCGGCACTTCGAACTCTACGACAACACCTTTCTCTTCGACGATCTGGGCGGAGAGACTCTGAACCTGAACCGCTGGCTCTGGTTGCGCGGTGGCACCGGCATCATCACCGACAACGTAATGCCCGATATGAAGTCCCGGATGTGGGGCGACTGCGACGAGATCCAGATGATCGTCATGAGTCTGCGCCGCAACTGCCTGCACGCCGGGCACGCCTACCCGGTGCCCCGCCAGGTCGGCCAGGGACACGACGGCACCGGCTACGTCCTCGATCCGCTTTACATTTGGAGCAATCCCGGGAATCCGCGGGTCGGGATCAACGACTACGAACCGGACGAGGTCGGCCGAAACCTCCGGACCGCCGACTACCTGAAACCGGGGCGCGACTACCATGTGGGTGTGGCCAAACCCGGCTATCAGAAGTTCACCTGGCCGCACCCGCTCCGCACCATCGGACCCGGGCCGGATGCGGTGGCTGGCGCCCCAGTGAGATTCGAGTTGCGCGATGTAGACGCCGCGGGCCCGGCCAATCCGTGGACGAAGATCGGCGGCGACCTCGACGGGGATGGCCGGGACGAGCTTATCGTGGGAGGCCAGAAGGGGCCTTTGGTCTGGTACCGCTGGCCCGACTTCAAGCAACACAGGATCGCCGATAGCGGTTGGAACACGGTGAGCGGGGCCGTGGGCGACGTGGATGGGGATGGTGACGTGGACGTACTGCTGGGTGGCACGGTCTGGTTCGAGAATCCCGGTAACCTCCTCGCCACCCCGGACCAATCCTGGAAGCTCCATCGCATCGCCGATGATCCCACCCACGACATCGCCGTCGCCGATTTCAACGGTGATGGTCGGTTGGATGCCGTCACGCGTAATCAATCCGAGTTCGGTGCCCAGTTGGGCAACCGCGTCCGCATTTGGCTGCAGCAGGCGGAGCAACGCTGGCAGGGCGTGGATCTGTCCTGTCCACACGGCGAGGGGCTAGCCGCGGCCGACCTGGACCGCGACAGCGACCCGGACATCGTGATCGGCGGCACGTGGTTCGAGACGATTCGCGCGGGAGATGCCGTGCGCTGGCAGGCGCACGGGTTTGCGGAGTTCCATCGCAATGCCACCGTCGCCGTCGCGGACTTCAATGGGGACAGCCGGCCCGATGTGGCGCTGGCCCCGAGTGAACTGGCGGGGCAGCGATATCGGCTCTCGTGGTTCGAGGCACCGGACGATCCGCGTGCAGGTTCCTGGTGCGAGCACCGGCTGGCCGATCCCGTCGAAGCGGTGGTCCATTCCTTGGCGGCGGCGGACTTCGACCGCGACGGCCAGATGGACATCGCTTTTGCCGAGATGCATCAGGGCGCTGACCCGGATGAAGTGGAGGTCTTGCTGAACCGCGGCCCGGAACACCCCTGGGAGAAAGTCGTCGTGAGCACGACCGGTTCCCACGGACTGCAAGTGCTCGACGTGGATGGCGATGGCGCGCCGGACCTGTTCGGCGCGAACTGGTCCGGACCGCGGCAGAGCGTTCAGTTGTGGCACAACTTGACCGGTTCACGGGGGCGGGTTCCGGCGAGCGGGGCCACGCCGACTGGAGATGCGCGAATCGTGCCACGCGGCCAGCCGCCGCGAATTCTTCCGCCAGGGCGATGACTATTACCGCGCCTTTAATCTCCGAGGCCCTGATGGCGACTGGCAGTCCGGGCCGCTGCCCGACGGGTTTAAGCCGGAGGAACCAGCCAACCAGCGCGCTCTCGAAATCCTTGCCGCCCGGTCTCTGGAAGAAAGTTGTCGTTTGGGCATCGCGGGCATTCAGCCCAAGCAGGAGCGTGGCTCCCTTCGCAAAGGGGCCTATGACTTGGCTCGCATTATCTACCTCAAGCAACAGGCTAAGCTGGATAGACTAGTCGCAGAGGCGGCCAAACATGAGCGCAAGGCAGATGTCTCCCGCAAGCTCAATGATGTCATATCCGGCATTGTCAAAACTTTCTTCGATGACGCGCGCAAGCTGTTCCAGCAGGCCCTGAAGGACTACTTGGACAAGGAAGGCGGCAATGAGGACGCGGCTCTCAAAAACACCGAGTTCGCGAAAAAGGTGGACGTCCTCGCCAGGCCCGCACAACCCAGGGCGGCCTCGCCGGAGAGAACCTAAGAGCTCGCTCAGTTCTTGGCTGATTCAATCCCACGACATGAGTATGCCACGTCTTCACAAATACCGCGACCGCGACGCCTGCTGCGCGCTCACCGCCATTCGCGATGCTGTCGCTACGTCGGAAAAACCGTTTGATTGGCTAGCCCGTCTGCGGCAAGGTACACCTGCAAATGAACGCGATAGAAAAGCAACTCGCCGTCGCGCAGCCGCTTGATGACCGGCACGCGGCCGGACACCACAAAGGTTTGGGATCTCGTCACGCATTTCCGCACAGCAAGTCCAGCAGAGGTCTCTCCATGACATTTTCCTCCGATTCCAAGGTGGATCGACGCTCCTTCCTGGCCACAACCGGCGCAGCCCTGGGGGCAGTGCTCGCCGGCAATCCGCTCGCACACTGCGCGGGAGTTGCCTCCAGCCCGGGTGGGCCAAACAGTAAACCCAAGCCGCGCTGGTTTGAAAGCGCCTGGCGGCGCGCCGTCATCGACATGCACATCCCGGATTGGGATGCGAAGTTCTTGTCGGAGGTCGATCCGGATTCGTACGTCGACCGCCTCCGGACTTCACGGGCGCAGTCCATCGTCCTCTATGCCCAATCTCACACCGGTCTGTTCAACTACCCGACGCGAGTTGGCCAGCAGCATCGCGGATTGCACGGGCGCGACCTTGTCGCCGAGTTGATCGAGCGTTGCCATCGTCACCATATTGCCTGTGTGCTGTATGTCAGCGTGATTCATGACCGCTGGGCCTCCGATCAACACCCCGACTGGCGGATTATCCACCCCAACGGCGGCGAGTTTGGGCGGGGCAGCCGCCACGGCTTCGTCTGTCCCAACTCACCCTACCGCGAATATGTCCGCGCGTGGACCCGCGAAATCGCAGAGCGGTTTGATCTGGACGGCATGCGGTTCGACATGACGTTCTGGACCTGCGTCTGTTACTGCGCTCACTGTCAGGAACGCTGGCGTAAGGAAGTCGGCGGCGAGATGCCGCGCACGGTGGACTGGACGGATGAGCGGTGGGTTACGTTCCAGCGCAAACGCGAGCAGTGGCTGGGCGAGTTTGCGGCGATCTGCACCGGGACCGTCAAAGCAGCGAAGCCCGACGCCACAGTCGAGCACCAGGCGTCCACCTATCCTGGCAGTTGGAATAATGGCGCGAGTTGGCCGCTGGTCGCGCAGAACGACTTTCTCCAGGGTGACTTTTACGGCGACGCATTGCAGGGCTCGTTTGTGCGGAAGATGCTCGAAGACCTGACGCCGAACCGCCCTTTCGGCTATGAAACCAGCTTTTCGGTCAGCCTTCAGGATCATACAGCCCGCAAGTCCGAGGCGCTGCTCGAAACCAAAGCCAGCGCGGCAATTGCCGATGCGGCGGCGTTCATCTTCATTGATGCGATTGATCCCATCGGCACCGTCAACCCTCATGCACACGAGCGGATGGGCCGCATCTTTGACCGCCTTATGCCACGATACGCTGACCTCGGCGGAGAGCGCGTGGCCGACGTGGGCCTGTTCTACAGCCTGGAGTCGCGTTTCGACATGCGCGGCAACGGTCGGTCCGTCGTTGAGGTGGACAACGGCGCGGATACCCACACCCGCAGCACAATGCAGGCGGCCCGGGCGCTGATCGCCCATCATCTGCCGTGGCGCGTTATCACCTGCAAATCCCTCGGCCAGCTTCCGCGTCTGAAGACGCTGGTCCTCTCGAACGTGCATCATATGGATGACGAGGAAATCGCCGCTATCCGCGACTGGGTGAGAACCGGCGGCGCGCTATACGCCAGTGGAGCGACCTCGCTCGTGCGGAAGAATGGCCAGCGCCAGAATGATTTCATGCTGGCTGACCTCTTCGGCGTCTCCCTCGACAAGGCCGATTGGAGCGATCGCGAGCATTACGTGGCGCCCGCGGCGGCGGGGCGGGATTTGTTTCCGGGTTGGGACGCGAAATATCCGGCCTATGTGCGGGGTCCGACCATGGACGTGCGGGTTCACAATCCAGCTACCGTGCTGGCGACGCGGACGCTTCCCTGGCCCACAACAAGCGAACGCCGTTTTTCGAGCATCCACAGCAATCCTCCATGGGTGACCACTGACCATCCTGAGGTGGTCTTCAATCGATACGGCGCAGGCAAGACCCTCTACAGCGCTTCCCTGCAGGAGGAAGTTGAAACACTTCAGGAAAATTTCATCCGGCTCTTGCAACGCTTGAATGACTCGCCCACCTTCGAGGCGCAGGCCCATCCCACCGTGGAGATCAGCCTCTTTTATCAACCAGACCGGCGGCGGCACCTGCTGAACTTGGTCAGCTCCCAACGCGATCTTCCGAACATCCCCTTGGACGGCATCAAAATCCGCCTGCGCCTGCGCCAGCGCGTGCAATCGGTGCGTCCCTTGCCCTCGGGGCGCGCGTTGCGGCTGCGCCGTGAAGGAGACGCCGTGGCCTTCACCGTGCCTCGCTTAAACACACTACTGATGCTCGCTGTCAACCATGCGTGAGTCGATGCACTCAGCCAACGGAACAACGTCTTTCCCATCATCCACTTCATTGACAAATTCGGGCAGGATGCGGTCAGTGATCCAAAGAGTGGGATAAATGGCCAAACCCGTATTGAGATTCCGAGTTGATTCCCCTCCCGGCATTGACATTTAATACCAGTGGGATGCCCATGATACCACAGACACGGGTGCGTCAGGCCATTTGGCGCCAACCGGTGGACCGATTGCCGGTTCAAGTTAACTACACGGACGCAATGGGCCGGAAACTCGCCGCGCATTTGAGGTGTGCGTTGACGGAACTTCCCGCACGCCTGGATAACCATTTGTTGCGCCTGGACCTGAATTGCGAAAAGCGGCTCTCCGCCGACGGAACGGTGAGCTACGACTGGTGGGGGGCAGGATGGCACACGCAATCGGAGGGATACTCCCACGCGCACGCGCCCTTGGGAGTCAACCATGATCTTTCGGCCCTTCAGTGGCCTGACGCGGAGGATCTCCATTTGCTCGACGACGCCCGGCGGCTCCTGAGAGCGGACAATCGGGTGCATTTCGCCGTTCCGAACTTCGGGTTTGCCCTGTTCGAGCGTGCCTGGTCGTTGCGTGGTTTTGATCGATTGCTCATGGATTTGGCCACGGAGCCTGGCTGGGTGGAACAACTCCTGGAAATTATCACCCAGATTCAGGTCCGGTTGGCTCAGCGCTTTGTGGCCCTTGGGGTCAACTGCGGCATTCTAGATCAATACACCTCGTGTGTCGGGCGTTGTGACAACGCGCTGCTGCTGGATTGCCGCGATTTATCGAGCCGTTTAGTCGCCCTCTCCGAGGACCTCCAGATCGTGGTCTGCAATACGAAATTCCAAAGGCAACTTGCAGGATCGGAATACGGTAAACGCCGCGCGCAATGTGAAGAAGGCGCCAGGCTTCTGGGAGTTGGCAGCCTGAGAGAATTGACTCGGCTATCGTTTGAGCAGGCTCAGCACGCGCTTCCCGCCGAGGTGGCCAAACGCTGCCGCTTTATTGTCCAGGAAAATGAACGGGTGCTCCTGATGGCCGGCGCCCTCGAAACGGGTGATCATGGCGCGATTCGCCGCCATTGCGCTGAATCATTTCGAGGCGCCTGTGAGCTCTACGAAATCAGCGTTCCTGCCATGCGCGCGATGATGGAGGCGATCCTGGAAGCCCCCGGAGTTATCGGGGCTCGACAGGCCGGCGCAGGTTTTGGCGGGTGCATGGTCGCGTTTATTGAACAAGGGGCGACCAACGACTTCATCCGCAATGTCATCGAGGGTTATCGACTTCGCACTCAAATTCTGCCCGAGATCCGTGCGGTCAGCGCGGCGACAGGCGCGGGGGTTCTCAGGGAACCAGCCCTTTGAAATCATTGACACCACAACACAATCCCGGCGATGCGCTGTTGTGTCGCGCCGCGGTCGAATCTGGAGTTAATCCGTGATATGCTACCGAGCCCATGAACAATAAAGCGGCCTTTGTCTTTGCGCCCCTCGTTTTGGGAGCGCTTGTCTACACGGCTTCCCTTCAAGCCGCCGAGCTGCAATGTGTGATTAATCCCTCCAAGTCCGGGGCCGAATTTGAAGGCATTGGGGCCGTCAGCGCCGGGGCCTCGACCCGGCTGCTCATCGACTATCCCGAACCGGCCCGAAGCAACATCCTCGACTGGCTGTTTCTCCCGAAATATGGGGCCGGTTTCCAACACCTCAAGGTCGAGGTTGGGGGCGAGATTAACTCAACTGACGGCACGGAACCGACCCATGCGCGGAACCGCGAGGAACTCGACCACCCAAAGCGCGAGTATTTTGAACGGGGCTACGAGTGGTGGCTGATGAAGGAGGCAAAGAGGCGCAACCCGAATATCATTCTTGACTGCCTGCCGTGGGGCGCGCCGGGCTGGATTGGCAACGGCCACTACTGCTCCCAGGACATGGCGGACTATCTCGTTGGTTTCCTTAACGGCGGCAAGCAGTTCCACAACCTCGATATCGGACTGGTGGGTTGCTGGAATGAGAAGGAGGTCACGCCTGACTGGATCAAGCTCCTGCGGCGCACCCTGGATGCCAACGGCCTGAAACATGTCAAAATTGTCGGGGGCGACATGAACGGTCCGCCCAAAGACCAGTGGAAGATTGCCGAACAGGCCGCCGCCGATCCGGAGTTGGCCCAGTGTCTTCATGCGATTGGCGTCCATTATCCCTACGGCGAAGTGCCCCCTTCGGTCGCCAAACTCCGTGCCGCCGGTGTCCGCACCTGGTCGTCCGAACATGGGGAGTGGGATTGGAACACCATGCAGCCGTTTCTCTGGAGGCGCTCGGCGAGCATCAACAATGCCTTCCTCGAACGCGGGCTCACCAAGATCAACTTCTGGAGCCCGATCAGCGCTTACTACGATTGTTTGCCCGCGCCGCGCTCGGGGGTGATCACCGCGAACACTCCCTGGTCGGGCGCGTTCGAGATCGCCCCGACACTCTGGGCAGTCGCACACATCACACAGTTTGCCAAGCCGGGTTGGCGCTTCCTCGATGGCTTGAGCCGAAAGCTTCCCAAAGGCGGCAGCATGGTCGGGTTCATCGCGCCCAATGGCAAAAACTTCTCTCTCGTCATCGAAACTACCGAGGCAAAAGGTGATCAAACTCTGGCACTCCAGTCGGTCGGCGGAATGGCCCCGCAACCCCTGCGGATTTGGCGCTCGGATATGATGGAGCAGTTCATCCCGCAGCCTGACCTGGTCGCCAGCAACGGCGTATGGATGATCACACTGAATCCCAACTGCATCTACTCGATCACCACCACCTCCGGCCAACGTAAAGGTTCCGCGTCGAGTCCACCGCCCTCGCCATTTCTCTTGCCCTACCGTGACGATTTCGAAAGCTACCGACTCAACGGAACCGCCCGTTTCCTTTGCGACATGGGAGGCGCGTTCGAAGTGGTGTCACGCGAGGGCGGGGGACAGTGTCTCCGCCAACAAGTCCATCGCCCGGGCATTGATTGGGCCAAAGCAGGTTATGCCTATTCTGTGATGGGTGACGAGGGCTGGAACAACATCGGCGTGAGCGTTGAGGCAAGCTTCGAGTCGCTGCCCTCGGAGACCCATGCCCGTCGTGAGCGTTTTATCGCCGTTCTGGCCCGGTGGTACCCAGGGGCAACATGGATTCATTTCACGACTGCACAACCGGCCGGCTACTGTTTCCGCCTGTTTGGTGATGGACGTTGGGAACTCACCACCGCCCGCAAGGTCCTCGCTCATGGCGTCGCTTCGGAACCCGATACACGCTGGCACTCGGTCTCTTTGCGATGCCTTGACGACCGGATCATGGCCACATTGGATGGCCAGACCCTGGCCGACCTCCGCGACTCGACTTATCAGCGCGGTTTGGTGGGAATTGCGAGCCGATTCCATCCGGCTCGATTTGACAATGTGCATATAACTCCACCGGTTCCATGAAACATCTTATCACGCGCTGCATGCTGCTGGGCTCGATCCTCGCCTCATGTTATGGGCTTCCGGCGGAACCTCCGCGCCCGAACATACTGTTTTGCTTTGCCGACGATTGGGGTCGCTTCGCCAGCATCTACGCCTCCGTCGAGTCGGGTCCTTCGATCAACCAGGTGCTCAAGACTCCCGTTCTCGACCGGATCGCACGGCGGGGTGTTCTCTTTAAGAACGCCTTTGTCACGGCGCCATCCTGCACTCCGTGTCGCAGTTCGCTCCTCTCGGGACAGTATTTCTGGCGCACCGGACGCGGCGCCATCCTGCAAGGGGCGCAGTGGGATCCAAGCATTCCGAGTTATCCGCTGTTGCTCAGGGATGCGGGCTATCACATGGGCAAGAGTTACAAAGTCTGGAGTCCCGGCAGCCCCGTCGACGCCCCCTACGGCGGCCAGAAACACGCCTACGAAAAAGCCGGACGCGATTTCTGCGACTTCTCCGAAAACGCCACCAAGCTCGTTCGCCAAGGCCTGAGTTTCGAGGCGGCTCGCGATACCATCCTCGGCCAAGTCCGCGACAACTTCGAGGCGTTTCTGGCCGATCGCCAGCCGGGCCGGCCGTTCTGCTACTGGTTTGGTCCCACTCTTACCCACCGCGCTTGGGAGAAAGGCTCCGGGCAGGCCCTGTGGGGCATCAATCCGGATTCACTCAAGGGTAAGCTTCCAAAATTCATGCCCGACGTGCCGGAGGTGCGTGCCGATTTTGCCGATTACCTGGGGGAGATCCAAGCATGGGATGCCGGGGTTGGCGTTCTCCTCCACAAGCTCGAAGTTTCGGGCGAACTCGACCGCACCCTCGTGGTGATTAGCGGCGACCATGGCATGCCGGGAGTCCCTGGCGGAAAATGCAACCTCTACGACTTTGGCGTTGGGGTGGCTCTTATTGCCGCCGGTCCCGGCATCCAGGGAGGCCGGGTTGTGGATGATTTTATTAACTTGATGGATCTGGCGCCCACGTTCCTGGAAGCGGCTGGCGTGGAACCGCCTGAAACAATGACCGGTCAGAGTTTCCTCCATGTGCTTCGCTCCCGAAAAGGAGGAGTCGTGGATCCCGCGCGCAACTTCGTCGTCACCGGCCGGGAGCGCCACGTCGCCTCGGCCCGCGAAGGCCACCGGCCCTATCCCCATCGGGCGTTGCGCACGGCTGAGTTCCTTTATATTCGCAACTTCGAGCCTGACCGCTGGCCCCTGGGCCGTCCCGGTTTTACCGACAAGGCTCAACGCCCCTCTGCCGAAGTGCTCGAACGTAGCACCTATGCCGCGTTTGCTGACATGGACGCCAGCCCCACCAAAGCGTGGCTCGTCGGTCAACAGGACGAATCCCTGTGGCTATGGCACTATCAATATGCCTTCGGAAAGCGTCCCGCGGAGGAGCTTTACGATCTCGAACAGGATCCTGATCAGATCAACAACCTGGCCGCCAACCCTGCCTACGCGGATCGGAAACGCTCTCTGGCGACACAACTGCTGACCGTCTTGCGGGAAACAGGCGATCCTCGCGTGATCGGTGATGGCCAAATGTTCGAACGGCCCCCATTCACCGACGTCGCCACGCCCGCTGCCAATAGCCGCAACCGACCCGCGAAGTAAGGGGGGGCCTCAGGGAGACCATCGGCTCGCGGGCGCCAAATGTTCAAGGCTTGGACAAGCGATAAAACATGTTGCCGACCGAGGCTGGCTCGGTAAAAAAGTAATCGGCCGGACTGGTAAGATACGGCGGCGGAATTTCCGACCATAAGACAGGCATAGCTCCCAGGTTTGTTGTTTTTTGCAGGAACCACGTTATTTCAGTTTGCGGCCAAGATACGACCACAGTGTTGGTCGCTGTTCGCCGGATAGTCAGGGCCGGCCACAAAGCGGCGGTGTTGGTGGCTATCAGCCCCACGTCGTTTCCGGTGCCGCCCGCGTAAGTGATCCGGAACTCACAGGGCCCCGCCGTGACACGCGTCCCTTCCAACAACCCGGCAAACGTGCCAATGATCGCGTCCGTGCCGTCGTTCTTGAGAATGATAAACTCCTGACCCTCCGTGGGCATCAGACCGGGCGCGGCCAGGATCAGGCGGGCATTGCCCAAAGCGACTTTGCCGCGCGCGTTTAACTGGTCAGCGCCGGCGCTGGTGAGTTCAACCACAAAGTCCGATTCGGCATCCAGGAGAATATTGCTGCTGGTCAGCATCCCAGAGCTGGATCCGGGTGAAATTGCCCCACCGATTGAGGTGATGTGGCCAACGATGCCAGCGCCCCCCAGAACGCCATGGCTCTGGATCTCGATGTCGCTGGCGGCCTGCATGCCGTTGACCAACAGCGTGCCCGCCTCGATCCTAGTCGTCCCGCTGTAAGTGTTGTCGGCCGTCAGCGTCCACGTGCCGCCGCCCACTTTCCAGAGATACCCCGTGCCCGAGACCCGACCGTCAAACGTGAAGCTGCTGCCGCTGTGACCCGCGATCAGATGACCGGAACCTAACGCGACGGAACCATTGCCGGTTACCGCGTCGATGCGGTCGTAATACCCGTTCAGATCGAACCGGCCCGACGCAGTGATGGTAATACTGGAATTGTTCGCAATTTGGTTGGGCCGCTGCAGCCGAACGACGGCGCTCCCTGTTCCCCCTTTATCGCTGCCAATCCCCAACAGCCCAGGGATGGCGCCGTCGGTTTCGCTCTTGGCCAGCACTAGCGTGCCATCGCGCACAGAGGTGGCGCCGGCATAGGCGTTGGCATCGGCCCCGCTCAGGATGAGAGTGCCCGAATCTCCTGCGCCCTTGGTAAAACCGCCCGGGCCTGTGATCGGTCCGGACAGGTTCAAGAAGCCATTTCCACGGACACTTATATCGACGTTGGCCGCCAGCGTGATGGGTCCCGACCAGGAATTCGACGTGTCGAATCCACCGGCCGCACTCAGCCATCCCCGGAGGGTGAGGGCTTCATCCCCAACATGAATGCCCCGGTTGTAGATGGAACCCAGAGTTAGAATGGCTTGTTCGTGCACGATCGTGCCTGCGGCGGTCGTTCCCAAGGCCGTATCCGCCAGCACCATCAGCACACCCTCGGCGACCGTGGTCAGGCCGCTGTAGCTGTTGGCGCCGCGGAGGGCCAGGGTGGCATCGCCTGTTTTGTGCAGGCCAGCCGGCCCACTGATCTCGGCCTCCATCTGCAGCACCGGCTCGGGAACGACCGGTTGGCCACCGGACGTCACCTCAAAGGTTCGTATCGCACCCGATAGCGCCATCCGACCATGGATCGCGGCCTTCTCCAATCCCGCGGGGCGAGCGCTCACATCCCCTGCCAGCGTCAGCAGCCCCGTGCCCGTGTCGATCCTGCCCGCTGACAACGTCAGGTCTCCCACGGTGTCGTTGTAGTTGTTTAAGTCCAGCCAGCCGGAGTTCGTGATGACAACCGGGACTGTCGACCACAATTGGTTGTTGGCCAGAAACCGTACCACGTCCGCCTGCGCGCCTCCCACTCCATCGCCGATGTACAACGTACCGTAACGGATGGCCACGCCCGTGCCGGCGGTCTTGCCCAACTCGAGCGCGCCTTGGTTGACCACGGTCTCGCCCGTGTAGGTGTTGCCGCGGGTGCCCGAGAAGACGACCGTCCCCGGACCTGTCAGAATGGGACCGCCCGCGCCGTCCATGGGCCCGCTGAAACGAAGCCAGCCGCGTCCGTTGACATAGATGCCCACCGGATTCATGAAGGTGACAGGCCCGCCCCAAGAATTGGTTGCCAGCCCGAAAGCCATCAGCGCGGATGAATTGATATGGCCGCTTCCGGTGACGGTCAACGATTCCTCGCCGACTTGGACGTTGCTTAAGTACAGCGCCCCGCCGGCTTGGACCACCGTTCCACGGGTTGTGTCGCCTAACGCCGCGTCCGATTCCGCGATTAATGTGCCATCGCCCACCGTCGTCAGTCCCCGGTAGGTGTTGGATCCGGCCAGGCTGAGATACCCGCCCCCCGTCTTCATCAGGCCGCCCGCGCCACTGATCGCCGCGTGCACGCGCAATTGTGGATAACCGCCCTGGTCGGGCTGGTGAAGGACCTCGAAGGTCCGCGTGGCGGCGCCGAGCGCAAGCTTGCCTCGGATGCTGGCCACGCCAACCACGTCACCGGCCGTTACACCACCATTCAAGGTGAGCGTGCCGGAACCTGTTTCCACCTTTCCCGCGCGCAGGACAAGCCCGCCGATGGTTTCATTGAAGTTATCGAGATCCAGCAACGCGTCCGCATAGACCGTCACGGTGGTGGTGTCCGGCAGTTGGTTTCCGCGCAGCCAACGCACGATGTCCGTCCCTTGGCTATCGCCCACGGAGAGATCGCCCCCCATCGCGTTGGCGCCCGTCTTGCCTAATTCGAGCGTCCCGGAGATGAGGCGGGTCGTACCCGTGTAGGTGTTGTCGGTCGAACCATAGAGGCGCAAGTAGCCATTGCCATACTTGGTGATGCCACCTGTGCCACTAATAGCGCCACCCAACAGCACATTCCCACGATCGGTGACCATGATTGAGCTCAGAAGGTCCAGGTCGCCGGTGACATAGAGAATCGAGTCACTGTACGCCGGGGAAAATCCGCAGTTCATGGCCGCATCCGGTCGCCACTGAAAGGTGATGTCCAAGTCAACCGAGGCGGATTCACCCGCGCCGTAAAGTGTAGCGATCCTGCCGTTCAGTAGGATGGGAGTACCGCGCAGCGCGTAGTTGGGGCCGTAAATGGTGATCGAGCGGAGCCGCCCCCCGGGGTCAAAATTATTGGTCGTGGCCGTGGGTGTATACCTGAACGGAAACACGAGATCATCGCCCGTCTGAGGGATGGCGATCGGTTCCCAGTTCACAGGGTTGCGCCAGTAGCCGCTGCTGCGCCCCGTCCAGGCCAACTCCTCAGCTCGGGCCAGCTCCGGCATCAGCAGTCCGATCCCAAGCAACAGCAGGGGGATAACGGCCCATGATACGTGGGGTGCGCGTGCGGGCTCGGATTTCAAACCGTGGTTCAAACCGTGGTTTTGTGGCTGAATGGTTTTCATGGAAACAACCTCTTGTCTTCAGTTATGCCCTGCCCAGAAACGCAAAGCCCAACTGGGCCGAACCGCTGAGCCGGGCGGACGACGCGCAATCAACTCGGCGCACCCGGCAGGGATCAGATTACCCTCGATCCGGATGAGCCGCGCGGGCGCTGCGTTTTAGCTTTCTGAACAACAACCTCTCGATCGTCCCGGGGATAAATGTGATTATTATCGACCAAACAACCGGACAAAGCAAGGTAATATCGAGAAAGGGGCCTTGGGGTCAGCCCTCAAAATAATAGTTAACACATTTAGGGTCTGCTTTCGGTGGTGTTGATACGGAGGTTTGCTATGCTGGCGCCCGCCGCGCCGACGAGAAGCCGCGCGGCAATCAGGTTTGAGGCCAGCCTCGCTCCACCAAGCCCCAGTCAGTTTTCCTTCCCCACGCAGTAAAGGCACTTGTCCGAACGCACCAGCAAACGGTGTCCGTCCACGGCGGGACTGGCGTCGAAACTGCCGCGGTCTCCCAGCTCGTTTCAGGCCAGCAGTTGAAACTTCGGTTTGGCCGCGATGACAAACACACTGCCGCGACGGTTGACGCAATAGAGCTTGCCGTCCGCGCAGACGGGAGAAGCGTAGAATTGACCGGCGGAGGTCAGACGTTCCTCAAAGACCATCTTGCCGGTCGCCGCTTCGGCGCAATAGACCGTGCCGAGATTTTCATGCAACCAATAAAGATGACCTTCGTGAAAGAGCGGCGACGAGACATTGGAACCTTTGTTGAGGGTCCATAGCCGGTGGGATTCGGTTACATCGCCACGCCCGCCCGCGCGGACGGCCAGGCCACCGCCCGTGCGTCCCCCAATGCAAAACACGATGTCTTGGTGGCGCACCAGGCTGGGCACCATGTACCAGCTGATTCCTGTGGCGCAAGACCAAAGGCGTTTCCCGGTGGCGGGATCGAATCCGAGCACCTGACCGGCGATGGCCACAACCAGTTCCGTTGCGCCGCCGGTCACGGGCGCCAAGATCGGCGTGTTCCACGATTCTTTCAGGCCGACGGCGCGCCAGACTTCCGCGCCGGTCTGTTTGTTCAAGGCCACCAACGAATCGGATTCGACGGCGGCATTGACGATAATCCAGTCCTGGTAAAGCAACGGCGAGGCCGCCGATCCCCAACCGTGAGTCTTCGAACCGACGTTCGCCCGCCATAGTTGCCGGCCGTCGTGATCGAACGTCAGCACGCCTGATTTGCCGAAGAAGACATAGAGCCGGTCGGCATCCGCCAGTGGCGTGCTCGACGCGTAACCATGATCGCGCACCGTGGCTTGTTCGGGTTGGATCGCCGGGACATTCTTCCGCCAGAGGATCTTGCCGTCCTTGCGATCCAGGCAAATCACATGACGCTCGAGCGCGTTCAGATCGCCACTTGAGGATCCTGGCACAGCGTAGCCGGTGAAGCCGGTCACGAATATCCGGTCGCCCCAGACGATGGGACTGGACCCCCCCGGGCCGGGGAGCGGTGTTTTCCATACAAGGTTTTCCTCGGCGCTCCAAGTGACAGGCAGCCCTTGATTCTGGCTGGTGGCCTGTCCATCCGGCCCGCGAAATTGCGGCCAGGCCTGATTCGAGTTGGTCTGGGCCGATGAGGCCGTTGCGCCCGCGAAAGCCGCGGTTAAGCACAAGGCTGTTTCAATGAAGCGGGGGATTCTCATGGTGTCATCAGGGGGATTCGCGAACTGTGATAGAGCTTTGCGGCGCGCGGACGGCCCGGTCGAAAACCAACCGCTGAACCAAACCTTGTCGAGGCAGCAAGGAGGCGGGATGGGTCGAGTCAAGTCTTGCGCTCATGACTTGCGGACAATAGCCCAGAAACCGCCAGGGTGTCCAGCGCTGCCGGCACTGTCGGAAAAATGCCTCGCGTCGGATGGCAATCGCAGACACACTTCCTGCCACTATAAGTTTCCAAATATGAAATCATCCCGCAATTTTCCGGTTCTCGCCGCAATCCGAACGCCGGAGGCGCACAGGCATGGAGTTCGGCTCTCCGCTTCCCTGGGGTTCTTGGCTTCAAGAATAACCATCGCCTTCCTGGTAACAGGCCTCCTATCCATCCTCCCAGGCGTATTGGTTGCGGATATCTCACTCACGGGACTGCGCTGCGAGTACCTCTCGAATCCAACGGGCATTGACGAAGCTCAGCCGCGCCTGAGCTGGCGTGTCGAATCCACCGAGCGGGGACAGAGGCAGACTGCATATCGGGTCCTGGTGTCCAGCAGTGCTGAGAGGCTTGAGGCGGGGCAGGGGGACCTATGGGACTCCGGGAAGGCGCCCAGCGCGGAGACGGTCAATATCTCCTACGCTGGCAAAACGCTTATGTCCCGTCAGTCGGCCTGGTGGAAAGTGCAGGCATGAGACAAGGATGGCCAGGCTTCGGCATGGAGCGAGCCCGCGCGGTGGAGCATGGGTTTGCTCAAGCCAAGCGACTGGACGGCGCAATGGATCAGCTTCCGGGACACCGCGCCGTTGCACACCAACCGATCGACGCTCTTCTTGCCGCCCGCGCGTCATTATCGGAAGCAGTTCTCCCCTGCGAAGACGGTTCAGCGGGCCACGCTTTATGCATCCGCGCTGGGCATTTGCGAACTCCACCTCAACGGCTACCACATTGGCGATGCTTGGTTTGAGCCGGGCTGGGCGGATTACCGCAAGCGCGCCTACTATCGCACCCATGACGTGACTCATTTGATGAAATCCGGTGCGAACTGCGTGGGGGCCATCGTGGCCGAGGGCTGGTATTCCGGCTATGTCGGCTACGGCGTGCTCGTCGGCTATGGCCCGAACAAGGTGGGCCGGTATTTCTATGGCAAAACCCCCGCGCTGCTGGCGCAACTCGAGATCGAATACGCCGACGGTTCCCGCGAGGTGATCGGCACGGACACGAGCTGGCAGGTCAGCGGCGACGGCCCGATCCGCGAGGCGGATCTGATCATGGGTGAAAGTTACGAGGCGGGACGAGATGATCCCGATTGGTGCCGTCCCGGCGATTCGGGTCCTCGCGGCGCTCCACACGCGCCATGGCAGTGGGCGCTCGCGATTCGAGCCGAAGATAACGGAAGCACGAAGGCGATCTTCTCCGATAACTGCGGTGATCGCGAAGTCGAACTGGGTTTTCAGCGTCCTCCCCGACTCCAGGCCTATGCC
Organism: Verrucomicrobiota bacterium; assembly: GCA_022709905.1. Lineage (GTDB taxonomy): Bacteria > Verrucomicrobiota > Verrucomicrobiia > Limisphaerales > UBA1319 > JAKLHY01. Next base: position 8,870 of record JAKLHY010000036.1, on the reverse strand, counting down.
GTTCCCCCTATTCGCGTTACGCAGGAGCTCAAGGTTCAGAAACTTACGGAGCCCATGCCGGGCGTTTATATCTTCGACCTCGGCCAAAACTTTGCGGGAAACATCCGCCTTAAGGTCAAAGGCGCGGCCGGCGTCAGGCTCCAGCTCCGCTACGGCGAGATGCTGCATCGCGACGGCCGCCTCATGACCGAGAATCTTCGGAAGGCGCGCGCCACGGATTTTTACACGCTCCGGGGTGACGCCGGCGGCGAGACCTGGCAGCCGCGTTTTACTTACCACGGATTCCAGTTCGTGGAGCTCACCGGTTTGCCTGAGAAGCCCGATCTCGATACCGTCACCGGGCTCGTGTTGCACAACGATACGCCGCTCGTCGGCGAGTTCGCTTGTTCGGACCCGGGGATGACCCGGTTCTGGAAAAACACGCAGTGGACGCAGCGCGCCAACTTCATCGAGATCCCCACGGATTGTCCCCAACGCGACGAACGTTTGGGCTGGATGGGTGACGCGCAGATCTACGTTCGCACCGCGAGCTACAACGCCGATGTTGCCGCCTTTTTCACCAAATGGCTCGATGACGTGGAGGAAGCCCAGCGCGATTTTGGCGCCTATCCCGACTACTGCCCATATCCGATGGGCCACGGAGAACCCGGTCAGACCTGGGCGACCGCGTGGACCGACGCGGGGATCATCTGTCCCTTCACCCTCTGGCACGTATACGGGGACACGCGTGTGATCGAGCGGCACTGGGCGTCGATGACGCGTTTCATGGATTGGCGCCAGAAACGCGCGCCGGACCTCCGTGGCCGCAAGGACGGCAACCAGTGGGGCGACTGGTTGAATGTGAAGGAGAACACACCCCTCGAGTTCATCGACGCCGCCTATTTCAAGCTCGACGCGCAGCTGATGTCTGAGATGGCTCGCGCCATCGGACGCAAGCCGGAGGCCGAGCAGTACGACCGGCTTCAAGCTCGTATCGCGCGCCAATTCGCCCAGGACTTCCTGACGGCGGAAGGGGCGTTGAAGGTGAAGACACAGACGGCGCACGTGTTGAGCCTGGCGTTCGGTCTGGCACCCGAAGCGCAAAGGAAGACGATTGCCTCTGGCTTGATCGATCGGATTGCAAAAAACGACTATCGCATGGCCACCGGATTCCTCGGCACCAAGCCGCTGCTGCCCGTCCTCACGGCCAGCGAACAGCATGATCTGGCGGTGCGCCTGTTCCAAAGCCGCCAATTCCCGAGTTGGGGTTACGAAGTTGAACAAGGCGCCAACTCGGTTTGGGAACGTTGGGACAGCTTCACCAAGGAACACGGTTTTGACGGCGCGGAAGGCAATCAGAACGCCGCGATGAACAGCTTCAGCCACTACTCGTTTGGCGCGGTCATGGAATGGGCGTTCCGCGACCTCGCCGGCATTGACACCGACGGCCCCGGTTTTCACCGCCTGCGGATCAAGCCTGGTCCCCCCACTCCGGGTAGCAATCCTGATCGCGCGCCCATTGATTGGGTCAAAGCGGAGTATGATAGTCTTCGCGGGAAGATCCTCAGCCAATGGAAACGCAGCGCCGATCGGTTCGAGTTGCATCTCGTCATTCCGGCGAACACTTCCGCCACGGTGTTCCTGCCGGCCACGGATCGCGCGACCATCCGCGAAGCGGGGCGGCCGCTCGGCGCGGTTCCCGGCGCGAAGTTCCTGCGCATGGAAGGCGATCGCGCTGTGCTCGGCGTGGAATCCGGGACCTACCATTTTGAGAGCGCGGTTGGACCATGACTGTCAGTCCCGATCTTGCGGCGATGAAAGGCGGTAAAGTGATGTTTTGGCTGCAAGGCGATCAGGCGATCGAGACGCCAGGCAGCTTCAGCGTGGAAAAGAACGTTTGATATCGGGAGCCCATCCATGGGCATTGCCATGGCCTTGTGTTCGCGAATTTATCGGCATTTCCACGAGTCCTGGCATCTATAAGCCTGCATCCACCTTGTCCGAAGCGCTTGGTTTTCTGGAGCAATTGTTTGGTGATAAAGACCACGCTGGCCAGCGCCAGCCGGGCATCGGTTTGAGCCGCCAACACCAGCGCATAACGCGGTTTCCCAACCATGCCCATGTCGACGAACCAGACTTCGCCGGGTTGTGGGACGGTTCTCATGTTCAAAACTCATCCGCCAGCGCATTGCGGCGGGTGGCAGAGCTCATCACCTCATCTTCCGCGCTACCTGTTGTGCTGGCTCCGTCCCCAGCATCTCATCAAAAAAGCAAGCACTAAAGAAATACAAGTCATTTGTGAACAATGACATGGAGAAAAGTCTAATTCCCTGTTGATCCCGTCCGGGGGAGAAGGACAATCCTGCCCGCTGGATTGCTGGCTTGTCTCAGTCTTCTTTCACGTCAGAGCTGTGGAAAACCAGAAATCTGCTGATTGACGAGAGTAATATTAAAATCCATGGTTGCCCTGTGATACCCAAAGTGGGTCAATGACCGTTCGAGTGCATCGCCTTTTGACGATCGACCTATGATTTCACGCTTAAACCCACGATACCTCTGGTTTTCTATCCTGGTGCTTGGATTTGGTCCCATGATCGTCTCCGCGCGGACCTATGAAATTCACCCGGCGACAATGGCCGAGGATGAGGAATTTGAGCGAGTAGCCAATGCGCTAAAGCCGGGTGATGAACTCGTCCTCCATGGGGGAGTCTATTCACAGACCGGACGGCGGGCGGTCACCGCCCAGGGCACGCCGGAACTGCCCATCGTGATCCGAGCCGCCCTGGGCGAGGCGCCCTTACTCACTCGGCCCGTCGATGACCACGATCGTTATAACAATACTGAGTTCATCGATTGCGCATACCTGGTCATTCGCGGTTTGCGGTTTCAGGGAGGCAGCTCGGGCGTCCGATTCATCCGCGGTCATCATGTCACATTCGAGGGTTGCGAGATTTTCGAGACGGAGAACAACGCGCTGACGATGAACAGCGGGGATTGCCAGGCGTTTGTCATCCGGAGCAATCATCTTCATCACACGGGGTTGAGCACGCGCGGCGCGACCGAGGGCGAAGGCATGTATATCGGCAGTCATGATGGAAAATGGCGCACGACGGATTCCTTGATCGAGGGCAATTACATCCACCATACGCGCAGCACCAGTGAAGGCGGTAACGATGGCATAGAGATCAAGTATGGTTCGCACGGCAACATAATCCGGAATAACGTCATCCACGACACCAATCTGGGCCGGCAGTACCCCGGCATCTTCGTCTACGGCGGCGGGCCAGGCACGAACCTGGTCGAAGGAAACGTTATTTGGCGGGCGGGTGAGGGCATTCAGGTGATCTCGGATGCGACGGTGCGCAACAATATCATCTTTGAATGCTCGGCGACCGGCATCACCGCCACACCGCATGCAGCCGTTCCTCAAGTTCGTAATACGACGATCGTTCACAACACCATCTGGAATACCCCGATCGGCGTTCGCCTGGCTTGGTCCAACGCCATTAACATGGTCTTCGCTAATAACGCCATCTTCTGCCCCACCGGAACCGCGATTCAAATGGATGCTCTCGGGAATGCCGTGTTGCGTAACAACTATGTGCATGGCCGCCTGGCCGGCATCGCCGTCGACGATTGCCAGTGCTTCGAGGGTGGCACGCCTGCATTGGCATGGGGGGATGCAACGCGCCATGACTTCTGGCCCAGGCCAGGATCGCCGCTGTTGGGCAAGGCGGACGGCACTTTTGCACCTCCATTCGATTTCAACACAAGCAAACGCGGCAGCCCCTTTGACGTGGGGGCCTATGAAGTCGAGGGACAATCTCAGAATCCGGGTTGGATCATTCAGCCCGGCTTCAAACGGTGATAGGGGAGCTTTATGGCGAGCTTGAAAAGCCACTATTTGCTCAAGTCCAGGTATTACAGTTCCTTGGCCTCGAAACTTGAGCAACGAGCCTCGGAGTAGATATGTTCCATACCGCCAAGGCCTACCAGGATGCCATCTTGAACAGACCAAATGGCCTCGCCACGCACTGTCCAGCCGCTGAGGTCCTTGCCGTTGAACAGGGAGATCCATTTTAGGTTTTCGTCAGCCCTGGCTGCGCTCAAAGCCAAGATCGCACACGCAAAAACCGCCGGACTTTTTCTGATCATAATCGTTGATAGAATATTGCCAAATCTTGCTCGCCCCCAATGGTCAAAATGATGTTGATCGGGCGTTTGGCCTTCAGCATGTGGAGGCGAATTTCGCGGGCGCGGACAGAATGGAATTCGATGGTCTTGTCCGCGCCGATGGTCGTTCCGCGGGCGATCTCCTTCCATGTCTCGCCCGCTTTGATCTCGATGGTGAACAACTGCGTCTCGGGCCACTCGATTTCAGCGATCCAGACGCTGCCGATTTCCCTTTCCTCTCCCAAATCCACCGCTAGCCAACCGTCACGGGCGGCAAATGCCGAGGCCCAGCGGGTTTTGATGTCCCCATCCATGGCCCGGGCGGCGTCGTATCCCGGTTGGTCAAATTGGCTCGAAACCGTAACCTTTTTGCCCTGGCTCAGGGGTGCCGGCGGCGGCGGAGGCGGCTGATACGACGGATGTTTGCCGAGCCAATTCACGATGTCTCTGGCGCGCGATTCTGGGGTGACATTGAGGCAAACGAGTTTCCCACCACGCAACACGGCTTCGACAATCGTCGGGCCGGGCGCGTGCAATTTGAAGTGCACGTCCGACTCCGCCGGCCACGCGGGGAAAAGATGGAGTTTTCCCTGGGGTACCGGCTCCGGTGCCAGCAGCATCTCCTGCACCCCCACCATGCCCGATCCGCCCCAATTGTGATCGGGCAGCCAATCATGGCCAGGACCAAAAAAGGCAGGGAAACGAGCCTGAGGCGCGGCGGTGTTGGCCATCTTGTAGAGGGCGCGCTTCATCGCCTCTTCCGGCCACGCGAGAGCGGCCATATTGGCGACGTTAGCCATCCACGAGTAATCCTGTTTGCACAAGCGGGCGCGGTCGGCGGGGACGGTCTCCCAAGTGTCGCGCGCCAATTGCAGCGTTTCCGGTCGGGTGATACCCACCCGCCGGTAGGGCCAGCAGGCATACATTTCAATCGGCTCCCACTTGTTGTATGGAACGTTGTAAGAATGCGCGGGGAGCACCGCCAGGCGGCCCTGGCGTTGGGCCGTGGGCAGCGGAGGCAGGGTATCGCGAATCCTCTCCAGCCGCTGGCGGTCGGCAACCGGCAGGTTGGAATATCGCAGCAGACCCTCGGTGAGCGCAAGCAGCCCGCTCACTCCGTCCAACGGATTGGTGGCGTCGCCGGCGTATTCCAAGCCGTTGCCGGGATAAATCACGAGTCTGCCGTCGTCGCCGAGTTCCTTGCCTGTGCGCTTCCTGGTTTCGGCGCGGTAGAAGGAGTCGTAGAAATAGACGGTGCCCATCATCCACTGGAGATCCTGTTCGATCGGGTAACCGGTGTTGAAGTGGGCCTGCAAATTCATCCAGGCGTTTTCCAGGCCCATCGAGAAGTGGTAGGTCAGGTGTTGGGCGCCACACAAGCCGTCGGGGCGCGGGGCCACGGGACAAAGCCCCCAGACATCCAGCGGCTCGGTGTAAACCACGCCTCCGGCTCCTCGGTTTTTTGCGCGATCGGCGGCGACTTTGGCGCGGTCGCGATAGAAGCGCGTGGTGGGGGCAAGCAGATCGGCATCGCCACCGGCCACAGCGGGCCAGCCGAGCCAGCGTTGGTTTTGCGACATGAAGTAGCAGCCCATCCAGCGGCGGAAATCCGGGGTGATTGGTTCGCCTTCGAAGATGGGCAGTTCGTCATTGTTGTTGCCCTTGATGCGGCCGTTGTTGTCGGTGGTGAAGATGCCGCCGTTGAACAACAGGGGAAACTCGCCGTCGCGATTGCAGGCGAGCATGTAGCGGAAGAGTTGGTAGTTGCGGCCGATGAGAAAGCCCGGGTCGGACTCGCCCTTGCCGGGATTGATGACGATGTGGGAGCGTGACCAAAATTCGTCCCAGCGTTTCAGCTCGTCGGCCCTTCCGGCCTCGCGTTTTTCCGGGTCCAACATCGCCTTGGCCTCGGCTAGCCATTGGTCTGGATTGGCATCCACGGAGGCAGCCAGGCGCATGGTGATCACGTGTTGTCTGCGGGCTGGCGTGATGCCGGTCCAGGCTTTCCCATCCCAGAACTGCCAGCGCACGGCGGACTCGGACGGCTGGCTGGCAAAGCCGGCCTCGATGGCGATGGCGGAGCCGGAAACGCGGCGGGCAGTCACATCGGGCAGGGACCCGGGCGTTATTCCCTGTCCGCGGGCCTTGCTGGCAAGGTCAATGGGATAGTCGGCATTGCGGTGAAAGGCGAGGAAGCCGCCGGGAGAGGACTGTACCTGGTCGCTGAAGAAGCTGGTTTTGGCTCCCATCATGTCGTTGCGAATGCCCTCCTTGGTTTTCTCACGCCAAGTGCCGAAAGCGACTTCGAGAGCTTTGGCGGCGGGGGATTCTGACTCGAAGACCAGGGTTTCGCCGGCAAACCAGAGGGATGCCTGGAAATTACCTTGGGTGACCGAGATGGCGCCGGTGGCGGGGTCAAGCGTCTGCGAAAAGCCGGCTTGGCCGAGACTGGTATCCTTGGGGGTAATACGTACGCAACCGAGCTTGAGGAGTCGTCCACGGGAGTCGTAGGCACCGTTATGAGCAAGATAGAGCCAAATCGAGCCATCTTGCACCCAGACGTTCGCGCCCGCGCCCAAGCGGCCGGAGAGCGGCATGGAATCAAGCGAATCCTGTGACGGGCTGTTCCAGATTACTTTGTAGGACGGGATGGCAGCCTGCGCGCAGATGGTCAGGGCGAGTAGAATGGGGACGAGTGGTTTCATGAATTCAAATCAGGCGTTCGTTTCCAAAGTAAGCAGGTCAATGAGCTTCAATAAAAAAGGTCGGCTAGAAAATGGTCTGCTTCACGCAGCATCTGTTCCCGCAGGGAAGGTCCGCCACGACGATAATCGTAAATGGGATGCCCGGCACCGGGGGAAAGCACCAGTTCGCATCGCCCACGGGCATGATGCGATGAACCCGCTGCTCCGCACTCACGATCGCGGTCGCCAACCCGGCCACCAACAGCAGGAGGAAAGTCAGCAGGATTTTTGACTGGGAAATACCCCGGCTCATTTCCAGACAAAGTCCTTTCCTCGTTTCAGTGCCGCCTCCCGCGTCTCGGTGCCGTAACGCACTTTCGCGGGATTCCCATGGAGTGAACGCACTCTTGCCAACACCAATTTTCCGTCCTTCCATTCCATGTCCACCTCGAAGCCGCCGCGAGCGCGCAAGCCTTTCACCGCACCGGTCGGCCAAGCCGAGGGTAGCGCCGGGAGCAGGGCGATTTCTCCCGCATGACTCTGCAACAGCATTTCAGCAATGCCCGCGCAGCCGCCGAAGTTGCCGTCAATCTGGAACGGCGGACAGTTGTCGAACAAGTTCGGCAGCGTGGAATTGGCCAGGAGCAAATGCAAATGACGCGCAGCCTGGTCACCATCGCCCAGGCGCGCGCGCGGAGGAATTTCTTGTCCTGCGTAAACTGGTAGTGTTCCCACGCTTGCCGCACCATCCACGCCGCGCCCATCGGCCATACGCCCCAGACGCCGTCCACCGGCGCCGCCCCGCGCCAGAGGTCCGTGCTGTGATGCACGGTCCAGCCGCCGCAGCCATAATAATCTCTGGCCACTTTGCTGCCCGTAATGCGGAGATCGTCAATCATGTCATAAACCGGCAGCCCCCATTCGGAGAGATTAGCCACCTCGGCGGGCCAATAGTACATCTGCAGGTTGATGTTGACCGTGTATTTGCTGCCCCAGGCGGGTGCGTCGTCGCGATTCCAGATGCCCTGCAAGTTGGCTGGCTGGGAACCGGGCCGGCTGGAACTCAGCATCAAGTAGCGTCCAAATTGAAAATAGAGCGCTGCCAGCGCGGGATCGTCGGCTCCAGCCTTGACGGCTTTAAGCCGCTCATCGGTGGGTTGTTGATTGGCGTCTGCCCCGCCTAAGTCTAGCGCGACACGATCCATGAATCCCTGGAACTCTTTCACATGACGATCGCGGAGCTTTTCGTAACCCATCTTCACTGCGCGCCTCAATTGGCCCGGCCATTTGGCATCGGGATCGCCGGAGATGTCGCGGAAGTTCCGGAAACTGGTGCCAGCGGCGAGGCAGAGAATCACGGAGTTGGTACCCTGAATCTGAAGCGTGTTCGTCCCTGTCTGGATCGTACCGCCGTCCGATTTGACCTGCAACGCGGTGGCATAACGAATCCCCGGCTCGGACCACGTAGCGATCCAGTCCTTGCGCTTGCCATCTTCGTGCCACTGGCCTTCGAGCACCAAGCGGCCCGATTTTTCGGCGCGCACCTGATTGGGATAAATTGAATCCAGCCCGGCGGTGAAGCTGACTTTGCCTGGCTCGCTGGCGGTGATGCGCATCACGAGCACGCCGTCCGGATGGGAAATGAAACATTCGCGAGTGAAGACCGTGCCGCCGCAACGGAAACGCACCGTGGCAATGTCGCGCCGCAGGTCCAGTTTCCGCCGGTAACCCTCGGCGTTGCCGGGCAGATCTAGGTTGAGCCTTAGGTTGCCAAGCGGCAGGGCTTCGTTCCAATTCCGGGCCGGTTGCAGGAACCAGATCGTGAGGGGACCGTCGACAGCGGCCGGGGCTGCCGCGAACTCAGACAACGGCAGAAAGGCAGCGGACAACAAGAGTGCGATAAGGATTGGTTTCATGGGATGACGAGAATAGTTACTTGGTGGATCAGAGGGTGAACGTAACTGCTCAGGTGCTTTTCACTGGCTGAGGCAGGAATGGGCGGCCATCGAGGGCACGGCGAAGGTATTCGAGCAC
>JAKLHY010000035.1 GCA_022709905.1 Verrucomicrobiota bacterium | reverse complement strand
CCCGGCAGCGCGTCCACCGCAAAGAGCAACGCATGACTCATCCCGGCGCTGTTGATCGTATACTTGCTGTAATCCCCCGCGTCATGATGCCCCCCGCTCACGTCCACCGCCCCCTGCCTCACATACGGATATAAACTGGCCTCCACGTTCTTCAACTGCACCGAATTGACCTGGCTGGCCTTGTAATCCCCTGTCATCGACGCCAGAAAGTTCTGGACGGCGGTGAACGCCATCGTCGGCACCTGGGCCGGTTCGGTATGGCAAGGCCCGTGGACATGGCGGGTGTAGGGCAGTGCGTTGGCCGTGCCGCATCGCTGGTGATACAATCCCAAAGCGTAGGTCCGCGCCATCATCGCTCCCACCCCCTCGGAAATCAGAAAAGGACTCGATGCCCCCAGACCCGGCACCCACAACCGATATTCGCCCGGCGTCTCAAATTCGCTGAAATCAGCCTCCCACACCTCCTGATACGGAATGGCCTCATACTTATATCCCACATCCAACCGCCGCTCCAGCACTCCCCGATGCGCCTCCTCTCCCCCCGCCGCCCGCACCACGGCAAAGACCGTGTTGCTCCCCAACCGCATCTCCCCCAGGCTGCCCAGATAATACCCCACCATCGCCCGCTTCGATTCCCCCGGCAGATACCCGTGCTGATTCACATGAATCGCCGGACTCCACCGCATCGGGTCTGCCTCCGCCTCCAATCCATAGGTTCCCGGCCAGAGCGTCCCGTCCAGATTCAATACCCGCACCCGGCTCCCCTCCGGCACCGCCTCCCCCAACTCCAAAAACAACGAGTTCCCCACCCGCAAATCCCATTCCCTCAACGGCGCATACACCGGACGCCGACGAAATCCAATCCCGGTAATCTCAATTTCCCGGGAATTACAAAGGACCGTGAACGCCTTTCGATGCGGCAGGATGATCTTGTTGGATTGAATCAAAAAGTCCCAGTCGCTCAAAGACTCCTTTATAGAAGGTTTGGTTGTGACCCTTTGAACCTCGACCAAACGAGGATCAAGAATCAACAATTGGTGATCCCCTCCTCGAGGCAGAGCCTGAAAGGACTGTCCCTCGATGTTGAACGTTGACATGAGCAGGAACCATCCCATGACAGCAACACCCAAAAACAGGCTGTTTCTCGAATAATGTCGTTTCACCACACCCCCGAATTCTAAACCGACACGACCAAAAGCCCAAACGATTATGGCAACTGAGACATGCGGGCATCAGCTGTCCGAGGATCAGGATGGCCGGTCTTCAAACAAAACGCCGGGCACCTCGATGAAATGCGCGGCAGTTGATTTCACTTTAAACAATTGTTAAAGAATTAGTTATATGGTAATTCTCCGCCCAAATGGAAGCCAATTTCGCATTCCTGACGATGAGGTTTCGATTGACACCGAAAATGTCCCGACAAAAAATACGGTCACCATAACGTGTGGTAAGTCAGTATGAACACTTGAGAACGGAATTATGAGCACGGCGGAAAAACACCATTTTCAGGCGGAGATTCAGCAGGTATTGGACATTGTCATCCACTCCCTCTACCAGGATCGCGAAGTCTTCATCCGGGAACTCATTTCCAATGCGGCGGATGCCTGTGAAAGACTGCGGTTCCTGCAAACCTCGGGCCAGGCGGTGCATCAACCTGAAATCCAGCCGGCAATCGCCGTAGGGGTCGATGAAAAGGCCGGCACCATCACTTTTACCGACACCGGGGTTGGGATGAGCAGGGCCGAACTGGTCGACAACCTGGGAACGATCGCCCATTCCGGGACCAAGGCGTTCCTCCGAGGGCTCCAGGCGGCAGAACAACAATCGGGGAATCCAGACGTGAAGGCCAACCTCATCGGCCAGTTTGGAGTTGGTTTCTATTCGGCCTTCATGGCGGCTAAGAAAGTGACGGTCAACACGCGTTCCCATCTGACCGACGAGACCGGTTGGCGTTGGATCAGTGAAAGGGCGGCAGGTTATGAAATTGAAGCGGCCCCTGATCTTCCCCGAGGCACATCCATTGTCCTGGACCTCAAGGACGATGCCAAGGAATTCACCAAGCCGGCCACCGTCGAACACATCATCAAGCGTTATTCAAACTTCATCCAATTTCCGATCGAGCTCGACGGCAAGCGCATTAACACGGTGCAAGCCATTTGGGCGCGGAATAAGTCTGAAATCAAACCGGAGGAATACCAGGAGTTTTATCATTACGTGGCCCGCAGCCAGGAAGATCCGCTGATGCGCCTCCATTTTTCCGCGGACGCGCCGCTGTCCATACAAGCGCTTCTTTTCGTGCCGGCGCACAATCTGGAATCCCTGGGCCTAGCCCGCACCGAATCGGATGTTCATCTGTATTGCCGGAAGGTTTTGATCCAGCCGCGGGCGAAAGGCCTGCTCCCCGAATGGCTGCGGTTCGTGAAGGGCGTCGTGGATAGCGAGGATATGCCGTTGAACATCGGCCGTGAAACCATGCAGGATACCTCCCTGATGCAGAAGCTGAACCAAGTCCTCACCGGACGGTTCCTCAAGTTCCTCGAAGAACAGGCCACGAAAGATGCAGTCACCTACGACAAATTCTATGGCGAATACGGCCGATTCCTCAAGGAAGGCATTGTCACCGACTTCGGTCATCGGGAATCCCTGGGGCGGCTCCTGCGCTTTGAGTCATCCCATACCCAACCCAAGCAGACCACCTCCCTGGCCGAATATGTCAAACGCATGCCGGCGGACCAAAAGGAAATCTTCGGCCTCCTGGCACCGAATCGGGAATCGGCGGAAACCAGCCCCTATTTCGAGGTCTTTCGGGCCAGGAAAATCGAGGTGCTCTTCTTTTACGATCCCTGGGATGAGTTCGTCATGGAGCATCTGCAGACCTTTGACAGCAAACCCCTGCAACTGGCCGAAAAGGCCGAACTCGATACAGGCGACACCGTCAGAAACGAGAAGGCCCTCAGCGACGAGCAGGCGAAAGCTCTTGCCGGATGGCTGAAGGAAAAGTTGGGAGATCGCATCCACGAAGTGCGTGTATCCCACCGGCTCATCGAGAGCCCGGCCGTGGTGGTTGATCATGATAAATACATCACCGCCAGCATGCGGCGGATCATGAAATCGTTGCGAAAAGAGGAAGATGCCCAGGCGGCTGGAAAACAGGACCTGGAAATCAATCCTGCCCATGCCATCCTGATCCAACTCGATAACGCTCGCCAGGCCGATCCCCAACTGGCTCTTCAAGTGGCCGAGCAACTGCTGGACAACGCTTTTGTTGCCGCAGGATTGCTCGAAGATCCTCGCCAAATGGTCAATCGCATGAACGCACTTTTAACCCGAATCCTGGAGTCCAAATCGGTTTAGGGTCTTGGAATCCCATGCAGGCATGGCTGGTCTTGCTCTTTTACCTGATCTGGGTGCTCCTGGGAGGCGCCCTGTTGGCCCCCGGAGTGTATGCGCTGGTCCAAATCGCTTCTGAACATTACGATTGGCTGGAAGAACTCGCCCGAAAACCGTTCGCTCGCTACCTAAACCGATGCATGATGATCCAGGCCGTGATCGGCCTGTGGCCCCTTTTGCGCGGTTTCCGTATCTCCAGTTGGCTCGAGATCGGCCTCTGCCATCCCCGAGGTCAGGGGAGGCATTGGCTGATTGCCTTTGGCCTGGGAATGTTCAGTGTCGCATTGATTCTGGCAGGAGGACTTCTGGGCGATGCGTGGCATCTGAAAGATCCTCCATCCATCGGGCGTATCGCTAAACATCTGGTCCAAACCTCAATCACCGCGGGGCTTGTGGGCACGATCGAGGAACTCATTTTCCGGGGTGTTCTCCTGGGAGTCTTTGCCCGGAGTTGGAACTGGTTTTCGGCGTGGATCTTCAGCAGCGTGCTGTATGCCGTTGTCCACTTCTTCACGCGCCCCGTGGCGCCCACCTCAATCCACTGGCACAGCGGTCTAACGGCCCTGCCAGGCATGTTCATGGGCCTGACCAATTGGCATCTGCTCTTGCCTGCCATGCTGAACTTGATCCTGGCAGGACTCGCGCTCGGACTCCTTGTCCGACGCGCGGGAAACCTCTGGATGGCCATAGGTCTGCATATCGGCTGGATCTTTGGGCTCAAAACCATCGGCTTTCTCTGGAAGAACACTCCCACTGCGAATACGGCCCTGTGGGGATCCAAGAAGCTGCTCGACGGCTGGATAGCAACGGTGATCCTCCTGAGCTTGCTGGCATTGATTTGGCGCTGCTCGGACAAGCAATTGACTCAAACCAGTGAACACTCCAAGCCCGAACAGGTCTAACGGCTGGTGGAAAAGATGGCTTGAAGCGGCTGCCGGATTTTTCTATCCTGAAGTCTGCCAAGTGTGCGGACTGGAACGTGCCACAGCCGCAGAAGGTTACGTTGGTGTGAATTGCGCTCGGAAGGTCAGGCTTATTTGTCCGCCGTTTTGTGAGAAATGTGGTCTTCCGTTTTCAGGAGACCTCACGGGACCGTTCGAGTGCAGTAATTGCCGGGAAATGGATCTGGCGTTCACTTCTGCCCGATCAGCCGTCACCGCGAAGGGTGTTGTTCTGGAATTGATTCATCGCTACAAGTACCAACGGGCGCTCTGGCTCGAACCGTTCTTGGCCGGATTACTCATCCGGCAGGCGCTGCCTGTCCTGAGTTCCCAGAAGTGGGATGTTCTGGCGCCCGTTCCCCTATTTCCAGCACGCCAGCGCCAACGCGAATTTAACCAAGCCGAACGTCTGGCTAAAAATCTAAGCCAAGCCACCCATATTCCCGTCGAATCCCGGCTATTGCGACGCAACCGTCCGACTCCCTCCCAGACGCGCCTTTCCCGTTTCCAGCGAGCCGACAACGTCCGAAACGCCTTCAACGTGAATCCCAGATTTCACATTGAAGGTCACCACGTCCTTCTCGTGGATGATGTCTTCACCACCGGAGCCACCACGAATGCCTGTGCCCGCGCCCTGAAAAAAGCGGGCGCTGCCCAGGTGGCGGTTTGGACACTCGCCCGCGGCATATAAGTCACCTTTACCCCTGACTACCATGGCCACTACAACGTTCACCAAGAAGACCCTGGGCATCACTGCGGCCGAATCTCCGGCCAAGCCAACGGCCTCAAACAACGAAACTGCATTTCTCAAGAAGCCCAAGTTAGGAACTCGCTCGCGGAAGAAGGACATTCCCGAAGGCCTATGGACCAAGTGCCCCAAATGCGCCACCATGCTCTATGACAAAGAGTTGGACGACAACCTCAAGGTTTGCCTGCATTGCGGGTTTCATTTCTCGATCGGCGCTCGGGAACGGATCAATGCCCTGGTCGAAACCTGTTCCTTCGAGGAAATGGACGCCGAAATGACGAGTGTGGACATCCTTAAGTTCACAGGTGTGGCATCCTACACCTCCAAACTCGAAGCCTACCAAAACAGTACGGGCTCCAAAGATGCGGTCATTTCGGGCATCGGCCAGATTGGCCCCCATCGACTAGCCCTCGGGGTGATGGACTTCAACTTTCTGGGCGGTTCCATGGGTTCGGTCGTCGGAGAAAAACTAACCCGGCTCATCGAAACAGCCACCGATCGAGGCTTGCCCCTGGTGATCATCTCCACCAGCGGGGGCGCGCGCATGTACGAAGGCATGTTCAGCCTGATGCAAATGGCAAAGACCAGCGGCGCTTTGGCATACCACGCAAAGAACAAACTGCCATACCTGAGCGTGCTTACCCACCCCACAACCGCGGGTGTGATGGCCAGTTACGCCTCTTTGGGAGATTTGATTCTCGCAGAACCGGGTTCCATGATCGGTTTTGCCGGCCCCCGAGTCATCAAGGATACCACGCAGGCGGAATTACCTCCCGGTTTTCAAACCGCGGAATTCCTCCTCGACCACGGTCTCATCGACGCGATCGTGCCACGCAAGGAAATGAAGGACCGCCTCATCTTTTACCTCGATTTTCTCAAAGATGGCACCCGGCAAGGCGACATGCCGGCCTAGATGCTGGTTCTTTCCGCATCACACTTGGGGATTGCGCCAGGCATGCCCGGCGTGTGCTAACAACTGATCCGCCGCCGATGGCCCCCAGGTTCCCGACGTGTAAAACTCCGCGTCCGTCAGAGGCCGTGCGCTCCAATCTGTCCGGATCGGATCAATAATTTCCCATGCGGCCTCCACTTCGTCCCGCCGGATGAAGAGCGTCGCATCGCCGGCAACAGCCTCAAGCAATAAGCGTTCGTAGGCCTCAGGTGTGTAGGCGCCGAATTCAACATCATAGCTGAAGTGCATGCGGACCGGTCGGATTTCGACGCTGGCCCCCGGCACTTTTCCGTTGAAACGAAGGCTGATGCCTTCGTTGGGCTGCAGACGGAGGGTGATGGAATTGGCATCCAGATGGGTACCGCACTGGGCGGCAAACAGAACGCTTGGCGGCCGCCGGAATTGCACCCGCACTTCGCTGGCGCTCAAGGCCAGGCTTTTGCCGGTCCGCAGATAAAAAGGAACGCCCGACCAACGCCAATTGTCAATCCACAAGCGCAACGCCGCATACGTTTCGACGTGCGATCCCGCGTTGACCTTGGGCTCGTTGCGGTATGCGGCCCGCGTCTGACCGTCCACCAATCCAGCGATGTACTGTCCGCGCACAGCCTGACGATCGATTTGACCGGACAGAAACGGACGAACGGATTTGAGGAGTTTCACCTTCTCGTCGCGGATCGCTTCGGCTTCAAGAGACACGGGCGGTTCCATGGTCACAAGAGCCAGCACCTGCAGCAAATGGTTCTGAATCATATCCCTCAGAGCCCCCGCTTCCTCGTAGTATCCTCCCCGCCCGCCGACGCCGAGCTTCTCACTCACCGTAATTTGAACGTGGTCCACCACTCCGCGATGCCATAAGGGCTCAAAAATGGTATTGGAAAAACGAAACATCAGGATGTTTTGGACGGTTTCCTTGCCCAGGTAATGATCGATACGGTAGATCTGCTGTTCATGAGTGTAACGCATTATGTCCGCGTTCAGCTGCTGAGCCGAATTAAGATCATACCCAAAAGGCTTCTCAACCACCACCCGCTGCCAACCCGCTCCCCGGGTTTCCTTGCCCAACAGGCCGGCTTCGCTCAAATGCCGGATCACCTCGACAAACTGACCCGGGGAAATCGCCAAATAGTATAGAACCCGCTGACGCAAACGTTCGTCACCAGCCACTGCCAGCATCTCCGCCAGCCGGCGGTAGGAACCGGGATCCGACAGATCGCCCTGGCAATACTCAATCTGACGGGCAAAATCATTCCACACGGACTCGTCCAGGCTTTGGATCCGGGCGTTTTTTCCCAGAGAATCCCGCAGCTCCTGGCGCCAAATATCCGAGGTCTTCTCTCGACGGGCAAAACCCACGATCCGGAATGGCTCCGGTAATTGGCGTTCCTTCCTTAAATGATACAGGGCGGGAATCAACTTGCGGCTGGTCAGATCGCCGCTGGCTCCAAAAATCACCATCGTGCACGGCTCAACCTGCCGACGGCGAGTGTCCAGCTTGCATACCATCAGTTCATCCAGGCTATTCATGGCATCCATGCCCTCACTATGCCGCATCAGCATCCCTGCGTCGAGAGCGCGCCTCGCAAGACCGAGGCTTGGACGGACCCGGCGTTTTTCTCTCCTGCGGTCTGACTTTGAATCCGCGCCTTAACTTGAACAAGAGACTGCCCTATTCCTCAAGACCGGTGTATGCTTCGATCGGTCATGCGCATCGGCAACCTGGAACTCGATTCAAATCTCATGCTGGCCCCACTGGCCGGCTACACCAACCTGCCTTTCCGGCTCGTCATCCGGCGCCTGGGCGGGCTGGGGCTGGCCACCACCGATCTCGTCAACGCCCGATCTTTGTTGGAACAGAAAACGAAGGCCTTTAAGCTGATCGAAACCTGCCCCGAAGACCGCCCCCTTTGTATTCAGTTATTTGGATCGGTTCCCGAGGAAATGAGGGATGCCGCGGTCTATGCCGCTTCACTGGGTGTCTCAGCGATCGATGTCAATATGGGTTGCCCGGTGCCGAAAGTTTGCAAAACCGGCGGCGGATCCGCGATGATGACCGATCTGACCAAAACCACGGCTCTGGCCCGCAGTATGGTCAACGCCGTCACCATCCCCGTCACTGCCAAGATGCGCCTGGGTTGGGACGATCAAAATATCACAGCCCCCGATCTCGCCCGCGCCCTCGAAGATGTCGGCATCGCCGCTATCACAGTCCATGGCCGGACCCGAAACCAGGGATTCTCGGGCTCGGTGAACCTGGCGGGCATCCGCGAGGTGGTCCAGGCCGTCAGA
Source organism: Verrucomicrobiota bacterium (assembly GCA_022709905.1). Taxonomy (GTDB): domain Bacteria; phylum Verrucomicrobiota; class Verrucomicrobiia; order Limisphaerales; family UBA1319; genus JAKLHY01. The sequence goes on along the minus strand of JAKLHY010000035.1, from coordinate 67,023 downwards.
CACATCCCTGTGATCGGAAACGGCGATGTCACCTCTCCCGAGCTCGCGAAACGCATGCTGGAGGTCACCGGTTGTCAAGGCGTCAGCATCGGCCGTGGCGCCTTTTATCACCCCTGGATCTTCCAGCAAATACGCCACTACCTGGCCACAGGCCATCTCATGCCCGAGCCCGGATTGGAGCAACGCCTGAAGGTCATGCGTCAGCATTTGGATCTCATGATCGAGGTGTTCGGCGAAAAGCGAGGCTGCCAGATGTTCCGCAAAATCGCGCCCATGTACGCCCATCGCCTCGGACCCGCCCGCGAATTCAATCGCCGCATCGTCCAGCTGAATCACCGCGCCGAGTTCGAGGAGATCCTCTCCGGATTCCTGGCCTGGCGCCGTCAGTTTCTTGACGAACATGGAGAGCTTAAACCTCCTTACCGCCCCGCCCCCCTAGCCTGTGATTCCAAATCAGCCCCATCCCAGAGCTCCGCGGAACTCGCGGTGAGAGTTCCCCGCGGACCCACGGAATATTGGTGATGAACTTATGAAAGAACTCCACGTGACTGGTCGGTTTGAGGCGTTGCTTCCTTAGACCATCAAAGCGCGTCCGGTTCCTTTGACGATTTCGCCCACGATCCAGGCTGGTTGCCGCCGACTTTTCAGGAAACGCACCATGGCATCAGCCTGCTCTTCGGCCACGAGAAGCACCATGCCCACGCCCATGTTGAACACTTGATACATTTCCGAGTCGGGAACACGACCCAGCTCCTGAATCAAACGAAAGATGGGCGGCACTTCCCAGGAACCGCGCAAAACCTGAACATCGCACTTTGCGGGCAGCACCCGGGGAATATTGTCCACGAAACCGCCGCCGGTAATGTGCGCCAAACCGCGCAATCCCGGCTTGCTCAGAAGCTTCCCCCCCGGCCCGCGATTGAATCGCCCAATCAAAGCCTGGATGAGGCGTCCGTAACTGACATGGACCTTCAGCAGTTCCGCTCCAATAGTGTTGGCCAACTCCGGCACCCGCCGCGTCGGCTTCCACCGGCATTGGTCGAAAAAAATCCGCCGCGCCAATGAATACCCGTTGGTGTGCAGTCCGCTCGACGCCAAACCGATCACCGCGTCGCCCGCCCGGACATGGCGCCCGTCAATCATCCCGCTCTTCTCCACGACCCCGACAATCGTTCCACTGACATCGTATTCGCCCGCCTGATAAAATCCAGGCATCTGGGCCGTTTCCCCCCCAATCAGGGCGCAGCCGTTTTCAGCGCAGGCCCGGGCAAATCCCCGGATCAACTGCTCGAACACCCTCGGCTCAAGCTTCGATGTCCCAATGTAATCAAGGAAAAACAAGGGCTCGGATCCCAGCACCGCGATGTCGTTGACGCAGTGATTGACCAGGTCCTGCCCCACCGTGTCATGCTGGTCCAGGGCAAACGCCAGTTTGAGCTTGGTCCCCACTCCATCAACGCTGGAAACCAGAACCGGCTGCCGATAGCGCCGCGTGTTTAAGGCAAATAAACCGCCAAACCCGCCCACCTTGCCCATGACTTCAGGCCGGTGCGTCGCCGCGAGCATCCGCGGAAGATTGGACTTCACCCGGTTTCCCAGATCAATGTCTACTCCCGCCTTCGCATATGCTTTCTGTTTCATAAATCCATCGGTGCCCCCCCCGAACCGCCGGCTTAACGTTCAGAGGAGTTTGATCTGCATTTCATCCCGCGTCAGGGCTTCACCCAAGCCAATCACCCGGCTGCGGCGCGTTTCAATGATGTGTTTGTCCAGGGCCGGATCGTAGGCCACCGGATAGTTGCCATCGTAACAGGCCATGCAGAAACCGTCAGCCGGCAAGCCGGTGGCCCGGACCATGCCTGTCTGCGACAGGTAGGCCAGCGAGTCCGCGTTCAAATAACGGCGGATCTCCTCGACGCTGTAATTCGCCGCCATCAGCTTGCTGCGATCTGGAAAATCGATCCCATACACGCAAGGATGGCTGTGCGGCGGACAACTCACCCGCACATGCACCTCCGTGGCTCCGGCCTCCTTGAGATTGTTAACCCGGGACTTGAACGTCGTCCCCCGCACAATCGAGTCGTCCACAACCACAACCCGCTTGCCCCTCACCAAGTCCTGAATCAGATTCAGCTTCACCCGCACGTTGAAATCCCGAATCAGCTGGGAAGGCTGAAGAAAACTTCGTCCCACGTAATGATTCCGAACAAAGGCCATCTCATACGGAATCCCTGACTGCAACGAATAACCCAGCGCGGCGCAATTGCCGCTGTCCGGAATCGGAATCACCAGATCGGCCTCGACCGGTTTTTCCTGAGCCAGCTCCCGCCCCATGGCCACTCGGGACGCATACACGCTCCGATCCGAAATCGTGCTGTCAGGCCGCGCAAAATAAACAAACTCGAAAATGCAGAACGATCGGCGGGTGTGCTGCGGAAAGGCATTGATGCTCCGCAGTCCATTCTCGTCGATGATCACGATCTCTCCCGGCTGCACATCGCGATAAAGCTTCGCATGGATCAGGTCAAACGCGCATGTCTCACTCGCCAGCACCCACGCATCCCCCACCCGCCCAATCGACAAAGGACGAAAGCCCCATGGATCCCGCACGCCAATCAGCTCCTTCTCCGTCATAATCACCAGCGAGTAAGCCCCTTCAATCCGGTGCAACGTCTGCACCAGGTTGTTTTCCTGGCCGTGCACCGATGGCTGCGCCATGAGGTGCAAAATAATCTCGCTATCGACGGTGGTCTGAAAAATGGACCCCCGCGACTCCAATTCATCCCGCAGGCGCGCCGCGTTCGTCAGATTCCCGTTGTGGCCGATGGCAATTTGGCCCCGCCCACAGTCCACCGTCAAGGGCTGGGCGTTGCGGAGATGGGAGGATCCCGTGGTCGAATAACGCGTGTGCCCGATGGCGATGGTGCCCGCGAGATCGCGAAGAATGTCACCTCGGAACACCTGCGACACCAGCCCCATCCCCTTGTGAACCCGAAGCTGCCTGCCGTCCGAGGTCACAATCCCCGCGCTCTCCTGCCCGCGATGCTGGAGAGCGTAAAGACCATAATACGTTAACTCGGCCGCATTCGGGTGGCCGTAGATGCCGAACAGTCCACAGTAGTGTTTGGGGTAGTCTTGCATGGACCCAGATCAATGGCGCATCGCGCCGACCGGATTCCAACAGACTTCCCAGCCCGCGGGCAAGCCTGAAGTATCAGGCTGCCCCTCCTCGATAACCGTTCCGGTCTTTGGCCGTCTTTCTCCTGGGACGGTTTTTGAACGGAAATCAAAAGACTGGGTCGAAACCCATGTCGTTCATTCCAGTGTGTTGAAGCGAAACACAGGATCGTTGTTCCACCCTGGTTCCTCCGCCAGTCGGAAATAAAGCGAGGTCAGTTCGGTTGTTTGGGTTGGGCGGGCGCTGAATCAGCGCCCGTCTTTTTTCCACTCCGGGCATGATGAAATAAATACTGTTGCGCATACCCCCCCGCAGGCCCAAAAAAATCCCGAATGAAACGGCGCAACTCCCGATCCGAAGGACATCGACCCGAAAAAAAGTGACGCGCCAATTCCCGCCGAATCCAGACATCCACAGGAAAGGCCTCCAAAAATCCAACCGAAAACAGCAAAACGCAGTCCGCGATCTTCTCTCCCACCCCCTTCAACCGCAGTAACTCCTGCCGCGCCGCCTCATAGTCCAGGCTCGACAACGCCCCTATATCCACCTTCCCTTCCCTGACCTGGCGAGCGGCTTCGAGGAGATAAGGCGCCCGAAATCCCATTTTGCAGGCCCGCAACTCCCCCTCTGTGCGGCAGGCCAGCCGCTCCGGAGCCGGAAAACTCCACGTCGGTTCATGATCCGGCGGAACCAGAACCGGATCCCCCCAACGCCCACATAACTCGCTCACAATCTGCTCGATCTGCGTGATCTGCTTGTTCGATGACAAAAGAAAGGACGCCAGACACTCCCAAGGATCCTGCCGCAGCAGACGCAGCCCCCTCCAGGCCCGCACCGCCTCTTGCAGCAGGATGTCCTTAGGAAACATCCGAAGGATGTCGCAAAGCCGAACATTCAACTGCAAATACCGTTCCAGCCACTCCCAATCGGAACAGGGTCCCGCAGTCATTGCTTCCAGGATGTTGCCCGCCTGACGCAATAGAACCCAGCGTCCTCCAATCACTCCCTCCCAACCGTCGCCCAGCCGACGCCATCGGAACGCCTGGCCCGATGATAGCGTGGCCGCGAGATGGTAATCCTCAACCCGGTAATGCCTGATCATAGCGCATGCCAATTCTTGAGATGCCTCCTGGCCTCCGATACCGCTAATTTCGGTACTGTCAATTCGGCGAATGCCAAAACACTAACCGAGGCAAGGCTACTTCGCAGTAAGAGTCTGGCCTTGAGGATGTTGAAATCGCCAACCACGTCCGTCGTGCGTCCTATTCTAGCTACGCCCTGGGCTGCCAGTCAAAAAGCCACCAAGGTGCGCACCGGAAAACCCTGCAGCTTAGATCGCCCGTTGAGAAACGCCAGTTCGATGAAGAATACAGCCTCGATGATGCGCCCCCCGAGCCGCTCAATGAGCGACGCCGAGGCGCCGGCTGTGCCGCCTGTGGCCAGCAAATCATCCACGAGCAGGATCCTCTGACCCGTCCGAATGGCATCTGCATGCATGGCCACGGTGTTCGATCCGTATTCAAGATCGTAGCTTTGCTCGAGGGTCTGGTAAGGCAGCTTGCCCTTTTTCCGGACAGGCGCAAAGGCCGCCTGCAAACGATAGGCGGTCGCCGCGGCCAAAATGAAACCCCGTGCATCAATGCCGACCACCACATCCACGTCTCCCGGTCGATAAGGAGCGGCAACATGGTCGATTAACGCTGAGAAAAGAACCGCATCGCCCAACACCGGCGTGATGTCCTTAAACTGAATGCCCGATTGGGGAAAATCCGGAATGTTTCGAACGGCCGCCCGGAGTTGATCCAAAGAAATGGCGCTCATAACAGGTTACTTCCGGACTGCTTCCAGTTTTTGGATCATCTTGCGCAGTTTGTTGAGCGCGATGTTCTGAATCTGGCGAACCCGCTCCCGGGTCACGCCAAACCGGGCGCCCACCTCTTCCAGCGTCTTTTCCGGCCCCCCATCCAGGCCAAATCGGTATCGCAAAATGGTGGCTTCGCGCGGATCAAGAGTCTTGACCATCTCCTGCAGCATCTTGGTGACGGTCTTTTCCTCCAACTGCTCGTAGGGTGTAAAGGCGTTCTCGTCCTCCACCACCTCCGAGAAATTGTTCGAATCGTCATTGCCAATCGGCGCGTCCAGCGAGGCCGGACGTATGGCCGCATTGCGAAGTTGCGCCACCCGCGACGCGGTCATGCCCAGTTCCTCCGCCAACTCGTCGTCTGTCGGCTCCCGCCCCATGTCCTCCTGCAATCGCAAGGAAACACGGCGCATCTTCGAAATCTTGTCCACCAAATGAACCGGCAAACGTATGGTCTTCGATTGATTGGCCAGCGCGCGCTTGATGGATTGCTTGATCCACCAGGCGCCGTAGGTCGACAGCTTCCCGCCCTTGGCGGGATCAAACCGCTCCACCGCCTTCATCAGTCCGATGTTTCCCTCGCTGATCAGATCCAGCAAAGGCAACCCCAGGCCTTCGTAGTCGTGGGCGATTTTCACCACCAGACGGAGGTTGGCCTTGATCATCTGCTCGCGAGCCTTCTTGTCCCCTTTCTTGATCCGGGCCGCCAGTTCGACTTCCTCCTGAGGCGTCAGTAACTTGACCTGGCCAATCTCCCGCAAATACAGCTTGATCGCAGTGTCCCCATCATACGCCGACCGGGTCCGCTCAGGCGCCGGTTCCGACACCTGCTCTTCCCGGGGCACTGCCACCTCCACTTTGTCCAGTCTGGCCAGTTCGCCATCCGATTCATCTGACGAAACCTCGGGTTTCCGTGACCGCGGCGCTGGCAAATGATGGATGTGTTTTGATGACTTCGTTTTTGCCGCCATACGACCCCAACACAATGAGAAAAAGCCCCTCTACCCGCAAGCAAATAAGCACAACCACTTGGGGTGCTGTTTGTAGTCACCCACGTCGGAGTCCCACACCAGATGCCGGTTCAGCCCCTTTGCCCCCGGGCGGCACATCTGCCCAGGCCGGCAGACTCCGACAAAGGCTCCAAAGATCAGCGGTTCTCAAACAGCCAGTTTTTATTGAGAACCCAGCGCTTATGCTGTGTCCTATTATGCGCCAAGACAACAAAATAACGTCATTCTAATCCATCTGCCCGCGTGCCAACCCGTTCCGAGCGTGGGGGGACAAAAACGGATGGTTTTCGCGCCCCGTATCGGGAACAAGGAAGGGCCTATGGCGCCATCGCGATGTTTGAGCATGCTGAAACTGGGGAGTCCGGCGCAAGAGGTGGGCTCAAATAATCACGGGGGGATGGCAACCAGTCCCAAACCGGACGCACAGCGATTGGGGTGAGATCGCGCGGTGTAGTATCGGATAAGACATTAGTTTATGCTTTTGAATTGATCGATGTGAGATTTTTTCTTATAAATTGAACTGTGCGATATGGCACTTTTTCTTATGAACCACGTGCTTTGGACCATGACCCTTTTCTTGATAACAGGTGTGCAATGCTTCGGTGGGGCAGCCATTTTTGCGAATAACTACGATTCCAACAAACCAGTGTATCTTGGCGCCGGCCACGCTCCGGTTCCTAATACTTGGCTGCAATTCACCACAATGGAAGGAACCCCCATTGGCGCAGCCTTCGGACTGACAGAACCCGGAATGTTTGACATTGGCTTTTTCGTAGTTCCAGGGGCGTCCAACAATACGGCTGTTTCCTTCAAGCTTCAAGGATGGGTAGGAACCAATGGTTCGAGTTTTGCGTCGGCCAACTGTAAATGCGAAGCTACCATCCATCAAATGGCTGGTTCGTTTAGTCCATCGACGATGCCAAGTCCTGTGGCGTTGAAGATGCCAGACCACTTTATCATAGGGGGCCATTACACTCCGAAACCCTTCACTCTGGCCTTGATCGGTGCGGCACTGCTCATCGGCCTTGGAGAATTGATCTGGCAGTGTCGTCGCAAGCATTAGAAATGTTGCTGTATTGCGAATAACCTCGCGCCGCGGCCGGCATGATTCGTCCCCTCAGGGACAACCGATCATAGCCCACCGTTTCAACGGTGGATTCCGATGCCCGACGGCAAGCAAGCCCCGCCAGGGGCGAAAGAAGCTCCCGGGTTTTCCCTTCTGCCCCGCATCCAAACCTTGGTCTATGCCTTTCACCGGATCTCTTGCATCGCTTCCGAGACTCGTGCTCGGGTTGTTCGGCCCCCCAGCGATAGATCGCTGGGCTTTTTTCTACAGCCCTGCCAGGCTCGGCCCTGCTCAAACTCCAGGCGAGGCAATAGGGTCAGATCCATATTGTTTATTATTGTATCCGACTCGCGCGATAGTGTGCCCCGGTAGGCGCTAGGGCCAGGAACCGGTGTGCCACAATCTGAACGATCTCTTTTGGAATTTTATTCGTCAATGATATGGATCTGACCCCATTGCCTTCTTTGACCCCATTGCCTTCTTACTGGGGGAGATGGGCATTCGACAGGACAACGCAGCAGGCCACCGGCGCTTTGCCGTGGAAAAACGGGGGGGCCAGGATTCGCCCGGGCGGCGCAATACCGACGCTGAGAAAACATCGATCGCGGCTCGGCTCAGAAGCCAGACCGTGATGACGCTGGAGTGGATTGCGAAGCGGCTGAAGATGCGATGTCGGCACGCGGCGGCAAATTGTCTGAAAAAAATCACCAAAAGCCGGGATTGACCCTATCTTGGAATTGTGTTAACCGCAGATTGCTCATCGTCATCTGCGCGAATCTGCGGTTCAGAGAAAGAGGAGGTAGTTGGATGTCCATGGCGGCGTGGTACGTGATGACCCAGCAAACTCCCTACGACTGGCGATGTAAAAGAATTGAATTGGGAGAGCAGCCGCCAGCCAGCATTGGGGTTTGACCCCCGAGCCCTTGGGACTGATTGGAGGCGGCTGTTCTCCTGACCCATTGAGATCCATGCAGCTTCACAACACTTTGCCGACGATTCGGCCGTGCGGCGAGTTACAAACGGGTTGGACTCCTGAAGCTCAAAGGCTTCCTGGGAACCCCAGCTCTTGGACACAGAATGAACGCAGCCCCGTACTGAAAGTTTTCTGGTCCCGCGCTGGCGAGATGGGCGCAGGTTGGTGAACGGGGGCTTGCCAAAATCAGCAAACGTGGTCAAAGAACGGTTGACCAAAAAACCGAGCCGGAGGGAGCCGGGCAGGAGACGTCCGGTCCGCTCCTTTCGGTTCGAAATTAGGTCAATCCAGAGATCAACTCACATCGCGCTAGACCCAGATGGCTGACTGAACGGATTGCCAGGGCGGGCTGTGGCCCACCCTTGGGAAGATCCGATTCCCGCAATGAAAACGCAGGTTCGGGTCAGCCGACGACGGAGATCGTTGGAAAAGCTGATGCAGAACCGTTTAAAAAAAAGCGGACAGATAACGTTTTTTCCAGTTGACCAGGGCCCTAATGGCTGCTTCCTCCAGGCGGTCTCGCATCGGAGAAAAACCTCACCTTTCTTTCTCCAAAACTGTCCCGCCAGACGTCACGGACATGGTTGTTCAATGACAATTATTCTTCACTGTGGAATTTTAATCGTCACTGTACACATGGTTTTATTCCCAGGTCGAAGAACGATTACGGCAACCAGACTCGAAGCCGGGGCTATGAGCATGCCAGCGAGCACCAACAAAACAGGCCAATCCGTGGGCAGATCAAGGGATTTCAGAGGCTGATGCGCCACAACATAAACAGCCAGAGTTGTGAGTAGCGCCGTAGCGGCTATTGCGATCCCGAGTCGATACGCCCATTTCGACGATCGGTTAGGCAAAAGGAATATGATGCTTGCGAGGGACGACGTAAACGCAAAGACTACGAGCAGCAACTCCAGGCTGTTGAAGGAGATCTCCGGGAGCGTGAGGAAGTATCCAGACAGCACGAGAAGGAGGCCGGAGTTAGACGCTAATGCTGTCGTCTTCATCGCTTGTCTGCCAAACAGTATTTATTGTCTAGAACTCAGACACCGGAAACAAAGTGGACTTTCAATGTCTTTTCGGCGAGATTAATCTGTATTTTCCACATAATTCAAGGATAAATTGGATTTGAATTGGAAATTTGTGGTATGATTAGGGAAGAGGAGTAAAAATTGTAAAAGACAAAGGGGTTGCCAATACTATTTACACATCACGGTTCTCGGGTAGCCTGCGGGCATGTCCCCAAAGCTGCAAGTGCAGTATCGATGAACGGTAGATTGATGGTCGGATTCGCCACAGCATGATGACGGATCACACCGAGTGGCAGGCGCGGCGTTGTGCATCCAACGCCAGCACAGGGCATCAGGACCAAAAAAGTGGCTAAGAAGTGGCCAAGTGAAATTTGTCGGTCGGGAGAGAATTTCTGTAAGTGTCTGATGAAGAGTGGTACCCCGGCTAGGACTCGAACCTAGGACCAATTGATTAAGAGTCAACTGCTCTACCAACTGAGCTACCGAGGCACCCGTCAAAGGCCGACATTCAAGCGATAGCGCCTGTCCAATGCAAGCGCGTTTTTCAACGTCTGTCGGCCTTAGGCCTAAAGTGAATTTGCCAAAGTCCATTCCCTATGCAAGCGAATTCTGCCAATTGCAACTCGGCGTGAACTGCCGTCCTGGGCAGGCCCGTCAATATACTTAAACATGCCACTCGACAATCCACCCCACGCCGTTATAAGGATCACACCTTCGCGCCGACATCGGGCGGAGTAAATACGCCGGGCTGGTCCCGTGCCAATGGTTGACAGCCGATATCGATCGGCAATAAAAAGAACCTTATCATGACTCAAGAGCATAGCCCAAGCGACACCCTGCGTACCCTGCCAGGCGACGATGCGCGTCAGATTCTCTGGCGATATTCCGAACGATTTGACCTGCAAATGCTTATACAGTCGGCTCGATCGGTGGCACGGGGACCTGTCGCCCGGTTGGTGGCCGAGGGTGCCCGTAACACCCATGAGTGGACCGACAAGAAGGCGCAGTTGTTGCCGGTTTTTGATGCGGCCGGCATCACGTCCGCTTTCATGGATCCCGAGCACGGGGGGTACATTGAAGGCCCCAAGAACCTCGCCCTGGCCCTGGTGGCCTTTGAGTTGTCCTGGGTGGATGCCGGTGCCGCCACCGGCAGCCTGGCGGGGAACCTTGCGCTGGCGCCCATCCACGAACGCGGAACGCCCGAGCAAAAACAGACGTATCTGAGCCGCGCCTGCCCTCCGAAGGAAGGCGAGGACCGCCGGATCTGGAGAGGGGCCTTCGCTCTGACGGAGCCGCTCCCATACGTGGGAGTTGAAACGGGTCTTTTAGGAGGAAAAATGACCGTGGCAGAATGGGAAGAAGGCAAAGAACCCATTCTTCAGGTTGAAAAACGGGGACGGTTCATCACGAACATGGGATTTGCGAACTTCGTGACCGCCGCCGTGGATTCAGGGGACGCACGGATCAAGGGCAGTTGCATCATCATCCTGGAGGAGACGGACCCGGGGAATTTCTTCCGGGGAATCCCCACTCGCAAACTGGTGCATCAATTGTCCTCCACACGGGATCCGGTGTTCAGCTTGCGCGTGCCGGCCAGTCGAATTGTCGGCGGCTACACCATCAAGAACGGAATGATCGTCCCGAATTACAGCCATGGAGAGGTCATCGAAGCCGTTTTTCGCCGCACTCGGGTCACCGTGGGTTTGATGACCTCCGCCAAGCTGCTTTCGGCTGTCGAACCGATCATTCGATATCAGCGGGGCCGTTTTCGCGGGGGCGACGCGGGGCAACCTGGCTCTCCCCGCTATGAATTGGGGCTCCAACAGAAAGAAGATGCCCTTCACCGCCTGGTGGATATCTGGGCCACGGGAGAAGCGAGCGCATCGTTGGGCTTTGCGACCGCGCGAATTTTCGATCAACTCGATCCTCTGGAACGGCATAAGGACAATTATTTCCAGGAACAGAAAATCGAAGGCACCCGAGCCCAACTTAAGTTCCTTGGTCGAGCAAACAAAGATGCCATGGAACTGCTGGAATTGACGGACCAACCTGAGGACAAACGGGATCCGGCGCGATTCGAGACTTTGAGGAATGATCCCTTTGTCCAGTTTGTGATGCTGGACTCGGTGGCCAATGTGCTTTGCCCGGCCACCAAGCTGTGGAACACCGGTTACGGCGCCAATATGATGCGCGAAGCCGTCAGCCTGATGGGCGGCTACGGGATCACCGAAGATTGCCCCGGATTCCTGGGGTACAAATGGATGGATGCCCAACTGGAAGCCACGTATGAAGGCCCGGAGGCCGTGCAGAGACGCCAGCTGTCAGTCACCATGACCCAGGATCTTTTCCTGGCCCAATACCGTCGCTGGATCCGTGAAATGCGGCGGTTGGCGCGGAGCAATCCCGGGACCGGCGCCTGCACCCTGGCTAGTGCCATGGAGGTTTGGCTTTGGACCCTCGAGCATCTCCAAAAAGCCACCGACGCCCTGGGCGAACGCCTCTACCTGGGAACACGCCAGGGAGTCACCTTTCCCTTGGCTGACGCCCTCTGCTGGTTGCTGGCCGCACGCTGTCAGATCCTCGATTTTCTTGAGCTCGAGGAAAAAGGCCCGCAACACCCTTCGTTAGCCGAAGGATTGCCCGGACTGCTGCAGTTCCTCTCCGACCTTTGCCATGTTCAAGCCGGGCGCGCTGCTGGCGAGGTCGGTCGCATCTGTGCCGAGCTCATTTTCGGCTACAACCGTCATCCCGCTTGGGACGCCAAGGCTTGCAATGCCTGCTATGACTCCGAAGACCTCGACGCCCTGGAAGGGGTCATTCCCGGGATCGCCTCGGCCGCTCGGGGAATGGGCGATACGTTCTCGCTTAAAACACAGAAAACAGCCAACGCCGGTCCTTGTGTTGCCTTCGACGGTCTGGATCATTTCGTCCGACTCCGGCTGAAATTGGACGGCTGCCTGACAGGCGCCCGCCTGACCAAAGACCGCGCCGCGGAAGCGCTGACAAAAGTGATGATCCCGGAGGCGCTTGATTATCCGGCTTGAAGCATCGTCGTCTCAGACCGCGCAAAGCCCGGTTCAAATCGGCGCCTGGATTAAAGCGTGGTGCCGCTTTGCTTGAGAAGGACTAGGAAAGGGCTGGTCTATAGGGGGCCTTCCCAAAGGTCGGGCTACTTAGGCGCGCCTTAATAAGGCATCGATCTTCCCGCGGGCCGGCGCGGAAGGCTGAGCTCCCATCACGGTTACGGAGAGGGCTCCGGCGGCATTGGCGAAGCGCACGGCCTCGGCCAAAGGCTTGCTCTCGCACAAAGCCACCGCCAAGGCTCCATTAAACACGTCTCCCGCGGCGGTGGTATCCACCGGCTTGACTTTGAAACCGGCAATCATCCGCGTCTCTTGAGGTGTCGCCAACAACGCGCCCTTCGCGCCCAACGTCACAATGACGTGGCCGACCCCTTTGCCCAGCAGGATCCGGGCGGCCTTCGACGCCGTCTCCGCATCCCGGACTTTTATCCCCGTAAGCAGCTGCGCTTCGGTCTCGTTCGGCGTCAAAAAAGTGACCTTCCGCAGCAAAGTATTGGGCAAAGCCCGCGCAGGCGCGGGATTCAAGATGACCCGCACCCCCGAGCGCGCCGCGATTTCAGCGGCGGCCTGCACGGTCTCCAGCGGTGTTTCCAACTGCATCACCAAAACCTGCGCGCCAGAAAAGGCCGTCTTCGCCTTGCGAATATCGGCCGGCGAGAGCCGCCCATTGGCGCCGGACGCCACGGCAATGCTGTTTTCGCCGTCTTTGGCCACAAAGATCAAGGCAACACCCGATGCCGCCCGGCGATCGCGCATCACATAGTCGACATTAATGCCGTCCTCGACAAATCCCTGGATCGCTTTCTCGCCGAACATGTCCTGACCCACACGCGCAATGAAGGTCACCTGTCCACCCGCCCGGGCCGCACCCACAGCCTGGTTGGCCCCTTTGCCGCCGGCCGCCACAACTAACTCCCCGCCCAGCAGCGTTTCGCCCGGACGCGGTATCCGGTCCAGCCGGATGATCATGTCGGTATTCGAACTGCCCACCACAACGATTTTGTTCTTAGCCATAAAATCGATTCCTTTAGCCGAATCTCATTCAAAGCTTGGAGGCGATCAGAACCCCCAATCCAACCAGATAGAATACGAACATGGCCGCCAGCAATGGATTCGTCCCCCGGGGTGCGCCCTTGAATTCTTTCCAGATGAAGACTCCCCATAAAGCGCCGACCAATGTCGCGCCTTGTCCCAGCCCATAGGACAAGGCCGGCCCGGCTGCCGTGGATGCGATAATGCTGAAGGACATGCCGAGGTTCCAGATGACGCCTCCCAGAATGCCCACCGCGTGCAACCTCACATTCCCCCGGGTGAAGTAATCGCCAAACGGCACCGGTTCTCCCGAAAATGGTTTGACCATCATGATGCTGTTCCAAATGAAATTGGAGAGTAACAATCCGGCCGAAAACAGAACAACGGCCGTATAAGGACTCAGTTTGCCGGCTTCCAAGGCTTGGGTGGCCGGATCGATTTTGCCCATCGCGTCCGCCACAAAACTGTAAAACCATCCCATCAGCACGCCGGCCACCACCGAGAGCACGATCCCTTTGACGGGGGTCTTCTTCCCCTGTGACATCAGCTTTTTGTAGGCCAACGCATCCAAAATGATGGCCACCATCACCGCCGCAACCCCCAGGGCGAGCATCGGAACATTCCCCTCCGGACGTTTCATATAGGTTGTGATCACTCCCAGCACCAGGGCCAGTCCGACCCCGACCGGAAATGCCACGGCCAAACCCGCTATGTCAATCGCCGCGACCAGGAGGATGTTGGAGAGATTGAAAATCACTCCCCCCAGAAAGGCCGATCCCAGCCACTTGGCATCGGCCTGCTGAAGGTCAGGCCAAAAACTGCGCCCGCCCTCCCCTGTGCTGCCCATGGTCAAGGCCAACACCAAAGACAACAACAAAACCCCAATGGCATAGTCCCAGTAAAACAACTGGAAACGCCATTCTTTACTGGCAAGCTTTTGCGTGTTAGCCCAAGAACCCCAGCATAACATCGTGATCACGCACATCACCACCGCCATGGGATACGACTCGACTATAATCATGATTCCTCCGGTCTGTTTTGGATTTCACTGAGACTAACAAGGCACCTTCATTTTTAAAGGGAAAAAATGGCCGGCAGGGTCCTCTCCGCGCATCGTTGAAAAATCTGTCTTGACTGACGGATGTTCCTGGGATGCTCTCCGCGCGCCGGCTCAAGGCCGCCCCTTGCCCTGCCCTACTCGCTCATCAGCTTGATTTCAGCCCAGTAAGCCGCTTCATACGACCAGCCAGTCGGCTGGTTGACCAACTCGACTTTGATTCGATTCCCACCAAACCGCGAGAGATCAACCTCTTCGGTCAACCAGTGAGCGGACGCGGTCTTTGGCCCCACGACCTTCCGCAAGAGCTCCCGACCATCGGCCTTTACGATCAACTCGAAATCCCCTTGAGGATCATGGCCCACCACCAGATGCAGATGAGTTTTCTTCGACCCCGGCACGTCGATCGTCCTGAACAGCACACAGCCCGTCTCCTGATCCAACGGGTGAGTCACCAGCACGTTCGATTTGCCCCCGAACTGTTCTCGAATCCCGGGATCCATGTCCTGCCCACAACGATCGATGCTCCATCCCGGCGCAAACTTTTCCACGGCCTTTTTCACGTCCTCCGACACATTCACCGCGGTGATCTTCGCCATCTCCTCCGGGGTGAAACGGCTGTTGGCGATCGGCCCAGGCGCCCAACTCAACTCGAGCGCGCTTGGCCTCGGCGCCTGATGGGGAATCAAGAATACCTCTTGCCCGTTCTCCGTCACAATCCGGCCGCCGGCACGGACAACATATTGGCGGGCCAGTTGCTCGCAAACCGCAAGCAAACCAGGAACATTATAGGCGGTGAAACTGAATTTTTTCTCCTGATTGAGCTCCCGGGTAAAACGTCCGGGCAATGAAGAGGAACCCAACGTGGTAAACAACACCCCGGCGGAGCTTGACGGATTGCAGTCGGAATCCATCCCGCTCCGGCATGAAATCAGAATGGTTTGATCGGGATCCTTCTTTCCATAAAGAAGCCCCATCAGCACGTAGGCCCCGTTAATTTTGCAGTCGATCCCGCCATTCGAGGCCTTTTGAAATTCGGGGTTCTTCCGATATTTCTCCTGGCAAAGCCGCCACGTTTTCTGCCAATCCGAGGAATCGGCCCGGTACCATGCCAGCATGTCACGAACCATCTCTGCGTATTGGCTGTCCGCCGGGATTGCTCTCAGGGCCTTTTCCACGAGTCTCACCAGATCTGTTTCAAAAAACGCCTCGGCATAAAGCGCCCCCATGAACTGCCCGGCATACATCCCATCTCCGTAGTTCATCAACCGACCAAATCTCTCCCCCAAATCGATCGCCACCTGGGGCAACCCCGGCGCAATCAGGCCTGAGAAATCCGCTTCGATCTGGTAATCGATGTCGTTCGGACAACGATTGAATTGGGGATGGCTGGAGTCGGGCGGAGCGATGCCCTTGCGCAAGTTCCTGCGTCCCGCGTCATTCGCGCACCAGAGGGGATATCGGCTGTTGGCAAAATCGATCCCCGCCTGGCGTGTCGAGACGTCTAAACCATGTTCTTCCAAAGAACGCAGAAAGGTCATTTCAACATAGAGATCATCCTGGCCAAAGGCATCGTTGATCATCGACGGGGTCCATCTCGGCACAGCGTCCTCCGGAATGATGGCATCCTTGAACCGGAACTCCGTCGGCCCCCCCCAGCACACACCGGCAATCTGACCAATCCAGCCCGCCTTCATCTTGTCGCGGTATTCGGACAACGGCAATCGACGAAACTCAGCCGCGGTCACAGAAAATGATCCCGCCAAACTTGTCACCAGTACCACCCAAGCCGATCTCGTGATCCAAAGCGATTTCATTGAACCCAGGATAATATTTCTGAGCGATATGTCGATCCCTCACCTCGGGTGCCTTTTCGCACCCCCTAACAGGCTCCTGTTCGCCGGCTCCTGGTTTTGCGCTCTGTGGCGATCCGATCCTCACTCTCCGGCTTCTGAAGTCGAAACCTTCCGCCCGTTAAACAACACGGTCTTGTTTTTCAGGCTGGGATTGGATTCAAACCGGATTCGAATCGATGGAGGCGCCTGACATTCGATCCGGACCGCCTGGTCCCGCAAGACCCAGGATACCCGAATCGGGCCTTTCACGGTGGCGGTTGTGCCCCGGGCCCAGCTCAGGCCGGACAACCGCGGGCTGATGACCACCTCCTCGGCGGCGGGCGCCGCCGGCAGAATCCCAAGGATGATGCGGTTTAAAAACAGCACGGGGGCCGAGGACCACGCATGACAGTGGCTCCGGGTCGGAAATCCTCCCGATCCCGTCGTGCCTGTCGGAAAACTCTCCCAGACCGTCGTAGCTCCCGCCTCGAGCATCGGCAGATAATTCTCATAAACCTGCTTCACGATCTCATCCTGAAGCCCCAGCTTTTCCAAGGTCTCATACAGATAAAGCACGGCAAACGGCGATCCGATCCGCACCATCTTCTCGGGAGGCTCCAACAGGTTCCTTTTGGCGGCGTCGAGCTGATCCGGACGAATCACATCATAGAGGACCGCGAGAAAGCTGGTGTGCTGACTGGTGGAGGGACTGATGGAACCGTCGTCGCGAATCGCATCCGGATAGGCGCCCCGAACAGGATCCCACAACCGGTTGACTCCCTGCGTCAATCGCTCCTGCAATTGATCCAGCCAGTTGTTGTATTGCGATTCCCCGATCACGCCCGCGGCCTGGCGCGCCGCCCGAATCGCTCCAATCATGAAGAGGGTGTTATGCAAAACAGTCTTCTGTCCCTGGTCGATCGGCGTCCAGTCAAACATGTTCCAAAAAGGCCCGCTGAAAAGCCCGTCCTTCGTCACATAGCCTTCGGCGCCTTTCAGGTTGCGAATGACGGACGGAAATATTTCGCGAAGGAACTCCCGGTCGCCCGTATGCCAGTAGTAATCCCAGGTGGAAATCCCCCAAAGAAAACTCCAGGCGGGAAGCAGACAATCCCAACACGAAGGCGTCTGACATCCCACCAGGGGATAGCGCTCCAGGGATTGAGCCGAAATCCGAATGCAGCGGCGCCCCAAATCCGTCGCCCCAAAGACGCCATAGGCAAACAACGATTCGTTCCGCGCGTCTCCCACCCAGTGTGTCTGTTCATAAAGCGGACAATCGGTGAAGGTGTCTTCCATGCAGAGCTTGAGGGTTCGGGACGAAATTTCCCAGATCTTGTCCAGGCGCGCGTCGCTGCAGCTGAATTGCCCAATGGCATCCACCGGATAGGTGGACTCGACAAGCTGCAAGTTGCGGATCGATACCGGAGACCGCATGTTGCGCAGGGTCATAAACCAATATCGGCCGGAGCGACGTTTCAACGACAAATAACGGTTGACCCCCGAGCGTGAAATGTAGCGCAGGCCATTGCGGTTGCCCCCGCTGTGCTGGATGCGCCCGTCCGGCGCGATGTATTCCACCGCGTACAAATCCACAACAACCCCCGCATCCGCCAGCAAATCGAAGGCGAAGTAACCGCAATTCTGCTCGCCCAAATCATAGAGCAGTTCCACATCTCCGTCCGGGCACGGATTGACCTCAGTCATGTCCGGCGTGTTGTGCATCAACGCCGCCGGATTTCGCACATACGCCAATCCATCCCCCACCTCCTGCCGCTGATAAAACTGCCAGGCGCTATCCTGCACAAACATCTCCCGCGATGGCATTACTTCAGCGCGCCGGCCCAGCTGTTTCCGAAAATCGGCCGGGGTTCGCACCCCCTGCAGCAACGACTCCACCTCTTTCCCATAGGCACGAATCTTCTCGGTCACCCGGGTGTCCTCGTCCCGAAAACCAATCCACCGCAGGTCGTTCGTCGCAAAGGCGTATTCCGGAAATCTCACAAAACACCACGGATTCTCGTGCCGGTTTTCGAGTAGATTGAAGAGTCGAAATCCCGACGGTTTCATGAAGCGCAGCGCCTTTTCCTTGTCATGCCCGCAAACCTCCCGAACAAAGGCCAGGACCAAGTGTTGCCCAGGCCTCAAGGAGAAACGTCCGTCCTTAGACTCGACGCCGTCGATCGCGAACCTCATGCCTTCGCTCTGCAGGCTGAGTTCGCAAGACTGGCTGTTCTCCAGAACGGTCGCCATGCCACAGGCGCAACTGACGGTATGGTTGGCCTCGATCAGGCCGGGATTGACCAGACGGGCGGCGGGCAGGCAAAAATTCAGCCCCTCCGCCTGCACAATTCTAGCCCCACGAAATGACTTCAAAGCCACCGGTTGGCGTGTCAGTAATGCCACATCGCGCGGATGAAGGCCCTTCCACGGCCCGGCATCCACGGAAAACAACTCCTGCGCCCGAGCAAACCGCAACCGGTTTTCGAGCCGCGCATCGTACCATTCCGCTGGCTCCATCTGGATGCTCACCTTGGGGGTGTTCGCCAGCCATGCCTCCGCCTTGGCCACCTCCCAGGTGCGATCCGTAATAATGGTCTCCCGCTTCCCATCCGATCGGTATACGTCCAACTGGGCCAGCAAACCCGGATGCCGGGGCACTCGATGAAAATCGCCAACCCCGAAATACCGGGCGATCACTCGAATCTCGTTTTCCCCGGACCGCAGGTAGCCGCTCACATCGAGTTCATCGAACTGGAAATGCTCGGGCCAGCTGCGGCTCGGCCCATCGTTCACCCATTGATCGTTAATGAACAACCGGTAATAGCTGTCCGCGGTGATCCGCATCCGTCCCTTTGAGGGATCACTGAGCCGGACCCGCTTGCGTGCCACCACGATTTCATTGTAGGCGGCCGGATCCGCGGGCGCCCGCCAAATCCAGCGGGCTTGCATTGTTTCCAAAGGCTTGCCCCCGATGGCGTTCGGGTTCGGCGAGGAGCCAGTAGTCCTGGCTGCTTCGCTCCATCCAAAGCCCTCTCCCATCGCCCCAAGCACCATCAACACGGTCAGAATTCTCATCATCTGCATGGGATCCATCCTAATCGATCCCGTTTGGAATGAAAATGCGTTTTGCGGACGAACTGCCGCCTCTATCGTGACCGTCCAAGCCGCCGTGCTGAAATAGTGTCAAGCCATTCCTTTTTTAGGAGCTTGATTAATGATTCGTTTCCGTCATGATCATTCGATCGGTCACCGAAACACACCCCGCAAACAATGGCGGAGCCATTGAGCGTAAGTGATTGGACCTGTGACCGGTCGATCTAGCGACCTAAATGATGCCCAAGACTGCTGACCCCTCTAGTCCGCAGCCGGATGCCCCCGCAATCCGGCCCGGCGCCCTGGCGACTGATCCCCACGCGCGAGCCGCCGATCGCAACCCCGAGGATTCGTCCTGCATCAGAATCCTCCTCATCGACGATGATCGCGGCGAGTTCCTCCTCACCCGCCGTCTCCTGTCGAAGGTCGAGCGCCAGAAATACGAACTCCACTGGGCCGCCTCGTATGCCGAAGGTCAATTGGCCATTCAAGGAAACGAATACGACGTGTTCCTGGTCGATTACCGCCTGGGGGAACGATCAGGCATGGATTTGCTGCGGGAAGCCAGAGCCTCCGGCCAAATGGCTCCGATCATCCTGCTCACCGGCCAGGGTGACCTCAGCACCGACGTGGAAGCCATGCGAGCCGGCGCTTCGGATTATCTGGTCAAAGGCGAACTCAACGCGGCCTTGCTCGAACGATCCATCCGTTATGCCCTCGAACGAACCCGCGCCATTCAAAAACAGCGGGAAAGCGACGAGCGCTACCGCACGCTGGTCGAAACCTCCCCGGATGCCATCGTCTGCACCGATCTCACCGGCAAAATCTTTCTGGCCAACCAGATGGCCGCCAAATCCCAAGGCCTCGGCTCCGTCAAAGAAATGTTGGGCCGCCGGGTATTCGATTTCCTCGCGGCTGAAGACCGCGATCGCGCGATTCAAACCTTAAACGACACGATCCAAACCGGCCTCTCTCAAACCATCGAGTTCACGCTGGAACGAGCCGACGGAAGCCATTATCCCGTCGAAGCCAGTTCCGCCAGAATGATCGACGCCCTCGGCCGCCCCATCGCCGTGATTTCCATCTTCCGCGACATCGCGGAACGCCGCCGGGCGGAGGGAACCTTGCGGAAACTGTCCCGCGCCGTGGAGCAAACCGCCGACCATCTGTTCATCACGGATCGCGAGGGCGTCATCGAATACGTCAATCCGGCCTTCGAACGATTAACAGGCTATTCCTTGTCCGAAGCCGTGGGCCAAACCCCGCGCATCCTGAAGTCCGGTTATCACAGCAGGGCCTTCTTCCAAGAACTGTGGGATACCATTCTCGGAGGACAGGTCTTCCGGAGCGCGTTTACCAACCGAAAGAAAAACGGGGAGGTCTTTTACGAGGAACAAACCATCACCCCCATCCTGGATCCCCAAGGCCTGATCAATTTCTTTGTGGCCACCGGCCACGATATCACCGCCAGAAAGAAAGCCGAGGAGGCCCTTCGCACAACCGAGGCGCGTTACCGCAGCATCTTCGAAAACGCCATCGAGGGCATCTACCAGTGCGCGCCCAACGGCCATTACCTCACCGCGAATCCCGCCCTGGCGCATATGCTCGGATTCGATTCCCAGGAGACATTCCTGACCAGCCTCGCCAGCGGTCATCACCAACTCTATGTCGACCCCCACCGCCGGCAGGATTTCCTCCGGCTCGTCGCCGACCAGGATGAGGTCTCGAACTTTGAAGCCCAGGTCTTCCGCCGCGACGGGCGAATCATCTGGATCTCCGAAAACGCGCGCGCCGTCCGGGATGCCTTGGGAGAAATTGTCCACTACGAAGGCACCGTCGAAAACATCACCCAGCGCAAGCAAGCCGAGCAGGACATGTTGCGGTTGGCCGCCTTTCCCCAATGGAATCCCAATCCGGTCCTCGAGTTTTCCGCCGAGGGCAACCTCTCCTACTTTAACCACGCCGCCCAGAACATGGCGGAATCCCTCCAGCTGGACCATCCGCAAGACATGCTCCCGCCGCAAACTGCGCAACTGGCGCGCGATTGCCTGGCCACTGGCAAGAGCATCATTCAACGCGAAGTCCGCATGGACGATCGGACCTTCTACTGGTCGTTCTTTCCCATCCTCGCCAACCAGGTCATCCACTGTTACGTCGAGGATGTCACAGAACGGCATGATTTGGAGTCGCGTTTGAGACACTCCCAAAAGATGGAATCGATCGGCCAGCTGGCCGCCGGAGTGGCACACGATTTCAACAACCTGCTTACCATCATCCAGGGGCAAGCCTGCTTGGTTCTCGCAAAATCCAAGCTGGATGCCCGCGCTGAAACGGCCCTCCAGCAGATCGTCACCGCCTCCGAACGCGCCGCCAACCTGACCCGCCAATTGCTCGCCTTCAGCCGACGGCAACCCATGCAGCCCCTGGCCATCAACCTGAACGAAGTCATCCACAACCTGGCCCGCATGCTGCAGCGGATCCTGGGTGACGATGTCTCGCTCGAATTCAACTCCGGCCAGAACCTGCCCGCCATCCTGGCCGATGTCAGCATGATGGAACAGGTGATCATGAACCTTGTCGTCAACGCGCGCGATGCCATGCCGAAAGGGGGACGGCTCATCCTGCGAACCGCCTCCCTCTTCATCACCGACGACTACGCCCAGCAGCACCCGGAAGCGCAATGCGGCCCTTGCGTCTGCCTCAGCGTCACCGATACCGGTTGCGGCATGGACGATGCCGTCCTGGCCCGGATTTTTGAACCCTTCTTCACCACCAAAGACATCGGCAAAGGCACCGGCCTTGGATTGGCGACTGTCTACGGCATCATCAAACAGCACCAGGGATGGCTCGAAGTCGAAAGCCAGGTCGGACGAGGATCAACTTTCAAGGTTTTCCTCCCCGCCACGCCCGAAATCAAGGCCGCCACCTCGGAAGGGGCCGTGCCCCCCGAATATCAAGGTGGATCCGAAACCATCCTCGTCGTCGAAGACGAACCTTCCCTACGATCCTTGATCGAGGAAATCCTCACCGCCCTCGGATACACCGTGCTGAAGGCCAGCTCCGGCGTCGAAGCCCTCAACCAGTGGCGCAGCCAACGCCCGCCTGTTCACCTCCTGATCACCGACATGGTCATGCCCGAAGGCATTTCCGGACGGGAACTGGCCGATGCGTTGCTCGCTGAAATCCCCGATCTCAAGGTGATTTTTATCAGCGGATACAGCGTCGATTTGTCGATGCCTGGATTCACGCTGGCCGAAGGCGTTAACTTCCTCCAAAAACCCTTCTCGCCCTACGCCCTCGCTCGGACCAGCCGTGACGTCCTGGATGGCCGTCCGATGACCGCCCCCGTTTGATCCGGACCTCCGCCTGTCCCAGGGCCGGATTTGGGCTCGAGAAAAGTCCTTGGCCCGCAAACCCTCGGGACTCCTATTCGGCTCCGTCCCAGCAATAGGTGCACAGCTGGCGCTTGGGCAGGCCAATCGCCTCCACCAAATCCTCCAAACGCTGGTACTGCAGACTCGTCAACTTCAACCGTTGTCGAATGCACTCCACCATCGAGCAGTGCTTTTCGCTTTCGGGATCGGTATACGCTCGCAAGTCCGCCTCGTCCACACGCCCCTTTTCCAGAATCGCCCGCCGGGCCGCCAAATCCATTTCCGATCTGGACCGGGAAAAATTCAGGAATTTACAGCCGTAGACCAGCGGAGGGCAGGCCGGCCGCATATGAACCTCCCGCGCGCCATATTCATACAACCGCTGGATAATGTCCTTCAGTTGCGTTCCGCGGACAATGGAATCCTCGCAGAACAATATGCGCTGGCCCTTAATCAATGAACGGATCGGCACCAGTTTCATCCGAGCCACCAGATCACGCACCGTCTGGTCCTGGGGCATGAAGCTCCGCGGCCAGGTCGGCGTATACTTGACAAAAGGACGACGATACGGAATGCCAGCGGCGTTGGCGTATCCCAGGGCATGCGCTGTGCCGGAATCCGGAATGCCGGCCACCTGGTCCAACTCTATCTTATCCTCCCGGGCCAGGGCCGCCCCACACCGGTTTCGCGCGACCTCCACATTGATTCCTTCGTAATCGGAAGACGGATACCCATAGTAAACCCAGAGAAACGCACAGATCTGAAGCCGATCCAAGGCCGGGCTTGCCACCTGGACCTCCTCCGGAGTCAGCAACACGATCTCCCCAGGCCCCAAAAACCGCTCCGTCTCAAACTCGAGGTTCGGAAAAGCAGTGGTTTCCATCGTGACCGCCCAGCCACCCTCCTTTTTCCCCAGAATCACGGGTGTGCGCCCCAAACGATCGCGGGCCGCATAAATGCCGTGAGCTGTCAGCAACAAGATGGAACAGGATCCTTCGATCAACTCCTGCGCGTGCCGAAGCCCCTCCGCAAAGCTGGCTTCCTCATCGATCAGCGCGGCCACCAGTTCGGTCGGATTAATCTCGCCGCTGCCCATCTCCGAAAAATGAACGTGCCGCCGACGAAAAGCCCGCTCAACCAGCTGCGGCAAATTCCGCACCACCCCCACGGTCACAATCGCAAAGTTGCCCAGGTGCGATCCAATCAGCAAGGGTTGGTCTTCGTAATCGCTGATCACCCCAATCCCCTGGTTGCCCTTCATTCGAGCCAGGTCGGTGTCGAACTTCGATCGGAACTGAGCGTTGGAAATATCGTGGATAAACCGGGTGAACCCCTTCCCATCGCTCACGGCCAATCCCCCTCGCACGGTCCCCAGATGGGAATGATAATCCGTGCCAAAAAACAGGTCACTCACACAATCCGTCTTGGATACAACTCCGAAAAAGCCTCCCATAATCCACTCCGGTTAGGACGATTGAACTTGCTTGTAGGTCATGCCAAACACCCCCGCAAATTATCGAACCCTCTCCCTCCAGGCGAGCGAAATCCACCGGCAAACGGGTCCTTTTCGCAAACTCAGCGGGATCGTGGCCTCGAGATGCTCCTGGCATTCAGGAGGACGCAGGTTTTCCACCGCCTTCGGTCCCAAACACCATCAGCCCCAGCTCCCGATGGTTCACTTTTCCCGTCCCGAGTTTCGGGATCTCCCGAATGTATCGAACCTCGCGCGGCACGCAGAGGTTCGTGAAACCGCGCGCCTTGATCACCTTACGCACCTGATCCACACTGAGCCGCGGTTCGTTGGTGACCGCGATCAATGCTTCACCCTTCTCTTCATCCGGCCGGCTTAAGACAGCCACCTGACAACGCAAGCCGTATTCGGGAAACGCCCCCGCAAGTGTCTCCTCCACCGCCGTCAGACTCACCATCTCCCCGCTCACCTTGGCAAAACGCTTCAGCCGCCCAAGTAGAAAGACAAAACCTTCCTCATCCACCCAGGCGATGTCTCCCGTATCATACCACCCTTGCATCGCCTGAAACTTCGCCTGGGCTTCGGAATTCAGGTAGCCTTTCATGATGTTCGGACCGCGAACCTGGAGCCGTCCCCCCCGATCCACCCCCTCCACCGGTTCCAGCCGGTGCTCGATCCCAGGCAGAAAACGACCCACCGAACCAAACCGCGGCGCCTGCGGAGTGTTCACACAAATCACCGGACTGCATTCCGTCGCCCCGTAACCCTCCAACACCCGCACCCCAAACTGCCGGGCCCAGTAATTCGCTGTCGCCTCCTGCAGCTTTTCCGCCCCCGCAAATAAATATCGAAGGTTCCGAAAATCATACGGATGCGCCTTCCGGCCATAGCCGTTCAAAAAAGTGTTCGTGGCCAGCAGAATCGTGCAGTTCCGATCGTAGACCGCCGAGGGTATCATCCGGTAATGCAACGGCGAAGGATAAAGGAACGTATAGATCCCGCGCGCAAGCGGAAGCAGCATCCCAACCGTCAAACCAAAACTGTGAAACAAAGGCAACGCATTGAAGATCCGGTCGTGATCATGAATATCGGTCACCGCCAACATCTGGCGAATATTGGCCATCACATTACCATGGGTGAGCTCTACCCCCTTGGGCATGCCTTCCGAACCGCTAGTAAAGAGAATCACCGCAGTCTCCTCCCGCCCCGGTTTCATCCAGGAGGCCCTTCCCAGTCTTTGCCCCCACCACGCCAATCCTTTCTCCACGAATCCAACCGAGCTTTTCACCTCCTCCAGATAAACCAGCTCGACACCGGCCTGGACCATGGAATCCAGATTCAACTTTGCGCGTTCGAGAAACCGGCGGGAGGTGATGATCTTTCGGATGCGAGCCAACTGAATACAAGTCAGCATCGTGGATACACCGGTCGAGAAGTTCACCACCGCCGGCACCTTTCCCAGCCACCATAAACTCAGCAAGACCAAAGGCAGTCCATTGACGTTGGGCAACAAAACACCGATGCGCTCCGGTTCCTCTCCCCAGCGCCGTTGCCAGACTCGAGCCAGAATCCGCACCCCTGTCATCAGACGATCGTAGCTCAAACAGGCGTGGCTGGCATCTTCCAGCACAATTTGCCTGGGGTTCCGCCTCGCGTTCTCTGCCACCCATCCCAGAACGTGAGACGCCCCGAAATCGGTCTCCACCTGCAACTGTTGACGCTCCATTCCGTCCCGAAGCCATCGCGTCAATGCCTGGCGCGCCACACTCGTGCTCGTATTGGCCATCGCCGGAGGACTAAAAACCTCGCTGAAATGCACCGTCACCTCCGGAAACCAGCGCGTCCACCCCGTGTGCCGCACCCAGGGCAGACGATTGGCTCCCCGTA
Organism: Verrucomicrobiota bacterium; assembly: GCA_022709905.1. Taxonomy (GTDB): domain Bacteria; phylum Verrucomicrobiota; class Verrucomicrobiia; order Limisphaerales; family UBA1319; genus JAKLHY01. The sequence goes on along the minus strand of JAKLHY010000035.1, from coordinate 41,069 downwards.
TGTATGCCAGGATGACCCGCGACCGGGTCTTGTGCAGCAGGAAACCGGTGCCTTCGAACAACTTCATCAGCGAACCGGTCAGCGAAATCCTCCCCTCCGCGAACAAGACCAAACGCCCCCCGCCTTGCAGATACTCCGCCATCCGTTTCACGGCATAAGGCGAGGCGGGATCAATCGGAAACGTCCTCCGGTTCACCATGATTCGTCGATGCAACCCACTGCCCGCCGCAGTCACACTCGACGTGACAAATCGCCAGTCTTCCTCAAGACAAAGTCCAATGAACAACCAGTCAAACCAGGAGACGTGGTTCGGAATCAACAGCACCGGACCGGGCGTCCGGAGCACCTCGGTGTTGTAGGCTCGAAAACGACACCAAATCTTGGCCACGATCCATAGCAGCTTTCGCGCGTATTTCATAGACCTCTCAATGCGTTCCTCATCGTCCCTTTCATCGACTCACCCCCCTCAACTCGATAACACCCCGCCCATGCCTCGCCGCCCTCTCCAGCGCCGCAGTTCCTGCCAAATCGCCCGCGGCCAACATGAAGATCTCACCCGGTCTTCAGCCGGATCCCACCCCCGAATATGCCAGCGCATCACCCTCCCCCAATAGGCCAAATTGATCAACACCAGGAAAGGCAAACTGCGCCAGCGCCGACGATCCAACACACATCGAACCACCCGCCTCACCATCCTCAGGGGACTGTAAAAAGCTCGCGTGACCCAATCATGACCCGCCTGCAAGGCCTCAACCGACAGCCCTGCCGGCTGATGCACAACATGATGAAAATCGTAATGCGCCCAGTTCCAATCAAGCAACCGACCTTGCTCCCTTGAAAATAACTTCGTCCCTGGCAATGGCGTGAACACCGAGACTTGAACGGCGTCGATCTCCAAGGATTCGAGCAGATCCAGCGTCTGCCGAAATACCGATGGACGATCCCCGTCGAAGCCAAAAACCACCCCCGCCTCCACCCCAATCCCATGATCGTGCAAGGCCCGAACCGCCTGCCGATACTCCTCCACCCGGTGACACCCCTTGTTGACCTCGGCCAGGTTCGCCGGCGAAAAGGTCTCCAATCCCACAAATACCCCAACACAACCCGCTTCCGCTGCCAAATTCAGCAACTCCCGCTCCTGCGTAATCGCCAACGTGGTCTGGGTCACCCACCTCTTTCCCAACGGACGCAACCCCTTCAGCAACTCACGCGCATACTCCCGGTCCGCCAATAAGTGATCGTCCACAAAGATAAAAAAACGCCCCGCCAAACCACCAACTTCCTCCAGCACCTCCCCGACCGGCCGACGTCTCTGACGACACTGGTGCGCCGCCGCCACCGAACAGAAGGCGCAACCCTGGTCGCATCCCCGCGTTGCTTGCACCGCGTGCAACGTCGCGTAGCTTCGCCCCGATAACAAATGCCGAGGCAACCTTGCCAGTCCCGCCAGTTCAGGACTGCTCCCATGCCGGTATATGCCGCGCGATTTGCCCGCTGCTACATCCGCTATCACCTCGGGCCATAATCCTTCCGCATCCCCCACAACCACCGCATCCGCATGCCCCGCCGCTTCCTCGGGACATAACGTGGGATGCATCCCTCCCAATACGACCGGCGTTCCCCCCTGGCGAAACAGCTCCGCCAATTCATAAGCCCGCGGCGCCAATGCCGTCATGCAGGTGATGCCGACCAAGTCAAATCTCTCTCCCCAAGGCACTTCCTCAATTTGCTCGTCCAAAATCCGCACCTCCGCCTCCGCCGGACTCGCCGCCGCCACACTCAGTAAACTCAACATCGAAAATCGAAACGTCTTGCCGTTGAACCACCAATGCCGCCCCAAATGACGCCATTGCCCGCTCGCGGGCGCAATAAGCAGAATCTTCATAACTGACCCTCCCGCAGTTCCCTGGCCTGTCGCTCAATGTTGGCGCATACCTCCGTCAACTGCTTCAATAGTTCCTGCGTCCGCCCAACCGGAGCCCCCCCCCAGATTTCCTCCGCCGCCCGATAATAATGCGGCAATACTTCATCCATTAACTCCGTCCCCGCCTGCGTCAATCCCACCCGATACGCCCGGCGATCTCCCGGCGTCTCCGCCCGCAAAACCAACCCCCTCGCCTCCAAACGATCCACCAATCCCGTCACGTTCGAACGATGCATGATCAAATATCGGCTCAACTCAATCTGGGACATCCCCTGCGAGGCATCCCGAAGCAAGTTCAAGATATTGAACTGGCTGGGACTCAAATCCCAACGCGCAAAAAATAACCGGCTGCCGTTCCACAACATCTCGGCCGTTCGCAACAACTGCAAGGTCGCCTCATACCTCGGCCCAGGCTGAATCATTTGTTTCATGGGATACAATCTATATATCGTTTGTTTATATGTCAACTATAGGATCCCAATGAACACGCTTTTTTTTCGATGGATCTCCATACGAAGGCCCGAGGCCTCGAACAGTGGATTCGATTGCGGATAGAATGACTGCGGCGCCTTCTACCACCAGAAGGTTGGGTCACCCGTCGTCCGAACCCGCATGCGATCGAAATTCCGCCACTCGGAATGCCCGTCGAGCATGAGTAAGTTGCCTCCGGCGGGGATGGCCCCGTTCAGGTGGGGCGCCTGGTGTCCCCTCCATCCGCCGTCGATTTTCGTGTAGCGGTTCTTGGATCGATCCTTTTCGTTTTGCCCCATGGACAACGTGCCGTCGGCGGCAATCACCCGGTCCGTCGGCGAAGGATTGACCAGGGTGCCGTCCTGGAGTCTCCAGGGCTTGGGATTCAGCGACTCGGTGATATTGGTGGCCGTGATTCGGCCGGATCCCTTAAAGGCAACGGCGTACCCGATCACCCGGTATCCCGAAACGTTATCTCCCGCGATCTCATTGCTCACCCCAGTCGTGAAACTCCAAAGCTCGTCGTTATTCTGCTTGGAAAACGCGGGACAATAAAGGATGGAGCGGGTGCCGCCGTTCTTGACGAACGCATTGGCGGCCCTGGCGGGCAGGTCCCAGGGCCAAACGGCCCCGGTGCAGTCCGGAAACTGATCATTGCTCTCCTCCGCATACATGCGGATCGCCAGGCCCAACTGCCGCATGTTGCTGTTGCACTTGATGCGCACCGCCTTGCTTTTGGCCTTGGCCAACGCCGGCAGAAGCATGCCGGCCAGGATCGCGATGATGGCGATGACGACCAGCAGTTCAATGAGAGTGAACGCCCTGGATGGCAGCCGGCTGGCCCAACGCCGGCAGTCGCGTGTTTCCGCCCTGCTCCCCTCGTGATTCTTCATGTTGCTCGCGTCTTTCTCGGCCGAGGCGACGATCCGTCCTCGATGATCGATCCTCGTCCTTTTGTCGTATTAATTTATTCCGGGATGGCCCCGTGCGCCAGTCTTGCCCCGTGGCCGGCAGGTCGATGCGGGCTGCGGCATCGAAGCAGCCCCTCGTCCGTCCACCCTCAGCAAAACAAGGAACCTCTGACATCCCGAAGCTGGTTTTGGCAACACCTTACTCGCGATTCCACAAGGCTGGGAACGCCAGATTGCGCTTATAAATCGCCATTTTGCGAATCGGCTTTGCACGACTTCGATCACTTGCGGCCATAGAGCCTCCGATACGCCAGCGGGGTCATGTTTTTCTCGCGGCGAAAGTAACGGGCGATATGTTCCTCACTGGTGAATCCCAGCGCCAAGGCAATTTGGGCGATGGTCTGATTGGTCTCCACCAACATGCTCCCGATCGTGGCAACCCGGGCCCGTCGGATCTCCTGAAGCGCGGATCGTTTGAGCACTTGTTTGAACCGCTTTTCCAGGACCCGGCGGGACAGGCCGGCGGCTCGCGCGACATCAGGCACCGACACCAGGCCGCGGGAATGATCCCGGATAAACCGGAGGGCGCTGGCCAGGTGGGGATCGTCCACCGCGACAATATCGGTCGATCGGCGTGCCACCACATGGGTCGCACGCACGAGGATCTTGATTCCGCGCGCCCGGCGGCCTCGCATCATTTGGTCCAGAATTTCGGCGCTTTCGTAGCCGGCGCGCTCAAAGTTGACCGCGACACTCGACATCGGGGGATCCGAAAGGCCGCAGATCAACTCATCGTTATCAACGCCAATGACCGCCACCTGATCCGGGACGTTCAGGCGGGCCAACCGGCAAGCCTCGATCACCTGTTGTCCACGGTCGTCGTTGCAGGCCATGATCCCAGCCGGCTTGGGCAAGGATTCGAGCCAGCGAGCCATGTGCAGGCGATCCGCGGATCCGGACAGCTCTTCGCGGGCCGCTGGAAACCGGTAGAAATGAGTTTCAAATCCGGCCTCGGCAATCCGGCGGCTGAAGCTCTCCCCCCGTTGCTGCGACCAGGGAGTCCTCTCGGTGTCGCTGTAGGCCATTCCGCAGTAGCCAAACACCCGAAAGCCCGCATTGAGCAGATGTTCGGCGGCCATGCGGCCAATCGTCTGGGAATCGGTCACCACGTTGACCAATCCGGGAATCTCCGTTCGGCTGTGGCCCACCACCACCGCTGGAATCCCGCTGGCCAACACCTCGTCCACGTTTTCCACATCGCGCAGAATCAGCCCGTCGGCGTCCAGCGTCCTCAACAACGGCCAGGCCTTCTCAAGACCGGCCGGCTCCCAGAAAAATGACCACGGCCCGTGATGATGGGCATAGCTGGCCACGCCGCATAACAAGGCCCGGCCCGATGCCCTCGAGGATTCCAACAACAACACGACTTTGGGAACAGCCGAAGACTCCCCCGAATTCCGGCGGCTTGATCTGCGCATGCCCCCGGTCTACCAAAGCCTTCTCGGAATGACAAGCATTCGCAAATTGGCGTTATATTTGCGCAAATTGGCGTTGGGTTGGTTCCCGTGCCGCGTAATATCGAATCCAATGCCGTCATTCAATCCGGTAATCTTATGGAAATTCGCCAATAAACTTGTCGGCCTCCCGGCTTTTTGAAATCCTGTTCTCCAATCCAATGAGCTAAGAATCAACCATGAGCGCAAAATATGTCATCGGTCTCGATTATGGCACCAATTCGGTGCGCACACTGATTGTCAACGCGGCCAACGGCCGTGAAATTGGCACCGCGGTCTGGGAATACGAACATGGCACCTCCGGAGTGATCCTCGGACGCGATCCTCACCTCGCCCGCCAGCACCCCGCGGACTACGTCAAGGGAGCCGAGGAATCCATTCGCGCCGCCTTGTCGCATGCCCACGATCGGGTGCCCAGTTTCCGGCCCGATCAAGTCGTGGGCATTGGGGTGGATACAACGGGAAGCACCCCCATCCCCGTCGACGCTCAAGGCCGGCCTCTGGCGTTCCAGAAGCCATTTGCCAATCACCCCGCCGCCATGGCTTGGCTTTGGAAAGATCATACCGGCGTCGAGGAAGCCGCGGAAATCACTTCCTTGGCCAAACGGGTGCGCCCGCAATACCTGGCCAAGTGCGGCGGCACCTATTCCAGCGAATGGTTCTTCAGCAAAATCCTGCACTGCCTCCGGACATCCCCCGCCGTCTTCAAGGCCGCCTATACATGGGTGGAATTGGCCGACTGGGTGCCGGCCATGCTGACGGGCACCGAGGCGCCCGCCCAAATCAAAGTCGGAATTTGCGCGGCCGGTCACAAGGCCATGTTTAATGAAGATTGGGGGGGGTATCCGGACGCTCAGTTCCTCGGAAAACTCGATCCACAGCTGGCCGAGTTGCGATCCCGCCTCTGTTCTCAGGCCTATGCGGTCGATCAAACGGCCGGGCGACTGACGGACTCCTGGGCCCGGCGGACGGGTCTGCCTGCTGGCATTCCGGTCGCCGTCGGGGCGTTTGACGCCCACCTGGGCGGCGTCGGCTCCGGCATCGCCCCCGGGACCCTGGTGAAAATCATCGGCACAAGCACCTGCGATATGATGGTCGTGCCGGTCGGCCAGAGACTCGCCGACATCCCCGGCCTGTGCGGCATCGTCAAGGGCAGCATTCTTCCGGGTTACTACGGTCTCGAAGCCGGTCAATCAGCCGTGGGAGACATCTTCAACTGGTGGGTTAATTACATCCAGCCGATGGGTTCCAAAGTGTCCTACCAAACCCTGGATGAGGCGGCCCGGAAGCTCCAGCCCGGCGAGTCCGGATTGGTTGCCCTGGACTGGAACAACGGGAATCGCACCATCCTCGTCGACCAGCGCCTCACGGGAATGCTGGTCGGCCAGACCCTTTATACAACTCCCTCTGAAATCTATCGCGCCCTGATTGAAGCCACCGCCTACGGAGCCCTCACCATCATCAATCGGTTCGAGGAATATGGGGTGAAAGTCAAACAGATCGTGAACTGCGGCGGAATCGCGGACAAAAGCCCGATCACGATGCAGATTTACGCCGACGTCACCGGCCGGCCGATGAAGATCAGCCAGTCGGCCCAAACCTGCGCCCTGGGCGCGGCGATCGCCGGAGCCGTGGTCGCCGGCGCGCACAAGAATTTCGCCGCCGCCCAAAAAGCGATGACTAGCCTCAAGCCCAAGGTCTACACCCCCAACTCCAAGGCTCACGCCACCTACAAACAACTCTATCTCATCTACCGCAAACTCCACGACGCCTTTGGCACCAAAGGATGGCAGGGCAACCTCCACGACGTCATGAAGCAACTCATTGACATTCGCAACCGCGTCCGCCAGTAAATAATCCCACACGAATTATAACCGTCGATCATTCAGGAGATATTAAATATGCTTAACGTCAATCATTGCATTCCCGCTCTCTCGGCCGCCGCCTGTGTCCTCGGTCTCGTTGGCTGTGCGTCGCTCACCTCCCCGTCCGCCTCGGGCCGCATCAGCCAAAAGCCCTTCGGCGCCACCAAGGACGGCATCCCCGTGGAGGTTTTCACGCTGCGCAACGCCAACGGCGTCGAGGCCCGAATCTGCAACTACGGCGGCATCGTGCTGTCGCTCCAGGTCCCCGACCGAAACGGCCGCTTCGGCGATGTCGTCCTGGGCTACGACACCCTGGCCGAATATGAGAAGGAAAGCCCCTACTTTGGCTGCCTGGTGGGCCGGTACGGCAACCGGATCGCCAAAGGCAAGTTCAAGCTCAATGGCCAGGAATACTCCCTCGCCATCAACGATAAACCCAACACGCTGCACGGCGGCATCAAGGGCTTCGACAAGGTCGTTTGGAAAGCCCGACCGTTCACCAGCGATCTCGGTCCCGCCCTCGAACTCCGTTATTTGAGCAAGGACGGCGAGGAAGGCTACCCGGGCAATCTCGACGTCAAGGCCGTTTACACCCTCACCGCCGATAACAGCCTTCGACTCGACTACACCGCCACCACCGATAAAGACACCGTCTTGAACCTTACCCACCATTCCTATTTCAATCTGGCCGGACGCGGAGACATCCTGAACCACGTGGTTTATCTTAATGCGGATCGATTCACCCCCGTCGACAGCACGCTCATCCCGACGGGCGAGCTGCGACCCGTCAAAGGCACTCCCTTTGACTTCAATACCCCGACCGCCATCGGAGCCCGCATTAACCAGGACGACGAACAATTGAAATTCGGCAAAGGCTACGATCACAACTGGGTGATCAACAAGCCGATGAAACAACTCGGGCTCATGGCCCGCGTGACCGAACCGACCACCGGCCGCGTGCTCGAAGTTCTCTCCACCGAACCCGGCCTCCAGTTCTATTCCGGCAACTTCCTGGATGGCAAACTCAAAGGCAAAGGCGGCTGGGTTTACCAGTTCCGCAACGCCTTCTGCATGGAACCTCAGCACTACCCCGATTCCCCCAACCAACCAAACTTCCCCTCCGTGGCCCTTAAGCCCGGTCAAACCTACCAGAACACGATTATTTACCGGTTCTCCGCCCAGTAACCATTAACCACGACCACGCTCCCCAAAGGAAAAGGCCACACCATGCATATACTTGATTGGATCGTCATCGTCCTCTACTTCGGTCTCATCGGCTGGGTCGCCTGGTGGTACGGGCGGCATCAGAAGGACAGCATCGATTATTTCCTGGCCGGCCGAAACGCAGGATGGATCGTGATCGGAGCGTCCATATTCACGTCGAACATCGGGTCAGAACACATCGTCGGCCTCGCCGGCCAAGGGGCCTCGACCGGCTTTGCCATGGCCCACTGGGAATTGCACGCTTGGTGTCTGATTGTGCTGGCCGGGCTGTTTGTGCCTTTCTACTATAAATCGGCCGTCCAGACGATTCCCGAGTTTCTGGAAAAACGCTTCAGCTCGCATACCCGCCTCGTCCTCTCCTGCGTTTCCTTGGTTCTCTATGTCTTCACCAAGGTCAGTGTCACGGTTTATGCCGGCGCGATCGTTTTTCGGGCGTTGCTGCCCGACACCTTTGGCTCGCCCGAAAACGCCTTCTGGGTTGGAGCTTTTTCCACCGTCATTATCACCGGCGTTTACACCGTCTTCGGCGGCATGCGCGCCATCATGAACACGGCGACGCCTCAGGCGGTGATCATCTTGCTGGGTTCGTTTATCATTACGGCGATCGGTCTTACAAAATTAGGTGGCTGGGGTGAACTGGTGCGGTTGGCCAGCGAGAACAAGGAGCAATTTGCCCTTTGGCGCCCCCTGTCGGATCCCGATTTCCCGTGGCTCGGAGTTTTGATGGCCTCGCCCATCATCGGTCTTTGGTATTGGTGCACCGACCAATACATCGTCCAACGCACCCTGTCGGCCAAGGATCTGCCGACCGCCCGTCGCGGCGCCCTGTTCGGCGGCCTCCTCAAGGTCTGGCCGGTCCTGATCTTCCTAATTCCAGGCATGATCGGATGGGCGATGCACCAGAAGGGCATCATCCAACTGCCATTCAAGATGGGAGCCGACGGCTTGGCAACGACCACCATCGATGGAGATCTGGTCTTTCCGACCCTCGTCAAGCTCCTCCTGCCCCCGGGGATTCGGGGCCTCATCGTGGCTTGCTTGCTCGCGGCCTTGATGAGTTCGCTGGCCTCGCTGTTCAACTCGAGCGCCTCGCTCTTCACGGTCGACATCTATGATAAGTTTCGCCCCAATCAGTCGCCGGCGCACCTGCTTTTGGTGGGGCGCATCGCCACGACCGCCGTGGTCGGCTTGGGCATTATTTGGATTCCGGTCATGGCACAGGTCTCAAAAGGGGGCCTCTATCAATACCTTCAAAACGTTCAGGGATACCTCGCGCCGTCGATCACTGCGGTATTCTTCCTGGGGCTCTTCTGGAAGCGGATTAACGCCACTGCCGCCACCTGGGGGCTTGTGGCGGGTTTTGTCCTCGGCATGGTCAAACTGACGCTCCAGACCTTCTACGGCAAGGCGAAGCTCACGACGCCGGTCCTCTTTGCGCAGATTGGCGACTTCAATCCCTATTACTCCACCGGCGTTCTTTTTGCCATCAGCGCTCTGATCATGATTGTGATCGCTCTGTTAACCCCGCCTCCTCCCGAAGAGAAGATCAGAGGACTTACCTATGGTTCCATCCACCGGGAAGCGTCCGACGAGATCCACAAGAGCTGGGATTGGGGCAACAAGCTCCTGGCCGGTTCCATTCTGGTCATAGTCCTTGGCATGTATCTTTACTTCAGCTTCTGGCTGGGTTAGCGATGCACCCTCGGCTGGGCATGGTTTGTTTGACACAGGTAACTCAATAATTCCGCCTCATGAAAATGTTACTGCAAAAACTGGGGACCACGTGCTGCGCTTTGGCCACGATGTCGCTGGTCTCATCCGGCATCGCCGCTGACTCGGGCGCAAGCCTCACAGTCCGCGTCAACCAACCCGCTCACCGGGTTGCCCCAACGCTGTGGGGCATTTTCTTTGAGGACATCAACCTGTCGGCCGATGGTGGCATTTACCCGGAATTGGTTCGGAACCGATCGTTTGAAGACGCCCAGACCCCCGAATACTGGACGTTGTCCAAGCCCGCGGGTGACCAGGAGAGTGCGATCCAGATTGACACCAGCCGGCCCTTGAATCCGATGAATCGCCACAGCCTGCGCCTGCGCGCCAAACCGGGCGCAGTGCTGCGAAACCCCGGTTTTTGGGGCATGAACTTTGTCAGCGGCGAATCCTACCACGTCCGCCTGGCCGCACGGGCGGAAAAGGACTTCTCCGGTAACCTCGGAATCATCCTGGAAAAGGCTGAAGGCGGCGAGCTGGCCCGCGGGCAAGTCACAGGCCTGACAACCGACTGGCGATATTTCGATCTGACCCTAAAGCCCTCGGATGCCGATCCCCACGGAAAACTCGGCATCTCCGTTCAAGGAAACGGCACCCTCTGGCTGGATATGGTCTCCGTCATGCCGGCCAAAACCTGGAAAAACCACGGTCTCCGAATCGATCTCTGTGAAATGCTCGCCGGCCTGAAACCCGCCTTTGTCCGATTTCCCGGCGGTTGCTGGGTGGAAGGCGATGACATGGCCCACATGTATAACTGGAAGAAAACCATCGGCGACATTGCCCACCGTCAGCCCCTCTGGAATATCTGGGGCTACCATGCCACCCACGGCCTCGGCTACCACGAGTATCTCCAACTCAGCGAAGACCTGGCCGCCGAACCCCTCTTCTGCATCAATGTCGGAATGTCCCACAAAGAAAACATCCCGATGGATCAGATGGGACAGTGGGTTCAAGATGCCCTCGACGCCGTCGAGTACGCCAATGGCCCAACCCACACCGTCTGGGGAGCCTTGCGCGCCCAACACGGCCACCCCGCGCCCTTCAATCTCAAATACCTCGAAATCGGCAACGAAAACGGCGGCCCGCCCTACTACGAACGATGGCCACTGTTCTACAAAGCCATCAAGGCCGCGCATCCTAACATCCAACTGATCGCCAATGTCTGGGGCGGATACCCAACAAATTACGCCCCCGATATTATCGATGAGCATTACTACAATAATCCCGAGTTCTTCATGCAACAGGCCTATCGCTACGATTCCTACGATCGCAAAGGCCCCAAGGTCTTCGTCGGCGAGTATGCCGTCACCCAGGGCTGCGGTCAGGGCAACCTGCGGGGCGCCCTCGGCGAAGCCGCTTTCATGACCGGCATGGAACGGAACTCCGATGTGGTCATCATGGCCGCTTACGCCCCCCTCTTCGTCAATGTCAACCACCGCAAGTGGAACCCCGATCTCATCAACTTCGATAGCTCCCGGGTCTACGGCCTGCCCAGCTATTATGTCCAAAAACTCTTCAGCGAACATCGCGGCGATGTCGTCCTGCCGATCGAGTTGAACTCGCCTGCCGCAATAAATCCGATCAAGGAAGGCGCCATCGGCGTCGGCACCTGGGCAACCCAAGCTGAGTTTAAGGACATCCGAATCACCCGCGAAGGAAAGACCCTCTATTCCGCCGATTTCGCCAAGGGCACTTCTGACTGGACGAAACTCGGTGACGGCACATGGGCGGTTCAGGACAACGCCTTCCGGCAGACCAGCATGAACCAAAACGTGCGCGCCATTCTCGCCAATCAAAAATGGGATCACTACACCTATGCCCTCAAAGCACGCAAACTCGGCGGCGACGAAGGATTCCTGATCCTCTTTGCCGTCCAGGATCCCGAAGCCAAATCCTGGTGGAACCTCGGCGGCTGGGGCAATAAACGCCATGCCCTCGAACTCGGCGGCGTGATCGGCAACGAGGTCGACGGACAAATCGAAACCGGCCGCTGGTACGATATCCGTATCGAGGTCTCTCAAAGCCGGATCCAGTGTTACCTCGATGGCAAACTCATTCATGATGCGAAACCTCCATCGGTCCAGGCCCTTTATGCCAGCGCCACCCTGGATACCGCCCGCAATGAAACCGTCCTCAAGGTTGTGAATACCGCGCCGCACGCCCTGGAAACCGACATCAGACTCACAGGCGTCGATCGCCTCGCCGGCCCCGCCCAAGTCATCCTGCTCGCGTCGGACAAACCCGAGGACGAAAACTCCCTCGAGCAACCGGAGAAAGTGTCTCCAAAGTCCACGACCCTGCCCTTGACCAGTCCATCCTTTAAACATGCCTTCCCTGGCAATTCCTTTACGGTCCTGCGCGTGAAAAACCAATAAACGCTGGCCATGAAGACAAACCATCGCCTGGCGGCGTTCCTATTCGCTCTGACATTCGCCACAAGCGCATCAGCCGATGTCATGGTCGATGGCCAGCCGCCCGTTCGGATACACCCCGCCGCACCGCCTCAGGCCCGGCCTTTCAGCCCGCACGATGTCCGCCTGCTCCCTGGCATTTTCCTGGACGGCCAGCAAATCGCGGTTAATTGGCTCCTGAGCCTCGAGCCCGACCGGTTCCTTGCCAACTTCCGAAAAGAAGCCGGCCTCCAGCCGAAAGCAACCCATTACGGCGGTTGGGAATCCCAGGGAGTCTCGGGCCATGCAGGCGGCCACTATCTCAGCGGCTGCGCTTTGGCCTACGCATCCACGGGTGATCCGCGATTCCTCGAACGCGTCAATTACATGGTCTCGGAACTCGCCGAATGCCAGAAAGCCAACGGCAACGGATACGTCGCTGCCATTCCCAATGGTAAGAAAATCTATGCCGAGGTCGCCGCAGGCAACATCCGCTCCGCCGGCTTTGACCTGAATGGAGGCTGGGTCCCAAACTATACCTTGCACAAACTCTTCGCCGGTCTTCGCGATGCCTACCGGCTCTGCAATAATTCGCAAGCACTCGCCGTCGCCCAGGGCCTCGCCGACTGGATGGATCAAGTCCACGCCAATCTCGACGAATCCCAGATGCAAAAAATCCTCGCCTGCGAACATGGCGGCCTGAACGAAACCTTCGCCGATCTCTACGCCGATACCGGCAATCAACGATACCTGAAACTCTCCCGGCGGTTTCATCACCAGGCTATCCTCGATCCCCTCGCCAGAGGCGAAGACGTCCTCCCCGGTAAACACGCCAACACCCAAATCCCTAAACTCATCGGCCTGGCCACCCGCTACGCGCTGGCTGGGGATCCAGCCGATCGCGCGGCCGCCGATTTCTTCTGGAACCGCGTCGTTTACCATCACAGCTACATCACCGGCGGCCATTGCGACCACGAACACTTCGGCCCCCCCGATCGCCTCAACGATCGCCTCAGCCCGGCCACGACTGAAACCTGCAATGTCTACAACATGCTCAAGCTCACTCGCCACGTCTTCGGCTGGAACCCCCAGGCGTCTGTGGCCGATTTCTACGAGCGCGCCCTTCTCAACCACATCCGCGCCACTCAACACCCCGATGGCCGAGTCATCTATAACCTCTCGCTTAAACCAGGACATCATAAAGAATACCAATCGCTCGATGACGCCTTCACCTGCTGCGTCGGCACCGGCTTCGAAAACCATGTCCGAGCCCATGAAGCCATCTATTTCCATGATGCCTCCAACCTTTGGGTCAACCTGTTCATCGCCTCGGAACTCCGATGGAAAGCACGCGGCATCACGTTGCGACAGGAAACCCGCTGGCCTGATGCCGATTCCGCCACGCTAACGTTCACCTGCGATCGCCCGCAACGCTTAACCCTCCGCCTCCGCCACCCCCATTGGGCACAAAATGGCTTCCAGATCTCCGTCAATGGCCGACCCCAACGCCTAATCACCACCCCGTCCAGCTACGCCGAGATCCATCGCCGTTGGCAAACCGGCGATCGTCTCCAGCTCACGTTCCCCATGTCCCTGCGCACCGAAGCCATGCCCGATAATCCCAAACGCATCGGTGTCTTCTACGGCCCCACACTGCTCGCGGCCGACCTCGGTCCCCTTGATGATCCAAAGGCCACACAACCGAACTTCGTTCCCGTCCTCATCACCGAAAACCGGCCGGTTTCCGATTGGATTAAACCCTTATCCCCCGCGCCACTCCTCTTCAAAACAACCGGCGCCGGCAAACCGCGCGACCCCGAACTCGTTCCCTTTCACAAGCTCCATGACCGCCGCTACACCGTCTTCCTCGATCTCTACACCCAAAACGAATGGGGCCAACGCGAAATCGACCTCCGCGCCGAACAGGAACGCGAACGCCAGATCGCCCTCCGCACGGTCGACCTGCTTCGCATCGGCGAAATGCAGCCCGAACGCGATCATAACCTGCAGGGCGACAAAACCAGCGCCGGCGAACATCTCGGACGCAAGTGGCGCCATGCCATCGATGGCGGCTGGTTCTCCTTCGATCTTAAGGCCACCCCAGATCAGGCCCACGAATTGACCTGCACCTTCTGGGGCGGAGAAACCGGCCAGCGAAAATTCGATATCCTCATCGACGACGCCCGGATCGCCACTCAAACGCTCAACCAGGATAAACCCGGCAAATTCTTCGATGTCACCTATCCTGTCCCCAAGGAACTGACCCAGGGCAAACAAAAGGTCACCGTCAAGTTCCAGGCCCACCCCGATCACTGGGCCGGCGGCCTTTACGGTTGCCGCTTGCTCAAACCGTGATGCCAAACAGCGCTTCCGACCGGTTTTCTGAACCACTAATTTTCACTAGTCCACACTAATGAACCCCGAGAAAACCCCTGTTTATAAATAATCAATACAAAAGGAGTCCGGTACTGAGGCAAATAGCGCAGGATATCGGATGGCTCGATTGAGCGACAGACTTCCATTAACATTTTTCTCTTCTGCAAATTAGTGAAAATCAGTGAAGATTAGTGGTTAAAACTTCTTTAACTCGATTCAAGACGTTGGGTGCGTCCTGTGTTCCGCGACAGTTTTTTGTCGCACCTACGACAAAAACTGTCCTGATAGCGGTTCCTTGCGTAACGGGGGAGAAGAAGGCGGTTCATTCCCCAATCTCGGCCTTGGCGCAAGCGACGATGCGATCGATTTCACGGGCCAATGCCGCGTCCATTTCTGGGACAGTATGCGTGCTGAGAATCCGTTCGACTTCCGTTCGCAGACGATCGCCCATCGAGGTTCGGCCGCCCTCTTCCCATGCGCCATAAACTTGGCGTGTCCATGCCGGACCGGGCATCCATAATTCTCGCCGGTAATTTTTAATCGTGTGATCTTCGGCCAAGAAGCTGCCCGCGGGGCCCACGGCTTGAATGACATCGGTCGCGAAGTCTCCCGGGGCAATCCCAAAGCCTCGCACAACGCGTTTCACATAGGCCATGACCTCGTTATCAGCCATCAACCAGGCAAGGCTGCCGGCGTGGTCGGGGCCGCAAATGCCCGCATGACCAAACATGTCGGCGCCAGCCAATGCGCCCAGCACCAAGGTGGTGGCTTTCTCGATTCCAGCCTGGGCATCGAGGACTTTGGCGTCCGTTAAACCGACATTGATATAAATCGGAAGTCCGTAATGCTTTCCCATGGCCACCATGGCCATGCCCATCAATGCCTGTTCGGGCGAACCGAACGAGCAGATGCTGGTTCTTGGATCCAGAATATGCGGGATGCCACCATATTTCATCGGGATCCCCGGCGCGATCAACTGGGTGACGACAATTCCCGCAAGGATCTCGGCATTTTCCTGGGCTAATGTGGCAGCAAGGGTGGCCGGGGCGGTTCCGGAGGTCATCGCCATCGGGCCAACGGAAACCGGCTGGCCTGCGGCCGCGAATTCGAGGACCATGTCCAGACCGTCGTTGGGAAGCTGCAATGGGCTGATCGGTTCGAGGAAGGCCTCGGTCATGGGACGTTCTCGCAAGGCCTTCTCGCCACCAACCAATGTCCGGTAAATTTCCAGAACATAACGCGCGGTTTTGCCATTGTGGGTCCAGGCCATTGTTGGCTTGGTGGTTCCTTTAGACAATTCGGCTGTGAGGACCACCTCTCGATATTTCTCACTGATCTCAGCGGGTTGAGCCATGGCGCCTACAAAATTGATGTTAGGAAGGGCATCCGCCAGACGAATCGCATCCCGCGCGTCCTGCAGAGTTGCCGGCCGCACGCGTTCGGTGTGGAGATCTAGCCATCGATACTGACCCGGGCTCGAGAGCTGCACCAGGTCCCCGTCGTTAAACCGCGCCACTCGAGCTGGATCGCGTCCGTTCAAGACATACTTCTTGCCAACGATCTGAAGGCTGTTCATCACCAAAGATTCGGAAAAATGAGCAATCGGACGTGATGTCTCCACGCGCGCGCCGGTGCCTTCGACGAGTTTCAGGATCTCCGGATGATGGATCATGATGCCGGTATCGCTCAGGATTTTCAGGCTGGCTTCATGGAGGGCCTGGATCTGTTCGATGCGCAGCAGGCTGACTGCGGGATTGCACGTTGCCATGTTTGTTGGGAACTCCTTAGGACTGAGTTTCATTGCGGGACATTCTGCCATATAAGGTGACAGCTTCAATCTTCAAGATTTGCTTTAAGGACTGTTTTGAGATAGGATGAGAGAAATGAATCCGGATCCGATGCCACCGTTGCTGCCAGAAACAGCGATTCACGTCCTCAACAAATCGAAGAGCGGTTTGGGGAAAGTAGGATTTGTGATTGCTGCAGTGCCCTGGATCTTCTTTCTCATGATAGTCATTACCCGGCCCAGGTGAGGTTCGATCCTATCAACCCTTGGCGGGTTGGCTTCCATGGTGGCGTTTCCTCTGGCTCTGATCATCAACACTCTCGCTTTGATCATGAACCGGGGCCGGCCTTACGCCGCCGCCGGTTTGGTTCTCGGGCTGGCGATCCTCGCGCTCTTTTTCATTTCCGTCTGCGTCTGAAGGGGCAATCCTGCCAATTGGGGTCTGCCCTTAAATTAATAGTTAGCGTTCTGCTCCAGGCTGTGATCGATCCGGGTTGCCCGGTCGCCCCTGCCAAAGCCGTCCGCTAACCGGATTCAAATGCACGTAACAGACGAGCTTCAACAGGCAATCATCTCCTTCCACGATTCGGGCTTGAAACCGGCTTTGCAGCAGATGCCCAATGCGCCAATGGCGCCGGTTGAAGTAAACCGTGAAGGCCGTGAGATGCTGCCACATGAGGGCGCAATGGACGAACCATGCCTCTCCGGCTGAAGGCTCCCGATCGAGATATTAATCACTATCTTTTATTTTAAGGGCAGACCCCTAGACTGGCCCGGGCAGAGGGTAGATCCCAAGGCTGGCGAGGGCAGACTCCTTGGCTGGGGACGCGTTGAAAAACCAAGAAACGGTTCCGGGCCGGTTTCCGATTACGGAGCACATCAGCCCTGCTGCTACCAACGACAACCGGTTCTATCGGCTGCGGATTTTGGATATCCCCTGACGCCCCTGGTTTTTGCTGGCGATCAACCGCAGGACAGGTAACCTGCCTCCATGAACAGAATCCTCAATACGGCCCTGATCGGGATGGGCCTGGGTCTGGCGTGTATGTGTTTCGCGCAAAGCGTCCCTTCAGGTGACGCGCTTCCTTCGATAGCCGGAGTCAGGGAATGGAAGTTGATCTGGCAGGATGAATTCAACGGCACTGAGCTCGACGAGAAAAAATGGAATCGACTGGGCGATTGGAAACGGCGGGACGGCTTTTGGGTCAAGGACGATGCTTACTTGAGCGGGCGCGGCACCCTGCTCTTGCGGACCAAGAAAGATGGCGATCGCTACACGTGCGGAGCAATCAATACCCAAGGCATGTTCGAGCACGCTTTTGGCTACTATGTGGCCCGATGCAAAATGCCCAAACAGCCAGGACACTGGCCTGCGTTCTGGATGATGTGCCCGGGCGTGAGCAAGATCGGCGATGGCGGACGCGACGGCACTGAGATCGATATCGTGGAAATCCCGTGGCGGGACGGCAAAATCACCATGAATCTCCACTGGGATGGCTACGGGAAAGAACACAAATCCGCGGGCACGAATACGACCATCAAAGCGCTGACCGAGGGTTTCCATGACTACGGCCTGCTTTGGACGCCCGAGGAGTACGTGTTTTACGTGGACGGCAAGGAAGTCTGGCGCAGCCAGGCCGGCGGGGTGTCGCAGGTGCCTGAGTTTCTCAAGCTCACCGAGGAGATTGGCACGTGGGGCGGTGACATTCGGAAAGCGGAGTTGCCCGACTATTTTGAAGTCGAATATGTTCGGGTCTACGAGATGCGCCGGTAACCGTTCTCTTGCTCAACCTCGGTCTGCTCCCCAACAACACCAGCCTCATTCCTCCAGTAAGAAATCGAGGTTGTCAACCGCGCGAAGCCGCCACTTCCGCCAGTCGGCGAATCCCCTCGCGGACGATCTCCGGAGACTGGGAAAAGCTGATCCGGACGCATTCATGTTGATGCGGCCATGGATCAGACAAACCATAGAAAAAGTACTCACCGGGCACGATGAGGACATTTCGCGACTTCAAGCGTCGATAAAGCTCCCGGCTGGTATAGCGCAGGCCTCGAAGCCAGAGCCAAAGAAAGAAAGCGCCCTCGCTGACATGCAGGGCCCAGTCCACCTTGGCCGCCCCCAGGTATTCCTCGATGCTCTCCTGGGCGGCCCAACTCCGCTCCCGATAAAACGGCTGAAGAATCCTCGGGCCCAGCTCAAGGAGCTCCCCGTTCTCGATCAGGGGCAGGACAAGCTGCTGGCCCACATTGTTGTTTGCGAGGCCTACAATCGCCGTCCAAGATTGGATTGCCGCCGCGATTTCAGAGGGACCGACGACGATGCCCGTGCGGACGCCAGGCAAGCCGAGTTTGGATAAGCTGAAAAGATTGATGACATGGGGCGCCCAATACGGTTTGGCTTCGGTGAACACCACCTTGGGGAACGGCACTCCGTAAGCGTTATCGACAACAAGGAAAATCGCGTAGCGCGCCGCCAGATCGGAAAGCCGGATCAATTCCTCTTCCGTCAACACATTGCCGGTGGGATTCGTGGGGCGGGAGACAGTGATTGCGGCGATATCACCCGACTCGAGGCATTGCTCGACGGCAGCGAAATCAATGTGATACTTGAACCGTCGTTTGGATTCTCCGTCAGGCCAGGATATGGCAGGGCGACAGACCACAAACAGGTCTGCCTCCAATCCCTGATCCGCGTAGCCAATGTATTCCGGAGCCATCGGCATGAGGATTTTTCGCTTGGCCCCACCCTGTCCGCGGCCCGCCAGCAAATTGAAGAGGACAAAGGCGGCGACCTGGGTCCCGTTCGTCACCGCGATGTTGTCCGGAGTCACAGGCCAGCTATAACGTTTCAACAGCAAGTTCGAGAAGGCTTGTATGAACTGCGGATTGCCCCGGGGCGGTTCGTAGTTGGCCAGCATCCGGTCGAACTGATCCTCGCGGGCCATAAGGCCCCGCATCAAGCCGCGCCAGGTTTGACGGATCTCGGGTATCGCGGCCGGATTGCCCCCGCCAAGCATCAGCACATCGGGCTGCGTGGTCATGGCGGAGCCCAAATCGTCCATCAACTCGCCGATGGCGCTTTGACACGCCAGTTTCCGGCCGACCTTGGAAAAAGGATCGTGCTCGGAATCCAGCGGGGATCGAGCGCGGCATTCCGGACAATCTTCAGGAGGGATGGGAGGATCGAGGGGCTGCACGTTGGGTTCGGGGACGATGCGACTGTGCGCGAACGAACGTTCGCTGGCGCTTGGTTTCATTGTGGCTCGGCGCGAAGCTATTTCCGCTTGTGGATCAGAAGCGAATTTCCGTCCGGATCCGATACCACCGCCATTCGACAGACGGGGGATTCAAAGGGTTCCAGCATCGTGGCGCCATTTTCCTTCAAACAACGCATGGCCTCATCGAAGTTCTCCACTTCCAGTCCCACGCATCCGCCGTCTTTCGACGGTTTCCATTCGGGAGCCATGTTCCCGATGGAAAGCGTGCTACTGCCGATGTCATACTCAATCCAACCATTCGTGTTGTCCCCATAAACCATCGAAGGTTTGAGCCCCAATACCCCCTCGTAGAAGGAGCGCGCGCGATTGAGGTCGGTCACAGAATAGCCGGAGAATGCGATCTCGATAATTTTCATAATTCCGATTGGATCAGGATACCCGGACCGCCGGTCCCTGGGAAGCCCCAATGAGAGGTGGATGGTTACGCTATTGGATCTTTTGTTCCTGGGGGCAATGGCCTAGGGTAGGCCCATGTCCAACTACGTCATAGCTCTCTTTTCCTTGGTCTCACGGCTGTGTTTTGACTATCGATCTCGAGGGATTTCACCCGTATGGATTGCTCTTTTGGCGCTGGGCCAATCCCTGAGCCTCGTTTTTGCCGCCGGACAGGGCGCAACCCTGCATGTGTCCAAACTGGGAGATAACACTGACGGACGCACGTGGAAAACCGCGTTTCATACCATCCAATCGGCCCTCAGCGCGGTCCCGGATGCCGGGGGCAATCATCGCATCGTTGTTCGGCCTGACACCTATCTGGAGGCGAACCTTTATCCCGCTCATCGAGGCGCGGCGGGGGCCTACAATGTGCTGATAGGCGACGTGGACGGCCGGTTTGGCTCAGGCGCCACAGGTCTTGTGGTGATTGATTCGGGCGATCCAGAGAAAGGATTCAAGAGTTATGACTGGTGGGGGCCCATTCGTTCTTACTGGAAAGGATGGAGTCCCGCGCATCAAGGCGAGGAGTTTTCCGCAGCGATTTGGGATCGATGGACTCTGAAGAACCTTTACGTGAGCGGCGGCGATGGTGGTTTGTTCTTCGACTTGGTCCGGAAAGCCGAGCCCTTTACGGTTGTGGTGGAGGACTGCGTCAGCCTGGGCCGCGCCTTTGGCGGGGGCCTGGCGAACGTCCTGTCCCGTCCCGATGAGCCGAGTGTGTTTCGGCGTTGTTCGCTCTGGTGTCTTGACTGGTGGGGGGATGCGGCGGGCGCCTACGTCCGGGCCGAACACCCCACCCCGCCGGCCCATCCGGATGTGGTCTTCGACGACTGCACCCTGGCGGGACCCGATAACGCGCTGCAGGCCGGAAATCCAGGCTACAGCGGATTTACGCGCGTCAAACTCAGGAATTGCCGGCTGGTGACATTCAACTTTTCCCAACCGCAAGGCAAGCCGGGCACCGGCGTGATCCACAGCACGATCGAAGGCAAGTTCCTGCATGTGGATCTCGAAGACTGCGCCTTGATGGGCTGCAAAGTCTTCGGAGTGGGCGGAACCAACACCGGGGCGATTGGCTACAGCGTTCAGGGTGAGGTTAAGGCCTACGTGCAGTTTCAACAAGACGTGCCCGAAGGGATGATTCGGCTCGGCCGCTGGCCGGTGGAGGTCTTCCACAGTCTTTTGCCTTCACGATTGCCGCAGCCGGCCGCTTTCACACGCCAGCGTCCCCAGCTCGTGAAGCTTCCCTTTGCCCTTCCCGGGGCGATGGAGAACACCCCGGTCCTGTTTAACGGAAAACCGTTGCTCGTGCTGAATCATCGGGATGACACCAAATCCAACACCGAGGCCTACGCCCAAAGCATGCACCTGGCGATTCGGGATTTGACAACCGGCCAGGAAATCAGCCGGTTCGGAACCGGCCACTCCTTCGCTAATGCGATTGTCAATGGCCCCCAACTCAACGTGTTCGCCAGCGAGGGCAACAAAGACTGGTTCCATAACATCTACCGGTTTTCCTCGACGAACCTGACCCACTGGCAACGCGAGTTGGCCCTGGAAAAGGATCCCGGCGAAGCCCTGCTCAACGTATCGGTCTGTCGCGACGATCAGGGGTACCTCATGGCTTACGAATGCAATAAACCGGTCGCGTTCTGCTTCAAGTTCGCGCGATCCAAGGATCTTTCGAAATGGGACAAGATCCCCGGCCTGATTTTTACTGGCGTCAATCGCGAATACAGCGCATGCCCGGTGATCCGGTTCTTTGCGCCTTATTACTACGTCATCTATCTGCATGCCGCGCTGCCTGGGCACAACGGTTGGATCTCGTTTTTGGCGCGCTCAGCCGATCTCGAGACCTGGGAACTCAGCCCCTTCAATCCTATCCTCGAGGCGGGGCCCGGCGAAGGCATCAACAACTCGGATGTCGATTTGTTCGAGTGGGAAGGCCGCACTTATCTCTATTACGCCACAGGCGATCAGGCGACATGGGGATCGGTCCGCACCGCTCAATATGCGGGATTCGTGCGGGAATTCTTTACCCATCATTTTCCTGACGATACTCCCACGGTCCGTTTCAGCGCGCGGGCGCCTTGATCCGCGATTCAATTGACGTTCTCCCATCGGAGCCGATAAAACCGGTGGGGCCACGCCGGCGTCAGGTCGTCGGGCCATTGAAAGGGCCGCGCGGCGATTAAGTTGGTGCCTAAGGGCATCCAGTTCGTCAGGTTCGAGGAAAACTCCAGCACTTGCTGGGATCCGAGCGGGGCATCGAGGATCAAGCGAACCGTTCCGTTGGTCAAAACCGTGGCATCAATAAACTGGGCGGGCCGTTCCACCTTGATCACCGCCGCCTTTTGCGGCTCCAATTGGAGTTCCCAATCCGACCCGGGTCCGGTCAGTCGTTTTCCACTGAGCAGTTCGGTTCCCAGATGCCGGACGCCGGTTCCCGGGCGATCGAGAGCATGCGACAACCGGGTAGTTTGGATCACGGAGCTGTCATTGAATAAGGTGAAATAGAGGACCCCATCGGGACCAGGACCGAAGCGTTCGACCAGGATGTTGGTATTCATCGAGGTTGCCTGAGTGATGGGTTGCCAGCCCGCTTCCGCGACCTGCTTGATGAGCGGTTGGTAGCGTTTGAATAGAGCGCGGTCGCGATTGTACCAGGCTGGTTTCTGCCAATAAGGATTTTCCGAGGCATTATGGCTGAACATGGAAGGAAACATCCCGTAGAAAAGGCAGCGTTGAAAATAACGTTCCACCCAGTCCGATCCAAAACGGTCGTAGTCGGTGTTCATCAACAGGAGGTAGGGTTTTCGCCCCGACAGTGTCCTCCAGAACAGCATTTGGGCGTGGGACGAGGGCGCATACTGGCCGTTAGACAACCAGTCGGTTTCGGTGCCCATGATGTCCAACCACGGGCATAGAAAACTGAACCGGTAGGGCACGCCGTTGGCGAAACAGAGCTTGCCGAAACGATGCAGGTCCTCGCTGATCCATCGGGTGAATTCGAACACGGCGAGGGCTTTCCATAACGCGGGCCTTTTGGATTGGGTGTCGAAGGTCAGAGGGACCGAGGTATGGGCAAAGTGATCGCGACGATAATTCAGATCGGCCGTGACGTAGCCTTCCAGCGAATCCAGGTACTCGCCATCGAGAGTGCCCTTGGCCTGAGCGCCGTATAGGCTCTCGCGGAGGGCGTCATTCCAGTGGACAGTCGCGGCATTGGGGCTGGAAGGCAGGGCCGGATTGGGATTCAGGCTCCACACGGCGCCATTGGCCCAGGGCTCGTTGCGAAACAACAATGCGGGCTGCCCCCGAGGATCCTCCATCGCCGCATCCTTGGAAACCATGGCCATGCGTTGCCGGGATCCGGCGGGGCCGGCGGCATATTGGTCGCGTACCGCCAGGGCTGAGGCAAGGGAGCGCGGCAAGTCGGGCGCCATGGGCATCCACCAAGTCATGGGCTCCGTGTATCGAAAACTCAGGATGCCGTTGCGGTCATCGAATGGGACGTTGTTGTTCCCTTCGTGGTATCGAAAACCGAAGTCCTGCCAATCGGCGACGGTGCTGACATCGGTAAACGGCATCCAGATGCCCTGGTTTGGCGAGCGCACCGCAAAACGGGATGGAAAGAGGGCGATGTATTTATCCCATGCAGATCGATAACCCCAATAAGGATCGAACCGGAACAGGACGAATCGAAACTCGGCGCCGGACGGAAACCGCGCAGTCTCCCGGACCAGTCCGAAGTCATACGCGATCAACAACTGCTTGGTCCCCGCATGGTAAGCCAGACGGAATTGGGCGGGCTGCGCCATGTCCAAGGCCATCGCAAGCCCGGAGCGGTCATCGTAAATGCAGGCCAAGGGATAAAGCGAAAGACGGCCATTCGCCCCGCAGTTCACCGAAGTCGTGTGACTATACTCGCCAGGCGCGGCAATGAGGTGTTGCTGGCGGAGATCGTCATTCCATTTCCATCCGACTGCGTCGATGGGCAAAGCGAAAACGAGCATGATCGCCCGGTCTGCCCCTGTGGTGTCCGTGACCTTGCCCTCGAGGATCAAATGATCGGACTTCGCGGTTATCGTGGTATTAAGTCGGAGGTTCAAGTCGGGGCAGGCATCGTTTTCGAAGGCGAACATGTCCGATCCCGCGGCAATATCCCGCGCCAAAAATCCCGAGGGCGCCACGCAGGCCAACTCACGACCGTCCACGCTCAATCCCGTGATCCGCCCTCCTGTCCATGCGATGCTGAAATGGTCCTGGGTTTTGTGGAATGCGGACTCGCCGAGGGGAGGATTGGTTGAAAGCGCAACCGACATGGGAGTCCCTTGAAAAAGGAACGCGCCGGCCGGCGTCTGGATTTCAACGAGGGAGATATCATCAAACCAAACCTTGCCGGAGTGCTGACGGAAGAGACAATAGACCGAAATGGACCGCACAGGTTTGTCGGGAAGAATCACAAACTGGCGTTCCTCCCAATCGTGGGTGCCAGCGGAAAAGTTGCCGGTTTGCCCCCACAACGGTGTGCCATCGCGATAAACAATATCCACGTAAATGGAGTAACCGCTGTCGGCGCTGCCGCTGACATTCTCAGCCCGGCTCCATCCCCGAACCACGATCGGAAGAATATTGGTGCGGTTCAGAGTTAACGACTGGCTGGCGCCATGCCACTCCGTCAGATGGGTCGATTCACACACCAAAGCCCGCGTGCCGGACCGGCCCTCGGCTGAAATCGCCCGGTAACCTTTCGGGGCGGCACCCCAAGAGCTAGCCTGGACCAATGTCCCCAGCTCAAAGCCGGGATTCCGCAGCAAGTTCGCATCTCCAGCCCCCTGCTGAACCACCTTCAGAACAGGATCCGAACCCATCACACTGTGGGCGGCCAAACCGATGATCACGAGAAATTGCCCGAGACCAAAAGCCCGCCTCCAAACTCTATGAAAACCTGCATGCATGTTGGTTAAGTTGGTTTCTCGAATTTCAATCGCAAAGGATGGGATTTTTCATGGTCCCCCGTCTGTGTTTGCCCGCCCACCCGAATCCGGTAGGTCCCTTCAAAAGCGGCGGGAATCCCCAATTTGCCTGAAGCATCGGTGGAATAGTTGAACCATCGCAGAAAATGCTCGCGATGCCGGCGATCCACCTCGGTCTCATCGGTTCGAGGCGGAAGTTGGGTTTCGAATCCGGCCCCAAACAAAAACCGGTGTTTAACGTGCTCCACCCGCACAGATGCGCCGTTAACCGGGCGCCCCTCCGCATCGCGGACTTCCACAGTCAGGGGTGACGTTCGATTGAGCCGGATCCGGGCGTCGGTCTCGGCCAGCAATCGGGCCTCATCAATCCCAGTCTCCGCCGCTTGGACACGAATAAAACAGGCTACCCCGATCAGGACAAATGCCAAGGCATGCATGCAAGAGATGTAATCATGTCATTCCCGTTTTGCACGCCCGAATTGAATCCCAGACATTCCATCGATGTTCCCAACACTTCAGGACCCGCGTATTTGGCCTGCCATGATTCGCGTGGATTGGCGTTCATGCGCGGTGAAGTCGATTTATTTGCGGTTCAGGGAATAAGGAGTTGCCTAGATCCGAGGATTTTTGGATGATTGAATTGCGATGAAGGCCGAATCCAAGACCACCCGCGCCCTCCGGCTTGAGAAAATCCTCCACAGCCTGAAAACAACCTACCCCGACGCGCGCTGCGAACTGGACTATGAGAATCCCTTGCAGTTGTTGATCGCCACCATTCTTTCGGCTCGATGCACCGACAAACAGGTGAACATCGTGACGGAACGCCTGTTCAAAAAATACCGCCGGGCCGAGGACTATGCCAATGCGCCGTTGCCTCAACTCGAGTCGGATCTGAAAACCCTGGGGCTTTTCCGGAACAAAGCCAAAAACATCCAGGCCTGCTGCCGAACCCTCATGACCGAACATGGCGGCGAAGTACCGCCTTGCATGGAGGCCCTCGTCAAGCTGGCCGGTGTGGGTCGCAAGACCGCCAACGTTGTTCTGGGCAACGCGTTCGGCATTGCGGCAGGCGTGGTCGTCGACACACACGTCGCCCGCCTCTCCCAGCGCCTCGGACTGACCCGGCAGGAGGATCCCGAGAAAATTGAGGCCGACTTGCAGGAACTCGTGGATCCCACCCAGTGGACCCTATTGAGCCATTGGCTTATCTGGCATGGACGCCGCCGGTGTCCCGCGCGAAACCCTCAATGCGGCAGCTGCGAGATCCGCGCCCATTGTCCCTCGGCTCGAGTCGCCGGGAATGCTCCGGCCCGATGAGCATCGAACTCCATCAGATCAGCAAGGAATTCGGCCGAACGCCCGCGGTCAAAGACATCAGTCTTTCTGTCAACGAAGGAGAACTCATGGCCCTGGTCGGGCCAAGTGGCGGGGGAAAAACAACGGTCCTCCGGGTGATCGCGGGGCTCGAACATCCAGACGAAGGGGATGTCTTCATCCGCGGCCAATGCGTCAATACAGTGCCGGTCCAGCAGCGTAACATCGGTTTTGTTTTTCAGAACTACGCCTTGTTCAAGACCATGAACGTGCAGCGCAACATTGCGTTCGGTTTGAAGATCAAGAAATGGGCGCGAAAAGACATCCGGGCACGGGTGGCGGAACTGCTCGAGTTATTGGGATTGACCGGTCTCGAACACCGGTTTCCCCATCAGTTGTCGGGTGGCCAGCGGCAACGGGTTGCGATCGCGCGAGCGTTAGCTCCCAAACCGACCGTGCTCCTCCTGGATGAGCCTTTCGGGGCTGTGGACGCCCGGATCCGGCAGGATTTGCGTGAATGGCTGGTCCGTCTGCATCACGATCTGAATATCACCACGATCTTTGTCACTCACGACCAGGAGGAAGCCATGGAGGTGGCCGACCGCATCGCTATTTTCTCCAAGGGCAAGCTCGAACAGGTGGGCACGCCACGGGAGGTCTACGACCGGCCCGCGAATGAGTTTGTGGCCCGATTCATCGGGGTCATGAACGTGATCGAAGCCGACGTCCACCAGAACCGAGCCCGGGCCGAGGAACTCGAATTCGTCGTCCCCGGCATCTCCGACGGTGAACGCATCCGAATCGGGTTCCGCCCGTATGCGGTCCACGTTTCACCCGACCTGTCTCAGTACCGCTATCAAGCGGTCATTCGCCATGTCTTCTTTCTGGGAGTCATGCTGCGGCTCGAATTGGAACTGGCATCTGGTTTGACAGTCAGGGCGCGGCTGACCAAGGAAGAATATTCGCAGCTCGGTCTGGCCGAAAATCAGCGAGTCTCCTTCGAAATCCGGCAATTCCGGGTCTTGACCTCAGAAACCGGTTTCCTGCAGCCCGAAATTCAAACGGAAGACGACCGGCCTGTCTCCTTTGCCGACGGGATCTAAACTGTTCTTGGTCACTAGGTCGAAATGTCCGAGGACACCCCTGG
The DNA here is from genome assembly GCA_022709905.1 of Verrucomicrobiota bacterium. Classification (GTDB taxonomy): domain Bacteria; phylum Verrucomicrobiota; class Verrucomicrobiia; order Limisphaerales; family UBA1319; genus JAKLHY01. Next base: position 13,685 of record JAKLHY010000035.1, on the reverse strand, counting down.
ATTCGGAGCCTCCCCTCACGTCCCAGCTCCCATGCACCTCAACTGTCCAGGATCGATTCAAGCTAAAGCGACAATAAATACTCGACCAGAGCCTCGATGTCCTCCTTGGTCAGGTGGGCGGTCCTGCCGTGGAGTTGGAGCTGGTTCCAGGTGGTGAGCACATCCCGAATCGTCACGGCGCCCCCGTGATGCAGGTAAGGCGCCGTGCGCCAAATCTCGGCCAGCGTTGGCGTATCCAAGGGCGGATCCTCCCCCGCAACCGCCGAGGTCCCAACCCCGTGAAGGCGCAAATCGGTCAATAAAGGCGCCGGATGACAAAGGCCGCAACGCGTGTCCGGACTTTGAAATATCGCCTGACCGCGACGGGCGCGCTCGGTAAGACTTCCGTCCTTTAACCGGTACGGACTGCGCTCGGGCCGCAAAGACCGCAGGTATGCCCGCACATCGTCCAGTTCCCCCTCGCTGGGCTGACAAAACTGGGAGTGACGAAAACCGGCTTGCACGGCGATCTCCATCGACGCTCTGACCCCCAAAGACATCACTGGCGGTGTCCGATAGGCCCATAACAGGGACCGGGTGTTCTTCAAACTGCCGATGCCATCGTTCAGCAGGTCCCAATTCAATCCATCGGCGCGGCCCTCGGGATGACACGTGGAACAGCTCAGCCAGTGCTGGAAAGCGTAGGTGGCATCATGAAAAATGCGCTCGCCACGACGCTCCGGCCCGGAGGCAGCCGCGGAATCTCCCCCCAGCTTGATTCGTGCCTCGATTCGCCCCGAATCACTAGCCAACAACAGAATCTCCCCGGAATAGTAACACGCCACAGCCAGCCATCGTTGATCGGGCGACAGAGCCAACCCCCGCGGACCTGTTCCCGGCAACGGGAATACATCGATTAACCCCGCGCGGGATAGGGCATCCAGATCGTTCATCAGGAGATCCCGTCGTTCCGGATTCCGACGGATTTCCTCCCAGACATTTCCCGGCCCAGTTGGGGGATCCGTTGTCGTCTCGATGACCCCCTCCAATCGCCGATGCAATCCCGCAAGATCCAGCCGGGCCAACTGGTGAACCCCCGACAAAGTCACCCATAGCCATCGCCCATCACGGCTGCAGCAAACTCCCCAAGGATCCGCGGCCCCTTCCATGATGCGATCCAGGAGAACCGTGGCAAGCAGACGACGGTTCCTAAGATCGAGGATGGAAATGCAGTTCCCCGTCATCCAACCCCGGGACAGCTGAGTCAGGGGCAACTGGAATCGGGCCAGCACGTGCGCCACATACGCCCAGCGGCCATCCTGCGATACCGCCACCCCACGCACCAGAGTTGAACCAGCCGGAAGCAGCCAGTTCGCCAGTACGAGGCCCCGGTCGAAATCCACCAGACTCACCACCGAGGCTACCGCCGGATCCAGGGCGCTGCCTCCCGGCAGGAAATTACCCATCACGGCCAGACGGGTCCCCGGCTGGATGGCGATGCCCGTCGGATGCCGCACAACCGGGATTCGCCTTAACGTCGTTCCGCTGTCCGAATCGAGAACCGCCAGATGGTGACGACCGGTTTCTGCCACCAGAAGACCGGCGTTCGGCCCCGACAGCATGAGGCCCGCCGGCCGCGATCCTGTCTCCCACCGTGCCAGGATACTCCCCGACGAGGGATCAAGAACCGCCACCGCGTCGCCCTCTTGTTCGCAAACAAAAAGACGCGATCCCGAGAAAGACCACTCGATCCCCGCAGGCTTCCGCAAATCTGAATACTCCCGAATGACTTGCCGGCGCAAAACATCGACGATCACGACCCGCCCCCCGGTGGGATCTGTAATCCCTAACAGATTACCACCCGGGGAAAAAACAACCTCCTGCGGAGAACGATCCCCCCAGGATTGAGCGGGCTTTTGAATAACGAATTCGGCTCCTGACGCATTGGCCAGAAATACAACCAGCCAAAGAACCAAAGGAACTACCTCGCCCCGTTGAGATCGGCTCACAGAGATCACCTTCTCGTTTACACCAACGCCCTGTATTTCCTGCTCACCGACAGAAGCCGAACCAGTTCCTTGACTTTCTGAGACTGAGACCGTTGCGTCACCAACGTGGCGTCGTCGGTAAATACGATCACGGCATCCCGCAATCCAACAATACCCGTCAGGGTGCGATTCCGAGTGCGGGCATCAAAGACCAGGTTTCGCGCCCCGTCGACAGAAAGGACCTCGCCCACGGCGCAGTTGCCATCCGCATCGGGCTTGAGATGATGCGTCAACGCGGGCCAGGCGCCAACATCATCCCAGGCAAAATCGCCGTTGGCCACCACCACGTTCTGGGCCTTTTCCATGAGGGCGTAATCGACGGAGATCTTCTTCAGGCCTGGATAGTCGCGGGACAGGAGTGAGGCGAGTTTCCGGGGATCGCCGGCGGCTTTAAACCAACGCTGACAGACCGCCGCGAGCTCGGGTTGATGCATTTCCAGGCTTTGAGTGACGGTCACGAACGACCAGATAAACATTCCGGCGTTCCACCGGTAATGGCCGCTGTTCACATATTCCACCGCCTTGTCGTGATGGGGTTTTTCCACGAACTGCTCGGCCTTGAAAAAGGTTGTCTTCCAGCGTTTGCCCCCCTGGGGCGCCGGCAACGGATGCCCGACCTTGATGTAACCATAGCCAGTGGCCGGTTCAGTGGGCTTGATCCCAATCGTCACCATCACCTGCCCGCGGGCCGCCAGATCAAAGGCGTCCCCTAAAACCTGCTGGAACTTTTTCTCCTCGGAAATGACATGGTCCGCCGGCAAAACGGCCATGACAGCCGTCGTGCAACGCTGACCGACCAGGGCCGCCCCCAAGGTGATGGCAGCACAGGTATCTCGGCCACATGGCTCCGCAATGATGTTTGCCTTGGGTAATTCGGGAAGCTGCCGGGAAACGGCATCGGCCTGGGCCGCATTCGTAATGATCAGGATGTTCTCGGCCGGGACCAATGGCGTCACTCGATGAACGGCTTGCTGAAGGAACGAGGTCTTGCCAAGTAGATTCAAGAGTTGCTTGGGATTTCTTTCGCGGCTGACGGGCCAGAATCGCTCCCCCCGACCTCCAGCCATAATAATGACAAATCGATCCCGAATTGGAGTGTTCGCTCTTACCTTCATGATGACCTCAGCGTTGTTCCGGAACCGGCTCTGCGAGCCGATTCCCCGGGTTCTTGACTGCGTCGACCAGCGTTCGCACGAATGCGGTCGCTCCCGGAACCAGATCCGGGCCCCGACCGAATCGAGCAATCTGATTCACGATCGCACTGCCCACCACGACAGCATCCGCCTCTTCGGCCACCCGCGCGGCTTGCGCGGGAGTCGAGATCCCGAATCCCACCGCCACCGGCAAATCCGTGTGCCGTCGTATCAGCGCCACCCTCTCTCCAATGCTCTCCGCAACTTCTTGCTGCATCCCCGTCACGCCCTCGCGGGAGACGTAGTAGACAAAACCGCTCCCCTGCGAGACGATGTAACGAATCCGATCCTCCGGCGTCGTGGGCGCCACCAGATGAATCGCGCACAACCCGGCCTGGCTCATCAACTCACGGTATTGCGCCCCTTCCTCCGGCGGCAGATCCAGCATCAACATGCCATCCACGCCCGATTCCGAGGCTTGCCGAATGAATGTATCCAGGCCATTTCGCGCCGCCAGATTGTAGTAAAGATATAGCACAATCGGGATGCCTGAGGTTCGGCGGATTTGCGCGACGGTCTCAAGCACCCCGGCCGGTGTTGTTCCGGAATCCAATCCGCGTTGCGCGGCCAATTGATTGGTCAAACCATCCGCCAGCGGATCGCTGAAAGGAACCCCCAGTTCGAGGACATCCACGCCGGCCTGATCGAAAGCCATAGCCAGATCATGAGTGGCTCCCAAATCTGGATCGCCAGCGCCAATATAAGTAATCAGCCCTTTCTGATGTCGGTTCTCCAGTTGATGAAAACGCTCCTGAATTCGGTTCATTTGAAGGGAAATAAAGTGTTGGTTTTTCTTAATGTCAACGAGGCAGGTCTCCGTTGCCGGCGCGGGAGACGGCCCTCGCCTTTCACCGGAGATGGCGCCTGGTGGAAACACCAGAATAACCGCAATCCCTCGAGGGTGAGATCGGGTGTGTAATGATGGATTCCCGCCACGCGCCGGGCGAGCCAGCCGGCATCTCCGCCGGTCGCCACGACCGTCAACCGCGTGCACCTCAGTTCTTTTCGGACCTCCTCAATAAGGTGGCTCACCAGGCCGCAGTATCCACCGACTGCGCCTGCCAACATCGCTTCCTGGGTGTTCTTGCCGATCACTCGTTTCATTTCACGCCATTTCATCGGCGGGAGCAAGGCGGTTTTGCCGGCCAAGCAGCTGGCCACAAGAGCGAATCCGGGAGCGATCGCACCACCGATATACTGGCCTCGGCGGTTGACCACATCAAACGTGGTTGCGGTTCCGGCATCGACGGCCAGGACCGGCGCGCCCCAGTGAACCCGGGCCGCTAATGCGTTCGCCAGCCGGTCGGGACCGATCGTCTCCGGGCGGGGATAATCCCATTCCAGCCCCCGAAGCGTTCGGGCGTTCAATTCCAGAAGCTGAACTCCCCACTTGCCTTCGATCAGATGGCGAATTTCAGGCAGCGCCCGGGGCACCACACAAGCCACAGCGGCTCCCGCCAAGGATCGGGCCAGCCTCAGCCCGGGCAACCTTGCCTGCTCTGCGCAATCCGCCCATCTCCCCGTCGGAAATCGCCACTGCCGCACGATGCCATCGCCGTCGGCCAAGCCCACATGAGTATGAGTGTTGCCTACGTCGAGCAAAAGCAATTTGCCGGCCAAACCCAGAACACTTGTCGGGAGCTTGCCGGACTTGAGTTGAGAAGAGACTGAAATCACAAAAGTCAAAAGACGAACGACTTGCAGGCTAGTTCACCGAGAGATCCTCGGGGCCTTCCGCCAGAAGTTTATACTGCCATCCCCGATTGAGCAGAATCTGACGCCATAGCTGGTCCGGGTTTTGTGAAAACACGAGGTCCAATGTGGCGGGATGAGTCAGCCAAGCCTTGCGTTTCATCTCGTCTTCCAACTGGCCCGCCGCCCAGCCGGAGTAACCGGCAAATATGCGGACCTTTTGAGTCACCGACATCGACTCCCCCAACTCGATCAACGTGTCCAAGGAATGTCCCAGGCTCAAGTTTTCCATGACATTCGCGTCCGGCAAAAATTGGTCGGAATGCAGGTAGCTCATGGCGGTGGGCTGGACCGGCCCCCCAATGTAAAGCGGCTGGCTCTTCAGGGCGTCCGGCAGGTTGGCAACCAGGATCTCACCGACACTGGCTCCGCTTTGACGATTCAGCACCAAACCAAACGCGCCTTCGGCATCATGCTGACAGATCAGGACCACTGTCCGGTTGAAAAATGATCCCCGCAGACTGCCCCCGTCCAACAACAGAAACCCTTGTAACGATTCAGGATGCATTTTCACGCCGTTGTTCTTTCTGATAACCGCAGATTACGCTGCACTCTTCCTGCCGCCAAATCAAGGGGGAACCGAGCAAGGTTAGGGGTCCGTGCAAAAATGACGTCCGATTTTGCACGGACCCTAAGTCCTCCCTTCGTCAGTCAGATTCCACAAGGACGCGGAACCCGACGTTGAAAATCCGTTGGTAAGGAGGATACCCAAGCCGGAAAGAGGACTGGCACCGTTTTGGACGATCCCGCCAGGAACCGCCCCTCACCACCCGGGCCTCGGTCTCCATCGATCCCGCCGGCGCCGCAGGGGGAGTCTCCAGCGAACGATCGTTTGAAGAATAAACCGATCGGGTCCATTCGGCGGCGTTGCCGTGCATGTCGTATAATCCCCAGGCATTAGGCAAATAGCTGCCAGTATCCGCGGTCACCAGATGGCCGTCATTGAATCGATCATCGCGAACCGCAACATCCGGAGCCAGCGGACGCCAGCCTTCGCTCGATAACTGGCGCAGGCTCGCGTCCGCTAGATTGCCGTAACGGGAGAAATCCGCGTCCAGATCGCCAAAAAACAGCGGGGTATCGGTCCCGGCACGACACGCGTACTCCCACTGAACCTCGGTGGGCAAAGTCGCCTCCAGCCCGGTCACGCCCGACAACCATCGGCAAAAATCCATCGCCTGATCCCAGGAAACCCGAACCACGGGCTGCCGCGGACGATTCAACGGCCAACCCAAATACGCCTCGCTGAAAATCCACGAGCTTCGATCCTCAAAACGACTGTCATGGCGGGGATCGAACTGGGCGTACTGCTCGTTGCTGACCTCGAACTCGGACATCCAAAAAGAGCGGTCCACGCGCATGACGCGCGGACGGGCATCCCCGGATTGGCCTGAGGCATCTCCCATGACGAAGGCCCCGGCGGGGATGTGAACGAGTTTCATCTTCACCCCGTTCCCCAAGTCGAGAATCCGGGTGGTTTTTCCGGGGCGTTGCTGCCGGCGCTTTGCCTCGCGGGCAGAAAAGGGCCAGCCGGCGGGAGTCTCGATGACCGCAAGCTGCGTCAAAAGCCCTGTCTCGGATTGATGCGTGCCGAGAGCCTGGCTGGGGAGCGGGGATGGATCGGGAATGTCCTCCGCGTTCTCATCGATGCCGCCATAGAGCCGCCGCAAGGCCTGCCGGCGCTCGGGCTGCTGGCGCCCGGGGATGCGCGTGGTCTCCTTCCAGGTCCCATGACAGGGGGCGTTGAGATCGATCCAGGTTATCAATCGATCCCAGGATTCCGCATCGAGGCGAACCTGGTAATGGCCTTTCTTCAGCACTTGCACCAGTTCGGAAGTGTCCGCGTGAAACTCCATCGGGGGCAACACGTGCAAATCACTCTCCAAACCGCCCACTCGAACAAACGACCGCAACGCAACATAAGCGGGTTCAAATACTGCGCTATACTTGCCCAACAGTTCCGTGCGAGACACCCCCGTCACCAGACACCCCTCAGGCCGGCCGTGTTCGTAAACCATCCAGGCATCCGGACGCTCCCGCAAATCCGGTGAAGCGGAATCCGGACTGTTCCCGGATCCTTCATGACAGCGAACACAATAGCGATTGAGAACCGGCTGAACCTCCCGCGCAAAGCTGAATCCCCGCAAGGGACCGTGCCAGGGTTCGATGTCCGAGGGCTGGCGTTTCAAGGCCGACGCCCCCTGAACGGGCGGCGCGCTTCCTTGCCGCTCATGACATCCCACACAAGACACAATCTCCCCGGGCATCGCCGTCATCCAACTTCGCATCAAGGCCAGGGCCTTGCCCTCGGCATCCAACGGCTGCAGTGAGATCGGATATTTGGCCGGCACACGAAAAAAGGCGGAACCGTCAGGCTCGACCGGCACCGTTCCCAATACGCGCTTCACCTCCCACGGCCCATCGGCCCCCACCCGATGATCAATCCCGGCCACCTGCTGATATCCGAAATGATAGGTGAATAGCCGCAGCTGTTTCACCGTGCCGCGAGGCACATCCTTCAATCCAGGCCCGCTATACACATCCTGGAGGAACACAACGGCATGGGTAAGATCGGGCTGCGTTTGATCCGGAATCACCGGCGGTCTGCGCATCGCCCGAAATGGAATCGGCTCGAGCAACGCCTGCCCTTCTTCCTCCCGCAACAAAATCCGGTTGTCAAAGACATCCACCAGGTAAATGCCCCAAAGAGAATCCGGCTCCGGTTTGCAGGCCGCCAGAAAATACTTCTCACTCAGCGGATACGGATGAAGGAACTTCGGCCAGCTGTGTTCGGTGAGTTTGTCTTCAATCTTCGCCTCCACAGGCCGGCCGTATCCGGGGATGCGTTGGACCACTCCCTCCACCTCATGCCGTCCCCGAGCCGGATCGAAGATGACCAACTCCCCGACTCGTCCTTCGTGATGACCTGTCACAATCCCTACGATCTTGGTGGAGTGCCCGGGAACAGGCCGGGCAAAAAAAATGGCATTGGGCCAATAGGAACCGCTCCCGTAATACTCCATCTGACCGGTTCCATCAGGATTCATAGCCATTAGCAAACGATTCCAGACGTGGGGGGTATCTGTGTAATCCCAGCGCAGGTAGAGTATCCGTCCGTCATTCAGCACCGCCGGACAGTAATCATGGTCCTGTTCAAAACAAACCTGGCGGATGTCGCCGCCTCGAGCGTCCATCAGATACATCATGCCGACGTTGACCTGGGCGTTGCAGGGCACCCCCTGCAAAACAGCGGTCGAAAGAAACGCAATGTTTCCGTTCGGCAGATAACACGCGTCATAATTGTGCACGTCTGGCTGGTCGCCCGGCGTGAGCTGGCGAGGCGTTCCGCCGTCAGCGGGGATTTCATGGATTTGCCAGCGCAGACTCCCATTCGGCATGGAAAAAAGCAGCTTGTCCCCATCAAAATGAAGATCGACATCAGTCAGCAAACGGCGTCCCTCGGATCGATAGAGCGTGCTCAGATTGCCCTCAGGACGCACGGGCGACAGAACCGCGATTTCGTTGTCCCAAATATCCGTTCGCGGAATCGTCGATACATGCCAGGAACTTTGTTTGGGCAGACCCAGATACTCGCCCAGTCCCCGATCTTCCCACTGGGATCGGCGGGGATCGCCCAATGGCCTGCGTTTGACCAATAGCAATCGATCAAAATCCAACAACGGATTCCTCAGCAGGGCCTGCCGGCGAAGGTCCTCCAGCGCCCTGGAACATTTCGCCAAAGTCTCATATGCCTCCAAATCACCCCGCTGCCCAGATAAAGCCCCCAGCAGCCTCCGGCTTTCCTTCTCCAGCTCGTCCAATCGCGCGCGATAGCGCTCGCCCTCGGAATAACGATCGCCAAAGGTCTGCTCCAAATCCAGCAAAGCGAGCCGCAGCGATCCAAAGGCAAATGAACGCAGTCGATCCAGAGCGGCAGCCAACTCTCGCGATCGGTAGTAATCCCGGCGAAATTGAGTCAGATCGCTCTCGTCGTGAACCGAACCCGCCTGCGTCCGCATGCGAGCCGCCAAGGGAGTTATCCTCCGGCTGGCGTCAGCATACCGCCGAGCTAACCCTTTCCAATCGGTCGGATTCCAGGGAGCATCCCAAATACGATCCTGTCGCTCCCATTCCATCTGAAGCCGAGATGGGCCATCAGCGAAATCTTGGGCGAGGCGATTCCACCAAAGCTTGCGTGTGGCTTGCCGGGGCCCGGTGACACTGAAACGAACACTGCCATTCGTCCCTGCCCAATCGTCCACCCCCACCCAAGCTTCGAACCATTCGTCTTCCGCCCTCAAGGGAATTTGGATGCCACTATTGGCCTGCACATGCAATCCTTGGTCGAAAGAACGCCCCTGCAAGGACATCTTCTGGTAAAGCCCGGACCTTAACGTCAGATCATACTCATGCCGGCCCTCAAGGATCTTGATCTCCGACTTGCGTTGCCCGATAGGAACGACCTCGCCCGAGCGCTCGATCAGACGCGCCTCGGCCCAGTCAGCCACGCCCCATTTGACATCAGGATCCCCCGCCACAAACAGGTATACGGACGGCATGCCAGTTACCCGAACTCGGACCTTCACGGGCGAATCTCCACCCCGAAAAACTTCGCTTTCAAATGCGGCGATCTCCGTTTCCGCCGCGATCTGAGCCAAAGCACGTTCGGATGCCAAAAGGCTCGCCTGCCAGCTTTCACGAAGCTGATAGCTTCCAGAATCAACACTCCCCGAAGACGCCCCTGCAACAGGGGTGAGCAGGATAAATAGACACACCCCAAATAAGCCCGAAAATCCAAGTTTCTTCATATTCACGAGGCAATAATCCGACCATTCTATCATGCTTTTGGGGGCTGAAGTCATTCCGCTCGGATCACCAGCATTCCCCACAAACCGAGTTTGGGGATTTCCGCCTGACCATCACGCAGAGACACTTCCAATGGCTCGGTATCCGGGGCAATCCACAAGCCTCTCTGCGCCCGGCCAACCCCCAAGGCCTCCCGATCGATCCGCACCAGAACTTTGCTCAGCGGACTCACATCATCCCGGTCCGGAAGGTAGCCGTAATTCAAGCAATGAACCACTGCGGAATCCGGTTTGGTGCGGGGCAAAACGCGGATCGGCTGATTGTTACTAACCCGCACAGCCGGGACAACTCCCGCCAGGGCCTCATCGAGTGTGCTGAAACGACGGGTCTTGCCCGACCATCGTTCGAGTAGATCGCGATCCTCCGGCAAAAACTCCCGGCGCTCGGGGACCAACAGGCATCGACAGCTCTGAAGCTCGCGTTCCGTAAGCGGATGCTCCACGATCTCGTCGCCGGCCACAAGCAGACGGTAGGAAACATGGTTCGTAGCCAAACGATTGGCTCGATCAAACCAACGCTGGGGATTCTCCACATAAGACCGATGGGGCAGCACCATCACCAGATCGGCGTAAGTTTGGTAACCATCGAGCCAGTCTGCGTTTCGCCGCACGAATTGATAAAGCGGCGCAAATTTTTCCGTCGGGCCATCATACCAATGGGTTCCTTTCTCGGGCGTGTGACACCACTGATGATGCGGGGCCATCAATCTCTGTCCCGCGGCATATGAAAGCGCAATCCAACAACGAACCAGGCCCGGAAGGTTCTTTTCCTTGATGAACGCCCAGTCGCCCCCGCTGGCTGTGGCCGCATAGGGACGTCCCATCGCCTCCGCCAGGCGGTAGGCGAACAGGGGCAGATCACTCGGACGCCGCTCCGCCGCGTGATGATCGGTTTCCGCGGTAAATAAATCCAGCGCCCGGTAATCCGACAGGTGCCGCGGCCATAACAGCCCGGCATTGGCTCCAATCGGAAGGGGGCGTCCCGCCGTTTCGGCGGCCAACTGCCGTAATTCAAGCATGAACGAAGCTGCCGCGCGGCATTGGTAAATCGACCAATGCGCCCACAACGGGTGCCCGGTCACCTTCCGTCCGGTCCCGCCCTCAGCCAGCCAGTTCTTCATCGCCGCCCGAAAATCGTAATCCTCGGCTGAAGACAGCCCGAACCGCGATCGTTCTTCTGCGGGCAACTTCTTCACATAATCCTGAAATCCCTCCACACAACGGTCGCAAAAACAAACCCCAAGCCATAACCCGCCCGCGGTTCCCAGGTGATCATCGACATGGACACCCGCCGCTCCCGCCCGAACCGTCTCGATCACTCGATCCCGCAGAAATTGCCGGAACAAGGGTTGTTGCGTGCAACACCACCAGTAGGGAACGCCCTCGTGCTGATGATCCGTCAGCCAGGGAACCTTGACCGGACGCCCCTCGATGTCGCGGCACAACCCCTCCTCATAGCGATCCGGATAACACCGGTGATACGCCGAAAATTCCGTCACCATCCCCACACTGCCAAACCACAACACTCCCGGCGCCTCAGCCAGTCGCTGCGGCGTCGGCTTCGGACCCCAGGCCAATACCGTCGCCCCATACCGCTGGTAGACGGCCCGATCCGCCGCATACATAAAAACAACGTCCGATGCTTTCAGAACCGGGCCATCGGCCAGTGCCCCTTCGGGAAACCAAGAGGCAAGCCATCCAAAGACAATTCCCGCACGCAAGAGGTTATTCCATCGGGTCTTCATCATCGGTGACTCTATCCAAAGAATGGAGGAAAGTCCCGCTCGAACTGAACAAGCGCGCGCCCATGAAATTCCCCCCGCCCTGCGCGATTCCAGGAACGAATCAGAGGCAGGCAAAGCCTGAGCCGAGAAGGGACTTGGGGTCTGCCCTTAAAATAATAGTTAACGCTATGTTTTAGTTTTCGGTCAGCCCAGATTGCCCGGTTACGCGAGTTTGAAGAAGTCAAGGTGCCAGGAGTAAGGGTCCGTCAAAAAATAAGCTATACATTCGCGGCGAGGGATTGTTCGCTCCGACGAGGCGCGAGCGACGCGCATACCCCCAGTGGGTCTGAAAGGAGCGAGCAACGACGTCGGAGTGAAGAAGCACCGCCGCCCGGAGGGTTGCACTGAAATTGGCCCGGGGCTTCGTTACTCGGTCGGTCGAGTATCGCTGCGGATACACTCCTTCCCTCGTGCCTTGCCCCAGGCCAATTTGAGCGCAACGAATGTATAGCTTATTTCTTGACGGACCCTAACCCGAAGATGTGCACCGCGGTGAGCGGACGCCACTGGGCGCCTCCTTGCAGGCCAAGCGGGATCAATCCGCAGACTGTGGCGAATACCGTCACGAGCACGGCTCGCAGCCGCACCAAGCCTGCCTGCAGGAGCGCCTTCTCGATCGCCATGAATCCGAATGAGGCGCGGGTGATGGTCAATCCCGTAAATGCTCCCGCTAATTCGAGAGGAACGAACAGGTTATGCTCTGGCATCATGAACCAGAACTGTACATGAACGACATCTGTAGTTTTAGATGTCAAATCAAGCGAAGCGTGGAGGTTCCTGCAGAGCCCATAGGACTGGCCCCGATAGAAATGCCGGCCCGAGTTCTGTTCTCTAACGAACTTGAACTATCTCCCGAGCGGTGTTCTCCACGAATTGGACACATTGTCGGACGTCGCTGACCAACTCGGGCGACTGATGTTCATACTCAATCGTCATGACGCCGCGCCAATTCCAATCGGCGAGCTGTTTGAGAATCGCCGAATAATTCGCCTTGCCCGTGCCCAACGGGACATCCCGGCTGTCGCGTTTGCCGGACTCAGCAGCGTCCTTCAGGTGGAACGACACAATTCGCTTTTGGTACTTCTTGAGTGCGGCCAAGGGATCAAGTCCCGATCGCACCCAGTGGCCCGTGTCCGGACAGCCGCCGATTCGCGGGCTCCGGCCCTCGCAGGCTTTCATGACGATCTCTGGACTCCAATATCGCGATCCTGAGCCTTCCGGATGGTTGTGGATCGCGAGGTTGATCTGGTATTCCGCACAGAGGGTGTCCAATGCATCCAGCGCCTCGATCGGCGGTTCGACCACCATGGTCTCGGCGCCCATCTCCTTGGCAAAGTCAAAAATCTTGCGGTAAACACTTTTATCCCCTTCGATTGGGGCGTAATAAGTGGCCATCTTGATGCCTAGATCGTCCATCCGTTTCTTCATTTCCAAGCGTAAAGCCGGGGAGAGGTTTTCACTGGTTTTCAGATCCGGCTGTTCTTTGCTTAGTGGAAGAAAGAAGGCGGGCTCAACCAAACGCATGCCAAGATCCGACACAACTGGCAAGGTCTCATAAAAGCTGCGGTCGCGGAAGGTGTAGATGCCGCAACTGAGGCGCCAGCCGAGTTTTTCGGCATTAGGCGTGCCTGCCGTTCGAGCCGCCGACGGGTCCGAGGCAACGGCTTGGGTTAACCCTGACATTCCCCAGGTTACGCCCGCTCCCGCGACGAGGGTATGCGATAGAAAACCACGACGTGTCCATTTTGTTGTTTTCATAGGATCCATTAATTTGTCTTTAAGTCTTCTCACGGTTTTTCGTTGTTTATTCACTAACTCTTGACAACGACATTTTTACCGAGACCTTCCCCTCAACCGCCCTTAATGTTTATCGGTCACACCTATTACTTTCCGATTTTGCGCTGTTTGTCCAGACAGTTCGAGCCATAAGTCCAGGTTCCCATCCGAAGCCTTGCCGCAATCCACCTCAGCATCAGGTTTGTCTCCAGCCTTAGAGCCTGTTTGAAAATTCCAAGGGGCGCTGTTTTCGCAGAAATGGCCGCATGGCGAGGCGCGACGAAGGAA
>JAKLHY010000347.1 GCA_022709905.1 Verrucomicrobiota bacterium | reverse complement strand
CCTGCCCGGCATCAGCTTGAAGTTCATTGCGGGCTTTCACCGGCTGCCCAATGGAAACACGGTGATCGCCAACTGGCTGGGCCACGGGCAGTTTGGCAAAGCCCCCCATCTCATCGAGGTTGCGCCCGACAAGCGCGTCGTATGGACTTTTGCCAACCACGAGAAGATGCGGACGATCTCCAGCGTGCAGGTGCTGGACGTGAAGGGCAACGCCACGGCCGGCGAAATCTGGCATTAAGGGTCCAGGCTTGCTTGCTGCCCGGGAAGCGCGAACAATGCCGGGCCATGAATCATCCTGTCAGGATTTCCGTGCTCGCTGCCGTCTTGATGGCAGGGGCGTTAGCCAATTGCCGGGCCTCCGAGGCGGGCTTCCGCCCGCTGTTCAACGGCCGCGATTTGACCGGCTGGGTGAACGCCAACTGCGCGCCGGAAACGTGGGGCGTGCGCGACGGGGTGGTTCACTGCACGGGCCGGCCGACGGGCGCCCTGCGCACCGACCG
>JAKLHY010000346.1 GCA_022709905.1 Verrucomicrobiota bacterium | reverse complement strand
AGGGTCCTGGCCATCTTCCGCCGGTCCTTGTCCGTGGCGGGCTCGAGCGCCGTGATGCAGCTCCCCTTCACCACGTTGCAGCCCAGGCAGGTCCCGACGAACTCGAGGTACTTCACGATGTTGCCGCCGCCGATGAAGCCCTGGACGACGAGGCCGGTGAAGGTCTTGCCGTGGAAGCGGGGGCGGTGGAACACGTAGCCCAGCCTGTCGAGGAACGCCTTCATCGTCGAGGAGACCTGGAACGAGTAGTTCGGCGAGGCGAGCACGATGCCGTCGGAGGTCTGCATCTTCTCGAGGAGCAGATCCCGGTCGCCCTTCAGCGGGCAGTGCTCTTCCCCACGCATGAAGCACACCTTGCAGCCGCGGCACAAACCGAGGTCGAAGTCGCTCAGGAAGACGATCTCGGTCTCGACGTCTCCGCGCGCTTCCAGGTCGTCCAGGAGCTGGCGCGTGGCTCGGTAGGTGAGGCCTCGCTCCTTGCGTCCGCTGCCGACGAAGGC
>JAKLHY010000345.1 GCA_022709905.1 Verrucomicrobiota bacterium | reverse complement strand
GCCATTCCCGTGGCCAAATCCATCACGGATTATATCTTCCGCTGGCTGGAAGCGCGCTATCTGCTGAAGCGTGTATCCGACAACGAGGCCACCGGCGGATTCTCCGATTTCGAGGTGGCACATGAGGAAAATGATGAGAGCAAGGTGTTCACCGAGCAGAGCGACGCCCCGCCCTGCTCCGAATGCGGCAGCATCATGGTGCGCAATGGCGCCTGTTACAAATGCCTGAACTGCGGCGGCACCAGCGGCTGCTCGTGATTTGTCCCACTCCAAACAAAAAAGCCCTGACCTCTATGGCCAGGGCTTTTTTTATGAGGGGAAGTGACAGAAAACAATTCAGAAATCCTTTTGGTATAACGAACTCAAGCGCTGGTCTGTGGCGACCCTGCAGCGATTACAGTAACAAGCCGCTTAGCTAAAAGATGCCTGCTGGATGACATACCCCTGTTTGTCATCCAGCAGGGACCATTAGCACATTACAGCCTGTCCAGCATCAGCCATA
>JAKLHY010000344.1 GCA_022709905.1 Verrucomicrobiota bacterium | reverse complement strand
CGTCGATCTGTCCGACAACATCGCCATGTACTACCTGGTGTTCGCCATCTTCTGCTTCGGCTTCTTCGTCATCTATCGTGCCATCCATTCTCCCTTCGGGCAGATTCTCAAGGCCATCCGCGAAAACGAGCCGCGCGCCATTTCACTCGGCTACGACGTCAACAAGTTCAAGCTGATCGCCTTCATCATTTCCGCCGCCCTGGCCGGCATGGCCGGTGCCACCAAGACGCTGGTCTTCCAACTGGCGTCGCTGACCGACGTGCACTGGCATGCCTCGGGTGAGGTCGTTCTGATGACCCTGCTCGGCGGCCTGGGCACCATACTCGGCCCCATTGTCGGCGCCGCCACCATTGTCGCCCTGCAAACCCAGTTGGCCTCGGTCGAAGCCAGCGCCGAATACCAGGCCAACGACCCGGCCACGGTCGCCCTCGCCGCCAGCTTGCGCGAACAGATCCTCGTCGAGCAGGAGCGCAAAACCTTCGTTGACATCGAAGACGGGTATC
>JAKLHY010000343.1 GCA_022709905.1 Verrucomicrobiota bacterium | reverse complement strand
CAGAAACACCAAACTTGTCGCCGGCGTGCGAAGCGTGGCAACTTGCGTATTGAGGCTTCCGACCAAAGACGCCTTGGCCCGCCGCTCCCCCGCTTCGGGCCTTTTTCTTTTCGCGGCCGCCGTTGTCATGCTGCGCCCCTGGCCTTGGCGCTCGATTGCTCAATGAAGCGGGCGATCGTCGATAGCTTCCAGCAGACGGTCCGCGCGCCAAGGCGAACGTCCGGGGGCGGGTACTTTCCGGATTTCACACCTGCAAACCAGCTCGAGCGGCTGATTGGGATCAAAGCCGGAATGTCGGATTTGGGATTTCGGACGATCTGAGAGACGCTGACCAGGACATCGATAGCGGGTAATGCGTGAGACATGGCAAAGCTCCTGCGTCGAGCAAGGCTGGAAACTGCTCGATGCGCCGGTTGCTTGCCGTGGCGCTTATGCCCGTTTCAGAGTTCGATCGATTGCGCTGCGGATCGCTCCGCTACCGTCGCCATCCCTGGACTTCCTTC
>JAKLHY010000342.1 GCA_022709905.1 Verrucomicrobiota bacterium | reverse complement strand
AACGCCGCAGCTCGATTCAGGTGGTGGAACTCAAGTATGACAATCGCCGGTTGGTTTGCGACCGCGATGAACCCACGCACATTCAACTCCAGCCTCCAGCCCGCGAGTCGTCCGCCGCGCCCGGTTCGGTCAACACGTTCCCGGTGAACATCCGCGTGGACGCCTCGAAGCCGCAGGGTGAACTGAAGCCCGTCTGGCGGTTCTTCGGCGCGGATGAACCGAACTACGCCTACATGCGGAATGGCCGGAAGCTTCTAGGCGAACTCGGTTCGCTGCGGCCAAACCAGGTCTTCTTCCGCGCGCACAATCTGCTTACCAGCGGCGACGGCACGCCTGCGCTCAAGTGGGGTTCGAGCGGCGCCTACCGCGAAGATGAGCAAGGCAAACCGGTTTACGATTGGACAATTCTGGACCGCATCTTCGACACCTATCGCGCAAGCGGCGTGCGGCCTTACGCACAGATTGGTTTCATGCCGAAGGATCTCTCGACCAAACCGGAACCGT
>JAKLHY010000341.1 GCA_022709905.1 Verrucomicrobiota bacterium | reverse complement strand
GTGCTTTGAGCTATGGGGACAGTTAAATGCAGAATGAAGAATGCATAGTGTAGAATACTTTGAGCCATCTCATCCGAGTGTGCCAAGTCTTACTCTTCATTC
This sequence comes from Verrucomicrobiota bacterium, assembly GCA_022709905.1. Taxonomy (GTDB): domain Bacteria; phylum Verrucomicrobiota; class Verrucomicrobiia; order Limisphaerales; family UBA1319; genus JAKLHY01. The sequence goes on along the minus strand of JAKLHY010000341.1, from coordinate 403 downwards.
CACGTTCTGCATAATGGAAACGAACCCCTGGCTGGTCTCTTCCACCAGCTCACCTCCGCTGACGCAATGCAGAGTCTCGAACGCAAAGTGCGGAGTGAATTCTGCATTCTGCACTCTCAACTCTTCACTTGCTTGCGCGGGCCGCTCGATCTACTTCGCGTTCAGGGGTTCAAAACTTGGTACGCGCGCCCGGTAACGCTCCGGGTCCAGGCACTCATCTAGTGCGACTCCGCTTATAAGGCGGACGTTCTCTTTGAACTACGCGCGCAGAAAATGGCGGAATGCCGTGGACTTGCGCCACTTGCCCGAAGGCACGCATTCGTTAGCACCGAAGCCCGGCTCGCTTGTCCGGTTGGCATTCCAGAAATGGTCCGTGGGATCTTTACTCGCAGAAAGCCAGCGA
>JAKLHY010000340.1 GCA_022709905.1 Verrucomicrobiota bacterium | reverse complement strand
ACGCATCTGCAAATCCTCGTTGAGCGCTTTCATGGCGTGGTAGTTGAAAGTGTATTTTTCACCTTTGGTTTTCTGGGCCCAGAGGAGCGTCTCGTGGGCGTTAGTGAAACGCACGCCCCTGAAATTGGGCATGGGATTGGACTTGACCCACACGATATCGTTAAGGATCCAGTAACCCAGGTCCTGAAGTACCCGCCCGACGCGGAAGATGTTGTGATAGGAACCGATGACCCACAGCGTGCCAGTGGGCTTGAGGACGCGGCGACACTCAGTGAGCCATTGGCGGGTAAATTCGTCATAAGCAGCCAGGGTTTCGAACTTGTCCCAGTCCTCATCGACCGCGTCCACCTTGGAAACGTTCGGACGCCACAAATCTCCCTGCAACTGCAGGTTATAGGGTGGGTCGGCAAAAATCAGGTCGACAGAGTCGGCCGGCAGGGTAGGCAAAACATCGATGGAGTTACCCTGGATTACCTGGTCGAGATAGTCACGCAATGCTTCATTA
>JAKLHY010000034.1 GCA_022709905.1 Verrucomicrobiota bacterium | reverse complement strand
AAGGCGGTGGCGGCGTATATCGATTTGAATCCGGTGAGGGCGGGGCTGGTGGAGGACCCGGCGGAGTATCGGTTTAGCGGGTATGGGGAGGCGGTGGGGGGGGGCCAGCGGGCGCGGGCCGGGATCTTGAGTTTTCAGGGGGGCGTGGGCTGGGAGGAAGGCGGGGCGGCGTATCGGCGGCGGTTGTATGCGGGGGGCGGGGAGTCCGGGGCCAGCGGGAAGCGGGTAATGGACCGGGAGCAGATCCAGGCGGTGATGGCGCGGGGGGGGCAATTGAGCTGGGGGCAGGTGTTGCGGTTAAGGATCCGGCATATGAGCGACGGGGTGGTGTTGGGCTCAAAGGGATTTGTGAATGAGATCTATGCGATGCATCGGGAGAAGTTCGGGTCCCGGAGACGGGACGGGGCGCGGCCGATACGGGGGGTAAGGTTGGGCGGCTTGATGGCGCTGAGGGATCTCAGGGTGAAGGCGGTGACGTGAAACGTGGAGCGTGATATTTGATGCGTGAGACGTGAGACGTGAGACGTGAAGTGTGATGAGTGAATCATTAAGCAGTGGCTGTGGGAGACCGATAGTTCACGGAGCGCGGGTTGGAGTGGAGTAACGTGTAAGAATCACGATGCGACATTGCGCAATCGTTCGAGGTTCACGGTGGGATGGGACTTTGGTTGCTGTTTTTGAGCGGCTTATTGATCGTTTCCTAATGGCTTGGCCGTTTGCGATTTTCGGCATTCGCTAACGACTTTGTGGCTGAGGGTCAGGGAGCTGAACAACATGGTTAACACACAACAGACAACCATGGTGAAAAACACACCATGCCAGCTCCAGTGGTCGGCGATCCAGCCAACCCCTGTGCCTGCAGTGGCCGAGCCAAACACATATCCAAAAAATCCGGTGAATCCAGCCGCGGTGCCCGCCGCCTTTTTCGGAACCAAGTCCAAGGCGTGCAAGCCAATGATCATGATTGGCCCATAAATAAGAAATCCGATGGCGATCAGGGCCGCATAATCAATCCAAAGCGGACCATGCAGGTTGAGCCAGTAGGCAACGACGGCCACCAGCGTCAGCGCCATAAACAGAATCAAAGCTGGAGCGCGTTTTCCGTGGAAGATCCTGTCGGACATCCAGCCACAGACGATGGTGCCCGGAATGGCGGCATATTCGTAAAGCGCCCACCCGAGGCTCGAGTCTTTGAACGAAAAGCCCTTGGCGGTTTCCAGGTAGGTGGGAATCCAGTTGACGACGCCGTAACGCACAAAATATGCAAAGGCGTTGGCGATCGCAATAGCCCAAAGGTATTTGTTGTTGAGCACGTGCTGGAAGAAAATCTCTTTGAACGTAAAGGTGCGTTCGTGTTCTGCCGAGTAGTCCGGCGGGTAATCATTCCGGTATTCCTCGATAGGCGGCAGCCCGCAGGATTGGGGAGTGTCGCGCATCATCAACCAGGCGATTACGGCGATGGCAGCGGCAATCAACGCGTTGAAGTAGAACTTGGCGCCCCAGTCATGGAATAGCACAACGCCGAGCCACGCCAGGTTGGCCACCAATGCGCCGCCCAGGTTGTGGGCGACATTCCAGACCGACACGGTCAAGCCCCGTTCGCGGGTGCTGAACCAATGCACCATGGTCTTGCCGCAGGGAGGCCATCCCATGCCTTGGACCCAACCATTCAGGGTTTGCAGCACCACCAGCAAGATTAGCGAGGTGAACACCGCCTTCACCGTGCCGCAGACAAACAGGATCGCACAGGACAGCAGCAAACCCAACGGAAGAAACCATCGGGGATTACTTTTGTCCGATACAGATCCCATGAGAAACTTGGAAATCCCATAAGCCACCGACAATCCGGTCAGTGCGGTCCCCAGCATTGCCTTCGAATACTCGGGGTGTTCTTTGAGGATATCGGGAATGGCCAGGGCAAGGTTATTGCGAACCAGGTAATAGGCGGCGTATCCAACAAAAATACCGGTAAAAACCTGCCGTCGCAGCCGTCGATAAAGCGGGGCGGCCCGTTCGGTGGCAACGCGCGCCACATGCGGCGCCGGTTTCAGAAAGCCAATCATTCGGATGGAACGCGATTGTCCCTGAACCCCATGCCCAGGTCAATCCCAGGCCGGTTTAAATAGATTCATTTTGACCGCTTGACATCGCTGTCCTTGTTAAGGAACCCTGTTTGCAGGTCATATGGATTTCAACGCCCTCCTTCAAAACCAACGCGCTTTTTTTCAGTCGGGCGCGACGCGTTCCAGGGAGTTTCGCCGTGCGCAGCTTCTGAAACTGCATCAGACCCTTGAGGACCAAACGCCGATGCTGCTGGAAGCCTTGCGATCGGATCTGGGAAAATCATCCTATGAAGCTTATGCCACTGAAATTGGGCTGGTCCTGAGCGAGATCCAGCATGCGATTCGGCAGTTGCGGGCGTGGATGAGACCTCAGCGGCGTCGGACGCCGCTGTTGGCCTGGCCCTCAAAGGGTTTCGTTCAGCCTGAACCTTATGGAATCGCCTTAATTATTGGTCCCTGGAACTATCCGATTCAGCTCCTGCTGATGCCGCTCGTCGGCGCCATGGCGGCCGGCAACTGCGCCATCCTCAAACCTTCCGAGTTCGCCCCAAAGAGCGCCGCGGCGGTGGCGCAGCTCATCGATGCGGCCTTTTCAAAAGATTACCTCACGGTCGTTCAAGGCGAACGTGAGACCTCGGAAGCGTTGCTACGGGAGAAATTCGACACGATTTTCTTCACTGGCAGCACGATCGTGGGGCGTGCGGTGATGACGGCGGCGGCCCGGCATCTCACACCGGTGACCTTGGAGCTCGGCGGCAAATGTCCGTGCCTGGTTTGTGCCGATGCCCCCATGGACTTGGCTGCGCGGCGCATCGTCTGGGGCAAGTTCATGAATGCGGGTCAAACCTGTGTTGCGCCCGATTTTGTTCTGGTGGATCGCCGCGTGCTGGATCGACTGGTGGCAGCGATCAAAAGGGTTCTCCGCCAGTTTTACGGCGAGGATCCGCAGAAAAGTTCCGACTTCGGCCGTATTATCAGTCGCAGGCACTGTGAACGCCTCATTAACTATCTGGGGGCCGGCCAGATTATCCATGGAGGCCAGCATGATGCAGAGGCCCGTTTTTTTGCTCCCACGATTCTCACGGATATTCCTGCGGACGCCGCTGTCATGCAAGAGGAGGTTTTTGGCCCCATCCTGCCCATTGTGGGGTTTGGGACGTTGGACGAGGCGTTGAACCAGCTTCGGCAGCGGCCGGTTCCTCTGGCGCTTTATCTGTTTACATCCGACCGCCGGATACAGGAATATGTGTTAACCAACACACGGTCTGGTGGCGTGTGTCTCAATGACACGGTTCTCCATATGATTGGCAAAAACCTGCCTTTCGGAGGATTGGGAGAAAGCGGTCTTGGAGCCTATCATGGCAAGGCGAGCTTCGATTGTTTCAGTCATCGGCGCTCGATCCTGCGTCGCTCTCTCATGATCGACGTGACCCTTCGATACCCCCCTCCGCGGCTCGGTCTGGCCAACTTAAAACGAGTCTATCATTTCTTGCTGGGCCGATAGATTCCCGGAAGGATCCATCTGACGTAAATCGATCGTATCTTTCTGACGCAGCACACACCACGGTTTGATGGAACGAAGATAGGCCGCAGACGAGCGCAGAGGTCATGGGCGCACACGTCTCAGGCTAGTCTGAGGCTAATCTCCAACAGGCGACTCGGCTGAACACAGTTCTCGCCCCGTTTTGGCGGCTATGTTCCTCAATAATTCACGGCGCTGTTTAAGGCGTTCCCTGAATTCGAAATGCGCGCTGTGCCTTATTTCAGTTTCCAGCGTGGCCAGTGAGCTTTCCAAGATCTCGTTCAGGAGAACCTGCTCTTCATTCGAGAGTTCGATTTGGCACATAAGCATGCTCCTCTCTGATTGGCAGCCCAAGATGAAACCAACTGCGGATGGTTCATGGTCGTTCCCATTCTGCCCTCCGCCCAACCCTAGTAACCTACATCCAGCTGGCGATTCTCCAAACCGGTTTTCGCTGTTTTGAATCCGAATGCATCCTCGATTCCGTCAGTTCAATCCACCCTGACTCTCTCCGAATAGACGCTCCATTTTACTTTACCCGTCTTTGAGCTAGTGTGGTGTTTGCGAAATACGCTGCATTCTGCGGCCAGGAGTTTTGGTCAGGAGCGAGGCGCGCCGACCGCGCATATCCGGAATGGATCTGTAAGGGAGGCGCAACGAAGTGCCTGGCCAAAAGAACGGCCGCCCAGAGGGTTGCGCCGAAAATGGCCCGCTGACTTCGTTACGCGTCGGTTACAGCCCCACGAAGGGGATGCGTCCTCCGCGTGCCTCGTCATCGGGCCATTTTGGGCGCAACAGAATGCATCGTATTTCGCAAACACCACACTAGATTGGATGGAGTCCCGAGGGGCTTCAAAGAATTCCAGTTCAGGATACTATGGCACAGCGGGAGGAGGCAGTTCTCTAGTGACCGGACTGAATCCCTCCGATGCCGAGGATCAATGAATCAGCGGGATGGAATAAGACGGGATTTGTATTCGTTGTACAAAACCGCTTGGGACGAACCGAGCGACGGGCGTACAAATTCGCGATAACCCCAGGTGATGGCCGTCGTTGTATAACGGCGGAGAGAAACCAGTTTTGCCATCAGTTTGTCGGGAGGAACTCCCCGCCAGGACGATTGTGTCCTGGGATCATTGACGTGTGTTTTCAGACCGAATCGGGCAACATAATCTTCCGGGCTTGCCACCTCCAGTTCGCCGGACTCGACGTTGGCCCAAAGTCGCTTGCCGTTGGATTCACAGGCGGTCTTCATTGCCTCGAAAAATGGCGCGCATTGGTCGTCTGTGTAATAGGAAAGGTGTTCACCCCGGTCTTGCAGAGCGACGATGTCTATCGACGAATCGCGAAGGATTTCGCTCCAAAACGAATGATACTCGTCGGGTGTGGCCCAGCGAAAGTCGCCCAAAACTCCCTGTTGATCGAGGATAAAGAACGGGGAAATCAGGACCGGTTTCATCGGAGCAACCTGTTTGCACAAGGCTGAGACCTCACGGTAGAGGGTGTGGATGTGTTCCCGTTGGGCATCCCACATGACATAGACTTCATAGGGAACATAAAAGCCATGGAAAGATGGATGATGACCGTAGCGATCGTGCAAGCGATGAATGCGCTCACGAGCTCGGGCAATTTCTCCTGCGGGATTTGGGTGTGTCCACCAATCCGCCGCCGCGCATGTGTCGACGAAGAAGGCGAGATGGCGACGATCTCCTTCCTTAAACAACTTCACGGCGGGATCGTCTGCGACCGGCTCAAGGGACTGGCCTATGATCGGACCGTTGAGCACCACAAGTCTCATCCCCAGCGCCTGCAGCGAGTTCAATTCATCGCTATTCAAGTCCAGGGTGCCCGACCGTGGTCCCGGTGAAACAAACCACAGGCAGCCCGCAAGGGCAGCGCGGTCTGGATTTTTAGGGAGGCTGCAGGCCGCCATCAGCCCCATGCATACCGCAGCGGTCAGGATCAAGACCATCGAGTTCCGGCATTGAATCCACAGGGCCAGCCTCTGCGGCCCCCACTGCGGGCCAGTCGGTTCTGAGTTTCTCGTCAAGTCCATAACATCGCTGCTGTGAAGATGCAGATTGTGGAGTCATCTCGTCGAGACTTTAAATGTTCAGCCGTGAGGCCATGGGATTGAACCTGGGGTTGGTTGACGAAACAAAGGGGCGGCTCGCAAAGCCTTGGGCGCACCACGCAGAAAAGCACAGCGATGACGCTGTGCCTTCGAAACTAAACAGATAACGGGCCGCGATTACTTGCGGAACTTGGGACGGAGAGCCCCGATTATTGCGAGTGCACTTCCCAGCAGGCACAACATAGCCCCCCCCTCCGGCACAGGCGAGATTTTGACCCGCAGTGAACCTGCGTTGTCGCCGTTAGCATAACTGTCCACAAGCGGCTGCCAATCCGCAATCACCAGAGTGGCTGGATTGCCAGTCCCTGTATAATAGTAGCGGTAAACATGACTCGGAGAGTAAGTATGCGCCGCCCATCCGGAACCGCTGTAACCCAGCCAATCGACTTCCAGCCCATCAATGACCAAATCAAGGATATCCTCACTAACCCCTAAGCCACGTTTCTCGACTATTCCCAACTCATTAATTTTGTTGCCACTGTCGTCGAGCGCATAGTAATCCATCCACTCGGCATCAGCCCATAACTCGCCACGGTTATTAACATCGAATTGGTATGTGCCACTGGCCTCAAAGAGATATGTTACCCCCATTTGAAGCGGAGCTGTCGAAATAGGAACAGAAGTCGTACTGTCCACGGAATAAGTGTCCCCATAAGCATTCAGGCACAAGGCCATTGCGAGGAGAGAGAGAACGATTGGATTTTTCATAATTTCCTTTGTGACGCAAACGAGGTTATGTCCACGATTTGTGTTTTTCAGGTTACCATTAGTGAATAGAGAATTCAGGAGCAACTCCCACACCAGGAAGATGCGTTTGGACCGGATATTTTCCAATCGGGTGTGACACAGTAAGATATAATTTATGGCAAGGATCAGGGGTTTTCGGCTTTTCCTGAAAAACTGTAAGTTATTCTGACGTTTTTTTATCCAGATGGAACTGAAAGTAATATAACCAATTTATCATTAGAGAGTTATATGAGTTTGATAGCGTAAAGAATTGTGACATCAGGAATGTCCTGAGCGCCCCTTGGAATTTTCATACAGGCTCTTAGTCCGTGCGTTATCAGGCGGCCTGTGTTTAGATCGTGGGATGAACGATGACGCGAAGATCACCTGTCCGAAGTGCGGCGCCGAGATCCCGCTGACTGAAGCCGTTGCCCACCGGGTTCGTGAACAACTGGCGGCTGATTTCGACAAGCAGCGGCAGGAGCTTTATGCGGCGGTGGCGACGCGCGAGCAGAAACTCGCTGCCGATCAGGCCGAACTCAATCAACGCCAGCAGGGACTTCAGGAGGAATTGTCGCGCCGGCTCCAGGCTGAGCGACAGCGGCTCCTGGAGGAGGCGGCACGACAGGTGGAACAAAAGCTGGGGCTGCAGCTTAAGGATTATCAGAACCAGCTTGCCGAACGTCAGAACCAACTCCAACAGGCCCGGGATACGGAATTGACCCTGCGCAAGAAACAACGCGAACTGGAGGAGGCCCAGTCCAATCTCGAACTGGAGATCACCCGCAAACTGGATGGCGAACGCCAGAAAATAGCCGAGCAGGCCCGTCAGCAGGCCAGCGAGGCTGAGCGACTCAAGATTGCCGAAAAAGAACAGGTCATCAAAGGTCTCCAGGAACAGATTGCGATGCTCCAGCAGCGCGCCGAACAGGGCTCAATGCAACTCCAGGGAGAAACGCTGGAAATTGAGCTCGAGCAAACTCTGCGCAGCGCTTTCCCCTACGACGACATCATCGAAGTGAAGAAGGGGCAACGGGGGGCCGATGCCATCCAACGGGTAAAAACGAATTCGGGGATTGAGTGCGGCACGATAGTCTGGGAAGCCAAGCGGGCAAAAAACTGGTCTGGAGACTGGACCGAAAAACTCAAGGAAGACCAGCGGGAGGCGAAAGCCGAGCTGGCTGTTCTGGTGACGACATGTCCTCCGGACGGGGTCCGCGGCATTGGGCAGGTCGAAGGTATTTGGGTGTGCGAGCCGGTTTTTGCAGTCGCCCTCAGCACGGCCTTGAGACATGGCCTCGTCAGCGTCGCCACTCAGCGGCTCCAAGACACCGGGCGACACGACAAAATGTCGTTGCTCTATGACTATCTGTGCGGTGTGGAATTCCGGCAGCACGTCCAAGCGGTGGTGGAATCCTTTGTGGCTCTTCAAGAGCAGCTGGCAACAGAACAACGCGTTTTCGCCAAACAATGGAAGGAACGGGAGCAGCAGATTCAGAAGGCCATTCACCATACGGCCACGCTTTACGGGAGCATCCAGGGCATAGCCGGACGCAATGCGTTGCCGGAAATCAAGCCTTTGAGTTTGCCTGAATCCGCCGAGTAGCAGCCCGCCAAAAGTAGCCCTCGTGCTGAAACAAAACCGTTCGGAGCGAGATCGAAGGAAACCGCTCAAATCGGACGTCAAAGAAGGATGCGGTCGGCAGTCCCAACAATGACGATTTCCATCTGGCAGTCTTCAATCTTCAGCGCGAGTCCAACGGCTCTCTGGTAGATCTGAAGTTGTTTGGAGTAACGATCCCGGAGCGTCTCGGTGGTTTCGGCACTGTCGGTCTTGAAATCAATCAGGATGGCTTTGAGCAGCCTTCCATGGGTGTCACGCCGCAATACCAATCGGTCGATCACACCGGTCCACCAGGTGTTGTTCTCCAGGAGTTCAACAGGCAGTTCGCAGTAAGCCTCATCCATCGGGGTTTCCGGGGTGAACAGGGCGCGGATTTCTGATGATGCAAGGCATTTCTCGACCTCAATCACGGCTTCCACGGGCCCTCGCAATGCCTGTCCAGGCGTCCACCATTGGATCTGTTCGAACACTTGATGCACTGCGGCGCCGAATTTCCGGCCTTCGGCATTCATGGCAGGCGGGGTTGTCTGCTGAGGCCGGAGACCAGTTTCGGATGGCTTCCGGCGCTCACGCCGTGGGGTGGGCGCAGCCAGGAGCACGGGAGCCCTTGCGAAGGCGGGGAGCATCTCAAGGCCGTCTGGTTTGCCGGTGATGATCCTTGAGCCGAATTCGCACATCAGCTCGCCTTCGCCCCACGGTGACGGAATAGGGGAAGAATCGGGATTGTTCATGAACGCGCCCCGGAGCCATTCCCGGGTCTGTGACCTTCGTCTTGGCTTTTCTTTCTGCATGACGACGAAGGTCGCTTCCTTGGCGCGGGTAAGAGCCACATAGAGCACGCACAGGGCTTCCAGATCCTGGTCGGCCTCCTGATTGTCTTTGAGTTGTTTGAGTTCGGGCACCCATCCCCTCAGCCATTTGGGGGGGCAGACAAGGCAGCCGGCAGCCTGACCCTGATCATCGCGCCGGACCAAGATCTCGTCCGCTCCACCGCCACTCAGGTCGAGATCCGGCAGAAACACCATGTCGAAACCCAGCCCCTTGGCCTTGTGGATCGTCAGGATATGGACCGATCCAGGGTCAGCGGTCTCGCGCACAACGGACTTTTCCAGGGTTGACCGCCATTCTGTCAGGGTTATTGCGGTTCCAAAGCGATGGGCCAGATCATGCACCTGGCGGAGGCAGTATTGGGCGTAGGCATCGGGATTCGCCCGCATCAGATCAAGACACCATTCGCACGTGATCCCGGTGGCGCCGAGGTTTGCGGCGCGGTGACGCCAATGACTCCAGACTCTCCCCGCGGGGACCGGCGAAGAGGATCTGGTCAATAATGGCTTCTGGAGCAGCTCTCCAAGCGGCGTCAGCTGGAGATGCCCTCCTGCTAGGGTATGAGCGGGTGAATCGAGCCAGCGCAGGGCATCCACGATGGCAGCGACTACGGGCGATTGGTTGGCCAGCGTGGCGTCGCCTTCGACGAGAACATGAGGAAAATCGTTGGCACGAAGCCATTGGGCAATCGCGTGGGCGTTGTCGTTCTTGCGGACCAGGATGGCACAGCTCATGCCCTGCTTCAAAGGATCCGTCTGGGTGAGCACGGACTTGATGATCCGGGCCTGAGCCGACAGCGGATCCGCCTCTTCTTCGGCCGTGGCGCCGGGAGGAGAATCTGAATGGTTGTTTTCGGCCTGTTGCGCGGCGGTTTGCAGGATGGCGGCGTAGCCCCGCTGATCGGCTCGGGATGGCTCGGAGACATGCCGATCATAACGCCATCGTTGGAGGGCGGAGGGGTGCAATTTGTCCGGCTCGAGCAGGACCTTGTTGCTGGCCGGATCGCATACGCAATTGACCAACTCCAGCACGGCGGGTCGGGAACGCCAGGATTGAACCATGATTCGCTCGCTGAAAACGCCGGGATAGCCGTCCTTCAATTCATCGAAGAGCCGCGGCTCCCCTCCCCGCCAGCCATAGATGGACTGCTTGGCATCGCCCACCACAAAAACGGATTTGCAGCCGCTCGCATCCTGGATGGCCTCATCGAGCCACGGCTTCAACACACCCCACTGCACCCGACTGGTATCCTGGAACTCGTCGAGGAGCCAATGGTCGAATTGGAGAAACCAGCGGTAAGCAAGCAGAGAGATCACCTCCGTCTTCGCTTCTTCCATCGCATTCAGCAGAATGGGCAAATCATCAAACACCAACTGGCCCTTGCGGCGCGCCTGCTGGTCGTAGTGATTTTCGTAAGCCGCCAGGATTTTGTGGATGGCGCCGGTCTTGTCGCTGATGGCCAGGCATTCTTCGGCCAGCCAGCCCTCAAGGACGGGCTTCAAACGAGCCACCAGAGACGCGGGTATTGAGCGTGTCTTCCTGGAATACTCGAACTGCCAGTCTCCCGCGGGCCAATTCAGCCAAAGGGCCTGAAGCGGCCCCCCGTCATCAAGCCAGGCTGGAAGCGCCCCCGTGCTTATTCCCGGATTTCGGCTGGATAACCACGCCAAAGCCTTCGAGAGCGACGCGGCAATCTGTTTGTGCCCAAAGTCTTGGTCCGCGACGGCTTCATACAAGGCCAGTGCTTGTTGTTTCCAGTTGATGTTAGGTTTTGTCGGGGGCCGAACGTTCCAGAAAGCGGTTCCACCCCAAGCCTCAGCCAAGGGCAAGGCATGAAGGAGGGCATGGTGACTCTCGACAAAAGACTTCACCTGCTGCCGTAAGCTGCTGGAAGATCTGAGGGTGGCCAATTTTAACGTCTGATAGAAATCCTCGAGGTTGGTTCGAGATGCCTCGCGAAACACTTCACCCAGCAGCTCCAAACGCAGGCGTTCGGCGGTGGTCTCCTCCAGGATTTCAAATCCACCCATGCCCAGTTCAAACGCCAGAGTTTGTATCGATCGCGCCATAAAGCCGTCGATGGTCCCCAAGACCAGCCGGTCAAATTCATCCACGAGAACCGCCAACGCGCGCTGCAAGGTTTCCGCGTCGGGCGAAAGCCTGATTCCGGGGGCGAGTCCAGGGATGTTGCGGCAGGGATCGCCGTTCACCAGGAGGTTCAACTCTTGTTGGATCTTTTGGCGCTCCTTTGAGTTTCCGGCGGCAGCGGCCAGCAGGCCCAGGATGCGATCGGCAAATTCGCCGGCGCCTTTGCGTGTGAATGTGACAGCGACCAGCCTCTCGGGCGCCATCTTGCCGGCTACAGCCTGCAACAACAACAAGGCAATGTAACGGTTGGCTAGCTGGTAGGTTTTGCCGGTCCCCGCCGACGCGCGAATTATCGTGTGTTGGAGCCTAATGCTCATGCGGAGGGACCTCCATCTTTTGTCCGGGTACCGGCCAGGAAGTCAGCCCACGCATCACCGAGGGCCTTTTCCAGTCCCTCGGGAGCCATGGCCGCCAGCGGGTCAAATTTGATTTCCGGAGCCGGAGGCCAGAAAACCCCATCGCGGATTCGGCGGGCGGCCTCCTCGGCCCACAACCTGGCCGAATCGATCACCGCGCCGAGGCCCTCGAACTCGACGAATGCCGTGTTGGCGGTGGCTTCCGGCAGGAGAACATAAAACGCAGACGGGGGAGAATTCAGGTTGAACTGCTTTTCGACGGTGAGGGCGTATAGCGGCAGCTGCAAATCGGCCCACCCACTGGGCTTGCCCCGGATATCAACAAGGGGTCCCAAGGCTTCCGGGCACTTCTCTTCGGTCCATGTCCGCAAGTGCGCCTTTCGAGGATCCGGCGTGGCCCTGCCGGTTTTGTAGTCGATGACTCGCAGGCGTCCATCGTCGTGCCGGTCGACACGGTCCACCCGCATGATCAAGGGGATGCCAGCCAGACTCAGGACACCGTTGTATTCCTTTTCGACTTCGACGATCTGCCAGCCTTCCTTTCGCTGCTGAGCCTGCTTTTCCGCCAGAGCCATCAGTCTTTCCCGGGCGGACATCACCTGCAGCTGTATCAGGGGGGGAACGTTCTTGCCAAACTGTTCTTCCACTCCTTGCTTGAGTTGAGCCAGCCAAAATCGGGTCAATTGTGTCGCATCCGCAAATTCCCGGGCTTCGGTGTTTTCGCCCCACTGGCGCAGGACGTTGTGGATGAGTTCGCCATACTGCGCGCCATCCAATTCCTGGCCAAACCGCTCAAGTTCCTCCCACCCGAGCACACGGGTAAAGTAAAACCGCGCGGGACAATTTAAATAAGCCTTGATTGCCGACGGGCTCAGATGTTCCCATTTTTTGTTCGGTCTGGCATCGGGGGGAGGACGCAGACGCCATTCGCCCCGAGCCCAGGCGGGAGTGGGTTGCCGAGGCACATCCGGCTTTTCCCGGATGAACGCCAGCACGCGCCGCGGCAAATCCCGGGTTCCCGCTTGAAGCAAGACCCGGGAAGGTTTGCACGGTTCGCCGCGCGGATCGGCCTGCGCGTTGATGACCGTAACGCTGCCGTGAGCGCGACGGCTCTCGACCATGGCCGTATACAGGAAGACCTCGCGCGCCAGCCTGGACTTGCGGTCGCGCAAACCGAGGATTTCCCGAACCACGTCGGTCACGAGCGGGTGGGAGGCCGGTGCTTCGGGAACGCTGCCTTCGTGCATGGCAGCCAACACCAGGTGCGGAGCCGGATCGTAGAGCAGTTCAAGCCATCCTTGCAGCGGCAAGGCGGTTCGATCCAAATCGTGGCTTTGCCTCAGCAATGAGAGCGTTGCCGACAGCCAGCGCAAACGGAGAGGCAGACTGTATTCGTGGCTGTCGATATGCCGCCACGCCCGCATCTCACTCCTGGCCTGATCGGCAACCGCGGGATCGGCCCCGAACCATTCGCGCAGTTTTTCCTCAAGCAGTTCGGATGCGCCTTCGCGGGCTGCGATGACCCGTTGATGGATCTGGCGCATGAGGACGCCGGCGGGTGGATCATCCACCAACAGCCTGCGCATGGCCAGGGTCGCATCGGTGGCCCCATTTCTCCATTCCCATTTCCCCAGGGCCTCAAACACGGCCTGTTCATGCGAGTCTTTCAGCCACTCGCTCCAAATGACCGGATGACGCGCCACACGCGAAACTGCGGCATAGTCATTCGGAGATTCCAGGGCACCGGCGATGGCTTCCAGCAACTCAGGCCAGCCGTCTCGCGCCAGCTCAGTTCCCCTCGGATCAAAAGTCGCCCAGCCCGCCTCATGAAAACAGCGCGAGACGGTTGAAATAAATGTGGAATTGCAGATGCCGATCGCCACGTCCCGGCTGGATTTGCCCAGGCACGCCCGAACCACCTCGTCAGCCAAACCCGATGCATCCGCCGCCAGACATATCGTTGTGGGTTCGGGGGTGGCCTGTTGATCCCGGTCGGTCCAAAACTCGGGTTTCGGCCGGCCCCATTCGTCGAATGTGGTGTGAAGAACCGGAGGCGCTCCGATCAACATGGTAAAACGGATGCCCTTTTTCAGGAGCTGTCTCCAGGCTTGCAGGGCGAGTAACGTTGGATCGGCGATGCCCGCAACGACCACTTCATCGACTCCAGACGGCACGGTGAAATTCAGGGCACGATCCCGTTTTGCAGCGACCGGATCATCATACCCCCACCTCTTCCATTCTGCGACAACCTGCCGCTCCAACCGGATCAACTCGTCAAACCGTTTGTGTTCCTCAGGCAACAACGCTGCGAGCTTGGTGAAATCCGCATCGCCGGCTACCAATGCATCTCGCGCCTGCTCAATCTGCCGGGCAATCCCAAGCAGCCAGCCATCGTCTTTTCGATCGATGCCACCCGGAAAAAGCGCAGACACGGACTCATTCGGAGTCCTTCGAAGCACCGTGAGCCAGCCCGCCCATCGGATGGAGTCGGGCATGACAGTATCCGATCGGAAGAAGTCCTCGGGCGTAGCCATCCGAGGACCAAGAATAGCGCCCTGACCGCTGACCGCAGCCTTCTCCACCAGGGCCTCCCGCAATCGACGCCCGGACTCCCGGGTCGGAACCACCACAAGCCTTCCCCTCAATCGGTCCGGTTCAGCCCATAGCCAGGCGGTGACTTCTTCCAGGAAGGGTCGTTTCCAGTCCAGGTAAAGGCATGTCCGCATGCAATTCACAGCACCAAATCACCGGCTCCGGGACAAGAATAAACATTTGAAATCCCGTTCCCGCGCTTGACTTGTTCTTCCATAGGAGTTTGTTTTCATTCCCAAATCTTGCCATCCGTGGTATCTGTGGCTTCGATTCTCACGCACAGATGGAAGGGAATTCATCCCTTCGAACCCAGGTGCTAACTAATGAAAACACTGATCTTTCTTCTGTTGACCGTTTCCGCGGCAACACTGACTGCCGCGGAGCGGGATCGTTTTGGCGGGGACACCATCGTCCGCGGACCAGCAACCGGTTTTTTCCGAACCGCGCTTATAGCGGGCAAATGGTGGCTGATTACGCCCGAAGGGAACGGATTCCTGTCCAAGGGCGTTAACCACGTCAACTTCGGGGGGGATCATTCTCCATCCCTGGGACACTCCCCCTACGGTCGCGCCGCGCAAGAAAGGCATGGCTCGGCCTCGAAGTGGGCGGAAGCGACCGCCACCCGGCTCCGGAGCTGGGGACTGAACACCGTGGGAGCGTGGTCGAGCGCGGAAATGTTCGACCAGCGAGTGCCTTACACGGTCATCCTAGGCCTGGCTGACAGCGCTGGCGCGAACTGGCAGCGCGGCGAAGTCGCGGATGTTTTCTCGCCGCAGTTCGCGCAGGCGGTGCGACAGCAGGCACGGAAACTCTGCGCTCCTCGGGCACAAGATCCGTTTTTGCTCGGTTATTTTAGCGACAACGAACTGCGCTGGGGCGCCGACTGGCGGTCCAAAAAATCGTTGTTCGAGGAATTCCTAGGGCAGCCGGAAGACCGGCCCGGACGGATCGTCTTAATCCGGCAATTGCGGGATCGTTATCCGACAGTCGAGGCCTTTAATCAGGCTTGGGGGACACAACTGAAAACGCTTGACGAACTGGTCACGCTGAAATCCCTCCCGATGACTAGCCAGGCCGCACAGCATGCGCAACGCGAGTTCATCGGCGCTTACGCCCGCGCCTATTTCCAAAACTGCCATGAGGCCATCAAAACCGCTGATCCCAACCACCTGATCCTGGGTTGCCGTTATGCGGGATACTTTCTCCCGGAGACCGTTGCCGCCATGGGCCAGTTTGTCGATCTGGTTTCCTTCAATAACTACAGCTATTCGCCCCCGGCCTCGCAATTGCTCGAACTGCACCGGATCACAGGCAAACCGGTCATGCTGACCGAGTTCTCCTTCAAGGCCATGGACTCGGGCTTGCCAAACACCAAGGGCGCCGGCAAACCGGTGGCCACACAACAGGATCGCGCAAATTTCTTCGATCAGTACGTGACCGCATTAATCCAGATGCCGTTCGTCGTCGGGTACCACTGGTTCCAGTATTCCGACCAGCCGGCGGAAGGGCGGTTCGACGGCGAAAACAGCAACTACGGCCTGGTGAACGGCCGGGATGAACCTTGGAACCTTTTGGTTCAGCGGATGACCCAGGTAAACGCGCGATTGGAGCAGGACCATTTCAAAGGGGACGGTCGGCCGCCTTCAGCACAGGAAGAAAACTGGACTCCATTGTTCAACGGTAAGGACCTCTCAGGCTGGAAAATCCGTGTCTGGGAAGACACGCCCACCTGGAGCGTTGAAAATGGTGTCCTGCGTTCCTCCGGCGGAAAAGGATACCTGCGAACAGAACGATCGTTTCGTGACTTCGAACTCGCTTTGGAAGCTCGCGTGCATGACCGGGGCGGCGCGCGCGGCAACAGCGGCGTGTATATTCGCAGCCAACCCCAAACCGACCCAGGCGCGGAGTATCCTCCCGCTTACGAAATTCAGATCGATCACGGGGACCGGAACAATCCAACCGGATCGATCTATAATCGACACAAAGCCCAGCCAACGAATCTCAAGGACGGCGAGTGGTTTCGTATGAAGATTCGCGCCGCAGGGCCGCATATCCAGGTCTGGGTTAACGACCAACCGGTCCTCGACGTGCAGGACAACACCTTCACCGAGGGATACCTCTTCCTCCAGCAGCACCACAAGACGGGCGTCTGCGAGTTCCGCAATCTCCGCATCCGGACGCTTCCTGATGAGCGATGAAAAACCGGCGGGCCATCTTACACGGTCCCAGTTCATGCAAAATCCCATCGGGTTTTCGCCTGGCAAACCCGCATGAATCTGGTCTCCGCAATCAATAGAGGATCCGATCCGGCTCTTCGGACCTCTGGGATTCCCCGGGGGGCTTTTCCCGATGCCAAGGAGTCGATTGCTCGTAAGAATGGCCGACCCGCAGCAGGAGTTCCTCCCCAAACGGTTTGCCCAAGAGCTGCAAACCGATGGGCAATTTGGGGTTCGAGGAAAATCCGCACGGAAGACTCAAGCCGCAAATGCCGGCTAGGTTGCATGACAAGGTGAAAATGTCATAAAGATACATTTCCAGGGGATTCTCCATCTTCTCCCCGAGACAGAACGCCGGCGTGGGAGTAGTCGGTGTCAGGAGGAGATCCACTTTCTCGAAGGCTTTCAAAAAATCCTGGCGGATCAAGGTCCGAACCTTTTGGGCGCGGAGATAATAAGCATCGTAGTATCCACTGCTCAGCACATAGGTGCCCAGAATGATCCGGCGTTTAACTTCCGCGCCGAAACCCTCCCCGCGGGTCCGGCAATACATCTCGTAAGGATCCGATCCCTCCACACGCCGGCCGTATCGCACACCATCAAACCGGGCCAGGTTCGCGCTGGCCTCGGCTGTGGCAATGATGTAATAAGTCGCAATGGCGTATTCGGTGTGGGGCAGGCTGACTTCGACGAATTCAACCCCCAATGATTCCATCTGGCGAATGGCCTGATGGACGGCCTCATTGACTTCCGGATCCAGACCGCCAATGAAATATTCCTTGGGCAAACCGATTTTTACTCCCTTGACATCCCGGTCGAGTGCGAGTTCAAAATCGAGCTGAGGTTCGGGCACGCTGGTCGAATCGCGCGGATCCACCCCACTCAAAACGCCCAATAATCGAGCGGCGTCTCGCACGGACTTTGTCAACGGCCCAATCTGGTCCAGAGACGACGCAAAAGCCACCAGGCCGTATCGCGACACACGTCCGTAGGTGGGTTTCAGCCCGACGCAACCACACAGGGCGGCCGGCTGCCGGATGGATCCACCGGTATCGGAGCCTAGGGCAGCCATGCATTCATCAGCGGTCACCGCCGCCGCCGATCCCCCCGACGATCCCCCGGCAATGCGCCCCAAATCCCAGGGATTGCGCGTCGGACCAAACGCCGAATTCTCCGTGGAACTGCCCATCGCAAATTCGTCCATGTTCAGCCGGCCAAAAATCACAGCGCCGGCGGCACGCAGTTTCTCAATCACCGTCGCATCATACGGCGAGATGAAATTGCCCAGGATACGAGATCCGCACGTCAAAGGATGGTCTTTGACGGCGATGACGTCTTTGATGGCGATGGGAATGCCGAGGAAAGGCTTGGAACGGATGTCCGCCCCGTTGGCCCGATCGTTGTCCGCAGCCGTTGCATCGGCCAGGGCCCGGTCTGCGTTGTAACTAATAAACGCATGCAGCCGGTCTTCGACACGGCTGATCTGCCGAAGGCAGGACTCCATAAGTTCTCGCGAACTGATTTTGCCGTCATTTAAACTCGCGGCAGCGTCGGTAAGAGTAAGTCGGTTCATCAGAACATTTCGATGGAGGGATGTGGCGGGCTCGGAAGCGGCGTCATCTGGGAGGGCCTTTCAGCCCTTGGGTTATTCGACAATCTTTGGGACCAGAAAAAGATCGTTGGCTTGCGCGGGCGCGTTCCGCAAGACCTCGGATAGCGGCAGAGAGGGCCCGACCTCGTCGAGTCGCATGACGTTCACCCGAGGGGCCGCGTGCGCCGTGGGCTCCACCTGGCTCACGTCCAATCGCTTGAGCTGATCCATATACTCGAGAACCTGTCCCAGCTGCGTCCCGATCCGTGCCTCTTCATCCGGCTTGAGTTCGAGCCGCGCCAGATTCGCCACATATTTAACGTCAATTTCCACGATCGACATGAAATCAGAGTGATCGAGGCCTTGCCTGGCGGCAAGCCCATTCTCCTGCTCGGGTGAGGAATGGAATCATTGCGACAGCTTGACTCGGTCAAAGATCGGTCTTAGCTTGAATTTGTCTCGGGGAGCCGGTCCGCTGCAAAAGCGGCAAAGGCTGAGAGTTTGGCGCGAGCACGCCAAAGACCCGTGGAACCTGATCCAGATAATGCTGGCGAAGGGAATGCGCACTCAACGTCTTCCTCCATCGCTTGCCCAAGGGGATCATTTCACGGGCATCGGAAACGGCAGGCTAAACCGGGGCATGAAATGAATCGTCAGAAGTCTGCAACGCCGGATCCGGAGACTTGGTTTCCGGGGGCGTGAAGGCCACGCGCCTTCGCCCGGCGTCACTCCTGGCCCGTTAAGCCATAGACATGAGCGCAAATCAACAGTCAGCCGACAGTCCCAAACCAGAGGTGTTTCCAAGGTCCCGCCGAGTCTATGTCGCGGGCAACCTGCATCCCGATCTTCAAGTGCCGTTCCGCCAGGTCTTTCTGAGTCCCACTCGGCTGTCCAATGGAGGTGTGGAAGCCAATGAACCGGTCCGTTTGTACGACACCTGCGGGCCATGGGGCGATCCGACGTTCCATAGGCGCCTGGCCGAAGGCCTGCCCCCCCTCCGGCTGCCTTGGATCACAAAACGAGGAGATGTGAACCCCGCGAATTCACAGGCAACACCTGCCGCGGACCGTCCTCACCCGCAGGAATCGACCTTGAAACGAGTGTCTTTGCGCGCGCGGTCCGGGACTGCGGTCACTCAAATGCATTATGCCCGACAGGGAATCATTACCCCTGAGATGGAATATGTCGCCATCCGGGAAAACCTGGGGCGGTTGGAAGGTAATAGCGACGCGAAAGAACCCGGCACGGGACGATCCAATCCCACCCACCCGCATGCCTCACGGACCTCCGAAACTCGAGCTCCACGCCTGATTACGCCCGAGTTCGTCCGGGATGAAGTCGCTCGCGGACGCGCCATTATTCCGGCAAACATCAATCATCCGGAGTGCGAGCCCATGATTATCGGGCGTCACTTCCTGGTGAAGATTAATGCCAACCTCGGCAACTCCCCCCTCGTTTCGGACCTCACGGCTGAGGTCGATAAAATGAGGTGGGCCATTCAGTGGGGAAGCGACACCGTCATGGATTTGTCCACAGGCCGGGACATCCACGAAATCCGTGAAGGCATTCTGCGCAACTCACCGGTCCCCGTGGGCACCGTCCCGATTTACCAGGCCCTGGAAAAGGTCGGAGGCCGGCCCGAGGACTTATCCTGGGAGGTGTTCCGCGATACCTTGGTGGAACAAGCCGAGCAGGGAGTCGATTATTTCACGATTCACGCCGGCGTTCTCCTGCGTTTCATCCCCCTCACCGCGCGCCGGACCTGCGGCATCGTCAGCCGCGGCGGTTCGATCATGGCCAAATGGTGCCTGGCCCATCACCGCGAAAATTTCCTCTACACCCATTTCGAGGAAATTTGCGAAATTCTGCGCTCCTACGATATCTGTTTCAGCCTCGGAGACGGTTTGCGTCCGGGCGCAATTGCCGATGCCAACGATGACGCGCAGTTCGCGGAACTCGAAACACTGGGAGAACTCACCGAAATTGCCTGGAAACATGAAGTCCAAACCATGATCGAAGGACCAGGTCACGTGCCCATGCATCTCATTCAGGAAAATATGACCCGCCAACTCCAGGCCTGCCATGAAGCCCCCTTCTACACCCTGGGCCCTTTGACCACCGACATCGCCCCGGGTTACGACCACATCACCAGCGCCATTGGAGCCGCCATGATCGGATGGTACGGCTGCGCCATGCTCTGTTACGTCACTCCCAAAGAACACCTCGGTCTGCCCAACCGTAAGGACGTCAAGGACGGCGTCATCGCCTACAAAATTGCAGCCCATGCAGCCGATCTCGCCAAGGCACACCCCGGCGCTCAGGAACGTGACAATACCTTAAGCAAGGCCCGGTTTGATTTCCGGTGGGATGATCAGTACAACCTCAGCCTCGATCCCGAAACAGCCATGGCCTTCCATGACGAAACGCTGCCCAACGAACATGCCAAAACCGCCCGCTTCTGCAGTATGTGCGGCCCCCAGTTCTGTGCCATGAAAATTACCGACGAGGTCCGACAATACGCACGGGATCACGGCCTGGCCGAAGACCAAGCCCTCGAACAAGGGCTCGCCGAACGCGCGTCAGAATTCCGGCGAACCGCAGCCGCTCTCAACGACCGCTCTCCATAACCCCCACCCGTCATTTCTGCGCCGAGCCTGCGGATACCCCACGCGCCCGGCTCCCATTCGCTTCCTGCCGCTGGCTCATCGACCGGCGCAAAGCAAATATCCGACCCACCAGCCGATCGATAAGGTCCAGCATCCCCTCCGCCTCGTTCGCGCTCAACCAGGCCAGCTCAATCGCCACATATAGATGGGATGCAAGCCGAATCAGCCGGCCTTGAGCGTCGTCCAGGAATCCGTTAAAATCCTGGTCCGAGCCCCGGGACGCTCCCTCCGCGATCGACGCGCTCACCAGCCAAAGGTCCTCCTGAAATCGAGCCGCCCATTCGGTCTGCCCCTCGGCTCGAAGCTTCTGAAGCGTCTCCATACACTGCCGGCTCAGCAGAAGCGCATCCTGCCATACCCCCAGCTTTTCAAACCGAAACCGGGGCTGGGAACCCCCTCCCCCGGAATTGGAGCCTGCCTGAACGGCGGGCCGTGCCGTTTCGGCTGCCCTTTCGTAACGGCTCGGCGAATTGTCCGGCCGTGAATAGGACCTGCCCGCAGCCTGCTGAGAAACGGCAGATCGCAACGTTTTGGGATCATCTTGAGTTGTCATAACAATACAATCTTATAAAGATATATTTATTATATGTCAATAATAATATAATCTTTTTGATTGTTATTATACATGAGAGAGCCTCTGAGGGCTCGGCGTCAGTTCCACTCATGGGCCACGGTGCGATAAAGCGCCGGCGCTCGATTGGCACTTGTAAGAAGAGACCTCCGCTCTTGAGGGGAATCGAGAGAACCGATCCCCGTTTAGGGTCCGTCAAAAAATAAGCTATACATTCGCGGCGAGGGATTGTTCGCTCCGACGAGGCGCGAGCGACGCGCATACCCCCAGTGGGTCTGAAAGGAGCGAGCAACGACGTCGGAGTGAAGAAGCACCGCCGCCCGGAGGGTTGCACTGAAATTGGCCCGGGGCTTCGTTACTCGGTCGGTCGAGTATCGCTGCGGATACACTCCTTCCCTCGTGCCTTGCCCTAGGCCAATTTGAGTGCAACGAATGTATAGCTTATTTCTTGACGGACCCTTAGGCCGCTCCGTCACGGGACGGACGGCGACGGGGCATAGAAGCGGAGCGTTTCGCGCAGGCCATCCTGCCAGTTGACCTGAGGGGCATAGCCAAAGGCCTGGCGGGCGGCTGAAATATCGGCGGCGGAATATCGGACATCGCCGGGACGGGCTGGCAGGAATTGTGCCGGGAGAGACTGCTGGGTGAACAGGTTGACAGCTTGGATGAGGTCGAGGAGCGTCACGCTGGCGCCACCGGCGATATTGAAGAAACGGCCGGCGACCTGATCGGCGGAGGCTTCCGCTGCCTGAAGGTTGGCTTGGACGACGTTGTCGATGTAGACAAAATCCCGGGACTGAAGGCCGTCCCCGAACACGGTGGGAGGCTGTCGTCGAAGCATGGCAGTGCAGAAACGGGCGATAACGCCGGAATAGGGTGAATCGAAGGACTGGCGGGGTCCGAAGACGTTGAAATATCGGAGGCTGACGGTTTCGAGTCCGTAAAGGCGATGGAACATCTGGGCATATTTTTCAGCGGCATATTTTTGGAGCGCATAGGGCGAGATGGGGTCAGGCTCCATGGACTCGCGTTTGGGCTGGGCTCCACCGTCACCGTAAATCGCGGATGATGAAGCGAACAGAAAACGTTTTACACCGGCATCACGCGCAATAACCATCAACCGGAGGGCGGCCTCCAGGTTGTCGCGATTCGATTCCAAGGGAGCGGCAATGGATCGGGGAACGGAGGCGATCGCCGCTTCATGGAAGACCCAATCGCATCCGGAGACACACTGGCGCAGGAGGGAATCGTCGTTGACATCGCCCTGGATGAATTCGAGCTGGTGTCGGTCAGTTGTCCACTGCAAATTATCGAGGCTTCCGGCGGAAAGGTTATCGAGAACAACCACGCGAGCTCCCCGCTCGCAAAGGGCCTGGGCGAGATGAGAACCAATGAATCCGGCGCCGCCGGTGACCAAACACTTCATGGAGAGCCCCTTTCGATTGCCGCGTCGGGACAAGGATTTGGAATGGCATGGACAGAATCCTGTCGCACCTGCAACGCCAAACGGTCCAAAGGGCGAGAAGGATTCATGAGCGGTCAAAGTTGGTAGTAGTCGCGAAACCAGTCGATGAACCGGCGGACTCCGATTTCGATGGGGGTGTCGGGTTTGAAGCCGACATCACGCATCAGGTCGTCGACGTCGGCGCAGGTTTCGGGCACATCGCCGGGCTGCATGGGCAGAAAATTGAGCCGGGCTTTTCGTTGGAGGCAATCTTCGATGACGGCGATGAATCGCATCAGATGCTGTGGCTGGTGATTGCCAATGTTGTAAACGCGATAAGGGGCCTGGCTGGTCCCGGGATCGGGGGTTTCGCCATGCCATTGGGAATCGCCGGAGGGGATGTGGGCCATGACGCGCACGACACCTTCGATGATATCATCGACATAAGTGAAATCACGTCGCATGTTGCCGTGGTTAAACACGTTGATGGGCTGGTCCGATAGAATGGCCTTGGTAAAGAGGAAGAGCGCCATATCGGGGCGGCCCCAGGGACCGTAGACGGTAAAGAACCTGAGGCCGGTGGTGGGCAGGCCGTAAAGGTGGCTGTAGGTATGCGCCATGAGCTCGTTGGCCTTCTTGGTCGCGGCATACAGGCTGACAGGGTGATCCACGTTGTGATGGACGGAAAAGGGGATGGTTTTGTTGGCCCCGTAAACGGAGCTGGAGGAAGCGTAGACGAGGTGTTTAACCCCGTGATGACGGCAGCCTTCCAGAACGTTGGTGAAGCCCACGAGGTTGCTGTCGATGTAAGCGTGGGGGTTCACCAGGGAGTATCGGACTCCGGCCTGAGCGGCGAGGTTGACCACACAGTCGGGTTTAAGGCGCCCGAAAAGAGAAGCCATGGCCTCGCGGTCGGCGAGGTTGGCCTGGACGAACTGGAAGCCGTTCTGGTTTTCGAGCCGGGCCAGTCGCGCTCGTTTTAGATTGACGTCATAGTAGTCATTCAAGCTGTCGAGGCCGATGACTTGACGGCCTTCCGAGAGGAGCCGGTGGGTGAGGTGATAACCGATGAATCCTGCGGCGCCGGTTACCAGGATCAGTGGATGGGAAAGCATAATCAGGAAACACTCGGGCAACCCAAGCTCAGGCGGATGGTGGATTTTCGCTGTTCACAGCGACAGGAAAAGCCTGATCGGGCGGGGACTTTTCTTGGCTTGGGCGGGCGGGTTGGGGGGACGAGGGGGGCGGGTAGTTTTTGGAATCCTTTGATCGTTTGCCACGGACCGCATGGGAATAATAGCGGTAGTAGTAGTAATAATATTGCTCGCCGGAAGAAGGGATGGCGCGGTTGAAGATGAGGCCAAGCACGCGAACGTTGCGTTGGTGCAAGGAATCGAGAGCTTCGCGGGCGGAACGGGCAGAGGTGAAGGAGGCGCGCACCACGAAAACGACACCATCGATGCTGGGGGCGAGGCTGGTCGTGTCGTCGGCCGCCAGAACGGGCACACTGTCGATAATAACATAATCGTATTGCTGGCTGATCTCCCGGAGGAACACTTGGGCCGACGGCCCCAGGAAGAGCTCACTCGGGCTGATATTGGCTTCGCCGGCGGGAATAACGGAGAGATTGGGAACGGAGGTTTTCTGGACTACCTTGGCGGTGGTGGTTTCCTGAGATAAGACCTCGGCGAGGCCCGGTTTCAGGGGGAGATTGAAGAAACTGTGGATGGATCCGCATCGGAGGTCGGCGTCGACCAGAAGGACTTTGCCGCCGGCCTGGGCGAGGGTGATGGCGAGGTTAGCGGCGATGGTAGACTTGCCTTCGGACGGGGCGCTGCTCGTAATCAGTATCGTCTTGGGGCGGGTGCCGGTTTCAAACATGAACAGGAGGGAGGACCGCAGGTTGCGGAACGACTCGATGAAGACATGCTGTTCGGTCTGGGGCTGCAGCATTTCGAGGATTTTCTGGGATTTTTTACGGCGTTTGATCTCGGGGATTTGTCCCAGAACCAATTCGCTGAGTTGGTCGCGCAACTCGGTGATTGTGGCGAAGCGATCGTCGAACATCTCGATGAGATAGAGGAGCCCAAAACCAACGAACAAACCGGCGACCAATCCCAAGAGCAGTTTTTTCATGCCCTGGTTGACCGCTTTGGGTTCGGAGGCTTTTTCCAGGATCCCGACGGTTTCCTGAGCGAGGTTCTTGTTCAGATCGACGGTTTGGATGACATCGAGCAACCGCTGGTAGAGTCCCTGGCTGCGTTGCAGATCGAGTTCCATGCGTTGAAACTCGGAGATGCGCTTACTCGCCTCGGTGGCTTTGACGTCCCATTCCTTGTAGGAGGCCTCGAGGTTTTGAATTTGGAGCTGCAAGGACTGCCGACGGCTTTCCAGCTGGGTGAGGCTCAAATTCTTATAGACGTCGACCAGTTTTTCGAGCGTTGCCAACTCCTGGTTCAGCTTGATGATCTTGGGATGCAGGGGTCGAAGGAACTGCGATAATTCCTCGAGTTTCGCTTTAAAGACGGCAATCTGCTGAGTGGCCTTGAAGTATTCGGCCTGGGGACCCGCCATATCCATGAGCAACTGGCGAGCGGAATTTTCTCCCGGGAGAGGGCTCGATCGCAGACCCGGATCGGCGCTTCGGCTGGCAATTTCCTTAAGTTGTTCAGGCTCGAGAAGTTGAAGCAGTTTATACTCGGTGCGGAGGGTCGCCAGCTGCTTATCGATCAGGGCGAGGTAACTTCCAGCGCTGTTACCTTGTTCCTTAAGAAAAACCAGGTTGTTCGTGAGCTGGAAATCGCGCATCCGATCCTGTTGGGTGCGGATATCGCGTTCGAGTTCGTTGATCTGGGTGGTGGCGGTGGAGAGGGCGGTATAGGAGGAGAGGGTTCGGGAATCCTTTCTGAAGAGAAGGTATTCCTCCATGATACTATTGAGGAAGGAACGGACAACTTCCGGGTCGGGGCCAGTTGCCTTAAGTTCGAGGATAGCGCTTTTAGGGGAGTCCTTGATCTGGACCTCGAGAGACTTGGGGTCGACTGTCCATGTGGGATTCTGTTTCCTGATCGTAATGAGGGCGCGTTCCTGGATCGCTTCACTTCGGAGCAATTCCGCCTGTGTGGCGAGAAAACCGCTGACTTCCTCGCTGTAGATGCGGCCTTCGGGCAGATTGAGCTTGCCGGTCATCCACATCTTGGCCCGGGACTCAAAGAGTGATGGCGCGCGGGTGGCAAAGAAGGCGACCGGAGCAAAGACAACCACGAGGGAGAGAAGCGGTACCCACCAGTGTTTTGCGAGGGTGACTTTATAGCGGTGAATCCGGGTGTAAAGACGGGAAACATCGCTGAAACGATTGGGAGCCGGAAAGGGTGGCTGAGGCGGAACAGGATCCATGATGCTCTTAGGTCAAATTGTCATCCACGTCTTCATTTTGGTGCTTTCATTAGAATACGGATCTTCCGCCTTTTGCCCATGCCGGTTTAGAAATTCACCGCGCGCTGGCCTACGTATATCAAGTCATCCGCTTCAACCACAACATCATTCTCGGTTTTGCCTTTTCGGAAAATATCTTCCACATTGATTTCGAAGGTCTTTTTTTGGCTTCCATCGGCAGCGGCCTTGCGGACCAGGCGCACGCGGCGTTTATCGGCAAAATCGGTAAAGCCACCGGCCTTCAGGATCGCTTTGCTGACCGTGTAAACCTCGGTGCCAGGGATGTCCTGAGGCCCGCTCATTCGAACCTGGCCAGTCACGTAAACCCGCCCCATCGTGCGAGTTTTGTTGACCTGAAGGAGACTGATAATGACCGTGGCCTGGTAATAATATTCCTTCTCCAGCAATTGTTTAGCCTCCATAGCCACTTCGCGGCAAGTCCGATTCTGGGCCGAGACCAGCCCGATGTAAGGAATATCCAGATCGCCTGCTTCGCTGACAAATAGCTCCTTGGGATCTTCCTGATCCTCGATCACCCGGAAGCTGACTTTATCGCCGGCTCCCAGTTTCTGCTTGTCATCGAGTAAAGACATCTCACGGACGGAAGCGGCAGAATCGCGCGGAATGACGTTGGTGCTTTGGAGGAGCTGATTTACATCGGGAAAACCGAGATTGGTGACGCTGGTTGTCAGGCTGGTAATGGCGTTAGTGGCTTGGGTCTGAGCCTGGACTGGATGCGCCACCGCCAAGCCCAGCAATAGCCAGATTCTTAGAATACCATGCATGCATCGATTCAGAGGCATAGGATCACGATGAATCGGGCGTACTCAAAAATCAACCAAATCCTCCAAGCGGTCTCCCGGCTTTGGTTGCCTTAGCGGTCGTGCGCTGATCGCGTCAAGGTCAGGTAAACGCTGTCCAACAACCGGTTCATGGTCACCGGTTTGTTGAGGACAACCGCGTTGATTCGCTTGAGGAAGGGGCTGAACTTGGGATCATTTTCGTAGCCGGTGACGAAAATGAACCGATGGCAGAGCTTGGGCTTGGTTCGTTCAACGGCGAGGTAGAACATATCGCCAGCCATCGTGGGCATCATGAGATCGCAGATGATGACATCCACGTCTTGGTGCATGACGATTTTCAGGGCTTCGACGCCATTTGTGGCGGTGCTGACCTGGTAGTCGTTCATCTGCAACATCTCCCGGAAGGCTTCCAGCAGCGCCTCGTCATCATCCACAACCAGAATGTGGTGTGTGGCCAGTTCGTGAACGACCGACGGTTCCGACTGGCTCACAGGATTTAATGGGTCCATATCAGAATGTCCTCTAAGGAACCAAGTTGCCGGTCAAAAGTCAAATCTCGTTCCAAGCCCCGATCGAACCGATGCCATGCGGATCAGTTGGCAAAATGGCGCGGATGGGTTATACACAGACAAATGATATGAGCGATACCAGAAAACCTTTGATCGGAATCATCATGGGCAGCCAGACCGATTGGGAGACGATGCAACACACCGCATCCCAGTTGGATGCCTTGGATGTTCCTTATGAGATCCGAATCATCTCAGCGCATCGCACGCCGGATTTGTTATTCGAGTATGCCTCGACTGCTCGGGAGCGCGGGGTGGAGTTGATTATTGCGGCAGCGGGCGGCGCGGCGCATCTTGCGGGCGTGACAGCGGCCAAGACCACACTGCCTGTGCTTGGCGTGCCCATGGAATCGAAGTCGCTGCATGGCATGGATTCCTTGTTGTCGATGGTGCAGATGCCGGCCGGAGTGCCCGTCGGCACATTGGCCATCGGCAAGCCCGGGGCAATCAATGCCGCCTTATTGGCCGCCTCGATCCTGGCTTTGAAATATGCCTCCATTCAAAAGGCTTACGAGGATTTCCGGGCGCAACAGACCTGGCGAGGTGAAGCCAATCAGGATGTGAAGAAGAGCTGATCGCGCCGTTTGTTTGGAAGACGGGCCTCCAGCATCAACAGCCCGCGGTGAGGCGTTCCCCCATGCGAATGGCGGCCTTCATGCTCGAGGGGTTGGCAACGCCCTTGCCGGCGATGTCATACGCGGTGCCATGATCGGGCGAAACCCGGACGAAAGGCAATCCCAAGGTCCAGTTAACACCCCGCTCGAACGCCACCATTTTTAGGGGTCCCAGGCCTTGGTCATGATACATGGCGACCACAGCGTCAAAATCCCCCCGCCAGGCCTGGTGAAAAAGGGTGTCAGCGGGCATGGGACCGCAGACGTCGAAGTGTCGGGAGCGCATAGCCTGGACGGCGGGGCGGATGATGTCACGATCCTCCAGGCCGAGCTGGCCTTCTTCTCCAGCGTGCGGATTCAAACCGCAGACGCCGATCCGCTGGCGACCCAGGTCCAATTGGGCGCAGGCTTGAGCGGTGAGCTCGATAGTCCGCATAATTTTTTCCTGATCGATATCATCGCTGACCTTGCGGATGGGGACGTGAGTAGTAACCAGGGATACCCGTAACCATCGGCCGCGTTCATCCGCGCCAAGAAGCATCATTGCGGTCCGGTCCGTCCCGCAGAGCCGCGAAAGAAATTCGGTCTGACCGACGAACGAGAAACCGGCGCGGATGACTGCGGCTTTGCTCAATGGCGCCGTGACCAGGGCATGGAGCTGTCCCCGCAAACAGCGTTCGGCACCCTCCTTGAGCCAAGCCATGGCTGCGCGCGCGGCTTGTTCGTCTCCGGGAGGCATCTGATTGGGGAGGGGGTGACCGAGGGGATTGTGGACCATGAAGCGGCTGGTGATGCTCTGATCCTCGCTATAACGTTTTAGATCCAGGGCAAGGCCGAGCCGGTGTTGGACACGATCCAGCCAATCGGGATCGCCAAGGATCAGGAAGGGTCCCGATTCATCAGGAAGCTGGGCCAGAGCCTTCAGGGTGATCTCGGGTCCCACGCCCGTGACATCGCCGAGGGCAATTCCGATGCGAGGTTTTTTCACAGACCGAAGGAGGTAATGGCGGGGAACCGCGAGTCGGGACAAAAGCAATTCCGGCTTGGGCGGGAACGCCGCCGAATGAACTTGTGACCGATCAGAGCGGGAAATACCGGACAAAATTCTTGGACTTGAGCCGATCGATCCATTTCCGATAGGCCCGGTCCCGTTCTTGGGCGCCCAGCACCCGTTCGATTTCATCCCGCACCTCGGTAAGCGGCTTGGTGTGAGCCAGTTTGACGTCTTCGACCTGCATGATAAAGAGGCTTTCGGGAGTGTCGATAATGTCGCTGCGTTGGCCCGGTTTCAGCTTGAACGCGACTTCGGCCAGATTTGTGCGCAGGACGGAACGTTCGACCCAGCCCCAGTCCCCGCCCTCACGGCGTTGGGAGCCTTCCGAGTAAACCGAGGCCATTTCGGCGAATGCGGCGCCGGATTCGAGTTTGGAAATGATTTCCTTGGCGAGGGCATTAGCCATCTGGGGAGAATCGGCGGGCTTGTTCAGAACAATCATTCGGAGTTTGACCTGGTCCCCGACCTCGTATTTTTTCAGGTTTTCCTTGTAGTAAGTCTCGATTTTGAAGGGAGAGATGATCGGCTCCATGGTGCCGTATTTTTGGCGGGTCATGGCGTCGATGATGATTTGCTCGCGGATTTTTCGTCGGAAGCTTTCAAAGGTCGTGTTTTGGGCCTGCAAGGTCTTGCTCATGGTAACCCGGTCCCCGAAGTTCTCCTTAACCCGGGCTTCCACGATGTCATCGATGATGGATTCCGGCAGGTTGTAGCCGGCCATCTTGTACTCGTGCAGGATCAGCTGGCGTGCGACCAGCTCCTCGATGCGATCGCGCTGCAAGGCCTGCAGCTTTTCCGCAAAGACCGCCGGCTGTCCCCGATACTGCGCGCGAAGCAGGTCTGCCTCGCGCAAGATCGACAACTCGACGTCCTTGAAGGTGATCACCGTCTCATTGACGATGACCGCGATCCCATTCGCCAGTTGAGTTTGGGCAGCCGCCGAGACGGCTCCGAAGGCGAAGGCCAGCAATGCCGACTGGAAGAATCTCATGCTCATTCAAGCGTTTCACTCTAGGGAAGGCGCGGCTGGGGGTCAAGTCAGGTGTGCGCGTTGTTTTTTCCGCGCGTTGACACCCAGGACGCCGGCTGTTAGCGTGCGTCCTTTTAGAAATTAGGATTCATGGATAACAAGCATACGCTGAATCTGCCCAAGACCGACTTTCCCATGAAAGCGGATCTGGTGGCCCGCGAACCGCAACGCATCGAGCGCTGGCTGAAGACGGGCCTTTATCAACACATCCAACAGCGCCGATCGGGCGCGCAGAAGTTCATTTTACACGACGGCCCGCCCTTTGCGAACGGAGATGTTCACATCGGGACAGCGCTGAATAAGATTCTGAAGGATATCGTGGTCAAGTACCACAGCCTGCGCGGTCGCAGCGCTCCCTATGTCCCGGGATGGGATTGCCACGGCTTGCCGATCGAGTTCAAAGTGATCCAGGAATTGCGCAAGCAGGGGGTGGATCAAACCACCGATCCGGCAACCATCCGCAAGGCGTGCGAGGCCTATGCCCAGAGGTTTATTGACATCCAGCGGCGCCAGTTTCAGCGGTTGGGAGTTCTGGGAGATTGGGACAATCCCTACCTGACTTTCACGCCCCAATATGAGGCCGACGAACTGCGGTTATTTGCCGACCTGGTGGAGAAGGGCTTTGTGTATCGGGGTAAAAAGCCTGTGTATTGGAGCATTCCGTGCCGCACCGCCCTTGCCGAGGCGGAGGTCGAATACACCGACCATGTCAGCCAGAGTGTCTACGTCAAATTCCCCGTGGTCGGCCGTCCGGGCACCTATGTGTTAATCTGGACCACCACGCCGTGGACCCTGCCCGCGAACCTGGCCATTGCGTACAATTCCTCCTTCAGCTACACGCTGGTGAGTGTCGGCGAGGACAGTTACATTGTGTCGGTTGCCTTGCTGAACCAGGTGGCGGAAAAGTGCGGTTGGGAAGGTTACCAGATCGTGCGAAGCCTTGATGGCGGTCATTTGTCGCAGATCACATGCCAGCATCCATTCATTCAGCGAACGGCAAAGCTGTATGCCGGGGACGCCTTTGTCGACAACACCACCGGCACTGGTTTTGTGCATATCGCGCCGGGCCATGGTCTGGAAGACTACCAACTGGGCTTGCAGCAGGGGTTGCCGATCTACTCGCCGGTGGACGACAACGGTTGCTTATGCCAAACCTCGGATCTGCCGGTGGAGCAGCAGATCTCGCGCGACCTGGTAGGGCTGTCCATTTTGGAGCGTCACGGCAAGTCCGAGGCCAACGAAGGGGTTTTAAAGGTCCTGCGGGAGTCCGGCATGCTGGTGCACCAGGAGGATTATACTCACAGTTACCCGCATTGCTGGCGTAGCAAAACGCCGATCATCTTCCGGGCCATGGACCAATGGTTCATTCGGATTGATCATACACCCGCGCCGGGGACCGGGGCGTCCTTTCGGGATCAGGCCTTGACGGCCATTGATCGGGTGCAGTGGATTCCGGAATGGGGCAGAAACCGTATTGAAGCGGCCGTCAAGTCCCGGCCCGATTGGTGCATCTCCCGTCAACGCACCTGGGGGGTGCCCATCCCAGCCTTTTACGATGGCCAGGGACAACCGATCCTGGACGCACGGATCGTGCGGGCCGCGGCGGATTTGATTGAAAAGCAGGGATCCAATGTGTGGTTTGAGAAGAACACCGCAGAGCTCTGGGCCACGGTGAGACCGTCCGATTGGCAGGGTCCCGAAGCGGTTGCGAAATCGCAAGACACTCTGGATGTGTGGATTGACTCCGGCAGCTCAGCCCGAACGGTGATCATGCGCCGGCCCGAACTGGGCCGGGCTTCCGGTTCCGGAGCCGCTCCAGGTCAGGCCGACATGTATTTGGAGGGCAGCGATCAACATCGAGGCTGGTTCCAGTCCTCGCTGTTGCTGGCCTTGGCGGGCAATGGCACCGCCCCCTATCAGACCGTGCTGACCCATGGTTTCATGGTGGACGCCGACCGGGAAAAGATCTCCAAAAGCAAACAAGGCCAGGGCGGTTACGAGAAACCGCAGACCTCCGAGGCCTACATCAAGAAATACGGCGCCGATGTCGTGCGGCTTTGGGTTGCCTCGCAGGATTTTCGCAACGACATCGTGGTCAGCGAGGAACGGATCAACAAGGTGGGAGAAACCTACCGGGGAATCCGCAACGCGTTGCGCTACCAATTGTCCAACCTCTACGATTTCGATCCTGCCCACGACGCGGTCGGATCGGAGGAATCGACACCTTTGGACCGGTGGATTCTCGAGGCATTCACCGAACTCCGGGATCGCGTGGCCAAGGACTATGACGCCTACGAATTCCACGGGGTGTATCAGAAAATCAGCCAGTTTGTTGCTGTCGAGCTATCGGCCGTTTATCACGATGTGGTTAAGGACCGACTTTACACCGATCGAGCCAACTCCCGTCGACGGCGGTCGACGCAGACCGCGCTTCATATCCTGGCGAGCGGCCTGTGCCAGATGCTGTCGCCGATTCTGGCATTCACGGCCGATGAGGCCTGGGAATTCATCCCGGGGGCGCCGTCCGGGGAATCTGTGCATGCCACGGATTGGCTCGGGTGTTCGTTCCGCAGAACGGATCAGGAACGCGCCGCCTGGGAAAAACTCATGAGCTTGCGGGAGCGGGTTCTGCCCCGGCTGGAAGAGTCGCGTCAGGCCAAGTTACTCGGCAAATCGCTCGAAGCAGCCGTCCTCTTGCGCGGACCGGCCGACCAGATGCCTTCGAATGCGGGTGAGTTGGCGTCGCTTCAGGAATTGCTCAACGTGTCTCGCCTGGAAATTCAGACGGATGAAGCGGGCACGATTCGAATCGAGGTCAGCAAAGCCGGAGGGACCAAGTGCGATCGTTGCTGGCACTGGGAGACCGATGTGGGGACAGACTCCGATTATCCGCTGCTTTGCGGCCGCTGTGTCAACGCCCTGCGACCGGCCTGAAGTCTATCAGGCCTATGAGTCGGCAACGGCGCAGGCCGTCGCTCATTTGACCCACGGTGTTATCTTCCCGATTACGTTCCAGCAGGGCCGCTCCCTGTGGGGGGCGGCTTCGTCAGGCTTCTTCGTTTTCCGCCAGTTTTCGGTATAAGGTGGCCAAGCTAACGCCGAGGATTTCGGCTGCTTTCTCCTTGTCGCCCTCCGCGCGGTTCAGAATTTGCCGGATGAATCCCATTTCCTGCTCCCGGAGGAAGCTCCTCAGATTGATGGCGCTGGCCGGACTTAGGGACGGGCTGGGACTGGCGGCGGGGCCGGGGTTGGCAGAGATCTGGGATCCGCTGTCTGGCGCATGATGTTCCTGGCTGGTGCTGATGCGCGGATCGGTTTCAACGTTTGAGGTGACCTGCCCGGCATAGCCGTGGAGGTGAGGTGGAAAATCATTCAAGTGCAGGAGTGGGGTTTCACTCAAGGCGCATGCCCGCTGGATGGCGTTCTCCAGTTCGCGCACGTTTCCAGGCCAATGATGGGCCTCCAGGACAGCCATGGCTTGCCGGGTTATCCCGAATGGCTGCAGGGTGCGGGCATGCAGTTTGTCCCGCAGAAAATGGGAAACCAGGAGAGGAATGTCCCCCTCGCGTTCGCGAAGCGGAGGCAGCGGGATCGATATCACATTCAGGCGGTAGAACAGGTCCTCGCGAAACGCGCCCAACTTCATCTTCTGGTCCAACGACTCGTTGGTGGCGGCCAGGATGCGGACATCGACATGTTCCGGCAGGTTGTCGCCCACGCGTCGCACTTCTTTTTCCTGAAGAACCCGGAGCAACCGGCTTTGGAGCAGGGGCGGCATGGCGGCAATTTCATCCAGGAAAATGGTGCCGCCATCGGCCTCGTGAAATAGGCCTTTTTTGTCGGAGACTGCCCCAGTGAACGCCCCTTTGCGATGGCCGAATAGCTCGGATTCCAGCAAGTTTTCGGGCAGGGCGCTGCAATTGACGGGGATGAATGGGGCGTTTTGGCGCCGGCTGTTGAAATGAAGGGCCCGAGCCACCAGCTCCTTGCCCGTGCCGCTCTCTCCGAGGATCAGGATGTTCGCATCGGTATCGGCAACGCGTTCAACCATGCGAAAGACCATCTGCATAGCGGGTGAACTGCCGACAATCTGGTTAAACTGATATTTCTTACGCAACTCTTTACGCAGGTAGAGATTCTCCGATACGGCCTCGTTGTAGGAGATGGCCCGTTGCACGCTCAGCCGCAGCACTTCAAGCCGGATGGGTTTTTCCAGGTAATCATAAGCCCCTTTCTTCATGGCTGAGACGGCTGTCTCTATCGAGCCGAAAGCGGTGACGACGATGACAAGAGCGGGAGGATTCAGGGCGCGGGCTCTTTGGAGGATGTCCAAGCCATGGGCACGGCCCTTCTCCAGGTATAGATCGGTGATCACCAGCTCCGGACCGATCGTTTCCATGGCGGCCATGGCTTCCTGACCGTTGGTGAACGGATGAACCTCGTGCCCGGCTGTGCGCAGCAACTCAGCTACCATCTGCACAATGGTCGGCTCGTCATCAACCAATAAAACCTTCGCCATGAAAGCAGGCTAGAGCATTCTGGCCATGCCGTGCAAGCGGGAATCCGTCCTGGGGTCGTAAGTCGAAAATCGCAAGTGGATCGCAATTTTCAAGTCACAACACCGGTCTGAGCATGCGCGATCATCGATTGATGATTTCGCTCATCTTGAAAATCGGCAGGAACATGCAAATGACAATACCGCCCACCACGACCCCCAGAAAGACGATTAACAACGGCTCGATTAACGAAGTCAACCCGGAGAGGGTGGTTTCGATCTCCTCATCGAGGAAGTTGGCGACGCGCTCGAGCATGGAATCGATTTTGCCAGTTTGTTCACCGGCCGTCAGCATCCGGATCACCATGGGCGGGAAGATCGGATGCTTGGCCAGGGCGTTCGATATGCCTTCGCCGCGTTCAATATCCGTGGAGGCCGTCTTGATGGCCTTCTCCATGACCGCGTTGCCGCAGGTGGAGGCCACAATTCCCATGACTTCAAGGATCGGTACACCGCTGCGGACCAACGAGGCCAGGGTTCGCGTAAAACGCGCCAGACAGATCTTATGGGCGATCACTCCGAAAATCG
The DNA here is from genome assembly GCA_022709905.1 of Verrucomicrobiota bacterium. Classification (GTDB taxonomy): domain Bacteria; phylum Verrucomicrobiota; class Verrucomicrobiia; order Limisphaerales; family UBA1319; genus JAKLHY01. The sequence continues at coordinate 41,672 of JAKLHY010000034.1, read as the reverse complement.
GCAGCTGGATCCGAGTGCGATCCCAGAACTCGCGTCCCTGCTTGGTCTTGATGAACGTCAGCCAGCCATACACTACACCGATCAAAATGGGCAGCGCATAGAGGAAGTAAGCCTTAAGGGTATTGCTGACGCTGATCAGAAATTGGGTGGGGCCCGGCAGCTTGGCGCCGAATCCGGAGTAAATCTCGCCAAACACCGGCACGACTTTGATCAGGAGGAATATGGTAATGCCAATGGCAATGATGGTGACCGCTGTGGGATACATCATCGCGGACTTGACCTTCTTGCGCAGCCGGGCGGTGTTCTCCAGGTAGGTCGCCAGACGCGCGAGAATGTCGGCCAGCAAACCGCTCTTCTCGCCGGCATCCACCATCCGCACGTAAAGCCTGTTGAAGGCCTTCGGATGTTTTTGCAGTGCCGCGGAGAAGCTGTCTCCCGCCTCCACCCGCGCGCAGACGTCTTTGATGACATCTCGCATGATCTTGTTGCTAGCCTGTTCGGCCAAGGCTTGCAGGGATTGCACCATGGCCAGACCGGCGTCAATCATCGTGGCCAGCTGACGGGTGAATATCACCAGATCAGCCAAGGCCACCTTGCCGCCACTGGTTTTTCCTTGTTTACCGACCTTCTCTTGAATCGAAACAACCAGCATGTTGCGATTCAGCAACGTGGCAATGGCCGCTTGTTCCGATGACGCTTCCAACGAGCTGCGAAATTCGCGCCCGGAGCTGGCTTCGCGAGCGACATAGGTAAACGAAGGCATATTTCAGTCTATTCTTAATTCAGCACGGCAACGATATCAAGTCTTTCGAGAACATCATCGGCGTTCTCGGATGGTTCTTTAGCTTATTCTTGCTGTTCAGATCTTCTCCATTGCGGCGCAACGGATTAGCGCGGCTAATCCCAGGAGTTCTATCGCCTCCCGTCGGGTGTTGCGGGAGCGAGTGGCAGTGTGTCCTTGACGCCTGAATCCGCCGGATTTTGGTACACACCGGGACTTAGATTGGCCAGCGGATCCTTGGCTTGGTTTTCTTTCCAGGCCCTTATCCCCCACCAAACTATGGAGAAGACTAATAGCGCTCCCCCCAATGGCAAGACCACCTTCCACTTCACCTTGGAAAGCTGGTACATGAAAATGTCAATCAGCCCGCCTGAATGGCCGGTCAGACTTGGTGGCGCGGAGAATTTCTCCGTCTGGGCCAGTTCCTCATCCAGTTCGCCCATGATTTTCGCCACATTCAGTTTAAGCATGGAGGCGGTAATCCGAACAAAGCCGCGGATGTAAACTGGCGCCGTAAAGATATCGTAATTTCCAGACTCCAAAGCTCTGAGGTGATCGGTCTTTATTTTGGTCATCTCAGCCAGCTGGTATATAGTGAGGTTTTGGACCTCTCGAGCGCGACGAAGTTGTTCGGCCACCGTGGGCATTAGTCTATACATAACTGGTTCAAGAGCTTCTGACAATAAAGAAAATGCGGGTTCTTTTTTTATCGCCTCCCGACGCGGATACTGCTTAATTCGGTTTAGCTATGAACGAGCCTGCATTGCCCCGAATCAACAAGTGGCCTTTTCTGGTGAGCGATGTCATCCTGTTGGCGGCCGCAGCTCTGATAACCACCCAAACGGCGCAACCTATCGGCTTGGGGATGGCTTGGGTTTGCTTCCTTTGTGTTGCGGTGGGCGCATTATTGGCGGTTGCTCCTTTTTACCTCGAATATCGCGCCGCCGAACGGCTCGCTCACACCAGCCAAATCCAATCCGCGGTCGATCAAATCCAAAACCTGGAGCTCATTGGCGTCCAAATCAACACCGCCACCGCCCAACTCCATACCATCCTTGAAGAATGCGCCAAGAGCGTCAGCGCCTCGGGATCGCTCTCGGATAGAATCATCGCGGAGGCCGCGGCATTTAAGGAGTTTCTCGAAAAGGCTAGCGATTCCGAGAAATCGACTCTCCGCCTGGAAGTCGACAAAATGAAACGCTCGGAAACCGAATGGCTGCAGGTGACCACGGGCATTCTGGATCACGTTTTTGCCCTGCAACAAGCCGCAGCACGATCGGGTCAGCCTGAACTCGCCCATCAAATCAGCCTCTTTCAGCGTGCCTGCCGGGATTTGGCCCGGAGAATCGGCTTGGTCCCATTCGCCCCCGAGGAAAACCAACCATTCGATCCGAACCTGCATCATCTCGCCGATGCCGAATCAGGCGGAGAGAAGGGTGGGCCCATCGCCCGGATCCTAGCTACGGGCTATACTTATCAGGGACAGCTCGTTCGAAGGTCCTTGGTCAGCTTGACTGCATCTCCCGGAAAAACCGCTTCCGCCAAACCTGCCACTCAGGAAGCCGCCACCCAAGCCGAATCATCTCCTCAAACCAGCCAATCTGTTTCCGTTGCAGACGACCTACCCGATTTATCCATCGCTGAAATTAATGCCAAAGCTCAGAAGAGGCCCGCAACGGATTCCGGTCCAACCTCACAAGACAGTCTTTTATTGTGATTCTGTTTGCGATACCACTATCTGACAGATTGTTAGGACTCAGGACAGGGCGGTTATTGCGAATAATTTATCGAAAATTGTGTTTGACTTGAGCTGCTGTCTATGGGTAATTTCAACGTGTTGAACATATCGGGAACTCTTTGGATTTGAAATATACACGCTATGAAAACTAACAATATGAAAAGGATCGTGGTTGCGGTGGCGGCGATGTTAGCGCTGGCCGTTGCCAGTGCCAATGCCCTCCCTGATGCCCAAGTGACCACCCTGAAGAAGAGTTTCAAGAAAGTGGCGGCCACGGAAATGGCAGCAAAGGCTGCGGATATTGTATCAAACACATCCTCCAAGGATAAAGAGGCGGTTGCGGTCGAGGTCATCCGCATTATTGCCAGCAAGAAACCAGCGGTCACGCCATCCGCTGTGGCAGCGATTGTGGCGGTTGCTCCTGAAACAGCGCCTGCGGTTGCCGCAGCGGGTGTTCTGGCAGCAAAAGATTACTCCGAGACAGTCACCGTCGCGGCCGTCAAAGCAGCCCCGGGCATGTCCGAAAGCGTCTTCCAAGCCGTTTTGGCCGCCCAGCCCAGCTTGGCCCCGAAGTTGGCTCCCTATCGCACTGTCACTCCTGATGGAGCCGGCTCAGTGGCGGCGGCGGGCACCATCTCGGTGACTCCGGGTTTGATTTCGCGGCCGACCCCGACATTGCCCCCCTCTGAGACTGAAGACGCGGTTCCGGGCTATGATCCCAACCGGCCGGTGGTCCCTCCCTATTCTGCGCCCTAGTAGTTTAGCAGTATTGGTTTGATTTGAGTGAAACCCGCTCTTGAGATCAAGAGCGGGTTTTTTATTGGGAATGGTGCTTTTGGACGACATACTGTGTTTCTTCAGGAATCATGAAAACCACCACCTCCGTGCTATTGGTTCTGGTTACCGCGCCGAATATGAAAACGGCCCGCCGGCTCGTCAACGAGGCTTTGAAATCGCGTTTGGTGGCATGCGCCAATCTCGTTTCCACTCTCGAATCCAACTACTGGTGGCAAGGATCGATCGAACGTTCGAAGGAAGTGCTGATTCTGTTTAAGACCACAAAGGCCCGCATGGCGGCACTGGAGAAACTGATTCTCGCGGTTCATCCTTACGACACTCCGGAAATCGTGGCAATCCGCCTGTCTTCCGGAACACCGAGGTACCTCGATTGGGTGGCTAACAGTGTGCGACGATAACGGTTTTCTCCAGCTGGATTCGTGAAAGGCCGGTTGGTTTGTTCCTGGACCTATGACAGACGACAATCTGCTGCGAGTGATCAACCTTCGATCCGGATACGGCGGCTTGCAGGTGCTTGACGGAGTATCAATCCATGTTTCGCCTGGTGAAATTGTCGCCTTGATTGGCGCGAATGGAGCTGGCAAAAGCACATTATTGAAAGCCATCGCGGGTCTTCTGCCCGTCAATACCGGCCGGATTCTGTTTCAGGGAAAGGATCTGTCGAAATGCCGGGCTGAGGACCGGGCCGCTCAGGGATTGACACTGGTCCCGGAGGGACGGGGATTGTTTTCCGGCATGACGATCCGCGAAAACCTGCTGATGGGCGGCTATGCGCGCCATGCCCGACAACGGCACCTAAACGAGCGCGTTCAACGAGTGTGCCGGTTGTTTCCTGTCCTCAACGAGCGTATGAATGAACGGGCATCAAACCTGAGCGGCGGACAACAACAGGCGCTGGCGTTAGCCAGGGCGTTGGTTGGCGAACCATTGGTGTTGTTGTTGGACGAACCCTCCACTGGCCTTGCGCCAGCTTTAGTGAAGGAGCTGTTCCGTCAAATTCAACAATTGAAAGCGGCGCGAATTGCCGTTATCCTCGCCGAACAAAATGTGCGTCAAGCCCTTAAGACTGCCGATCGCGCGTATGTCATGAAGACCGGAAAAATAGTGCTGGAGGGGCCTTCTGCCGTTCTGGCGGGATCCAGTGAAATTCAGAAGGCATACCTGGGCCAGTGAACCGCGTGGCCGGCCGCTTTGTTTTAACTGGACAAGCCCCTGAGCAACCCATTCTGAACTATGAAACATCACATTTTCAAGAACCGCCTGCAAGGGATGGCCACAGTCGTCCTGGCGGCTGGCTTACTCACTCTGAATGCCGCCGAGCCGATTCGTATTGGAGGGCTGTTCGACCTCTCCGGAAAGGCCCAGCACATTGGCACACCCACCCGGGATGTCGCCCAGATGATTACGGATCGAATCAACAAGAACGGCGGGCTGAAAGGCAGGCCCATCGAGTTGGTCGTGGCCGACACTCAGAGCGAGCCTTCCCAGGCCGTGGTTGCGTTGAAACGCCTGGTCAGCAAGGACAAGGTGGTGGCTGTCATCGGCCCGACAACGACGGGTGCAGCCATGGCTTGCCTCGCCGCCCTTGATGAAGCGGGCATTCCCATGGTGGCCTGTGTCGGCGGCGATGCCCCTGTCAATCCCACCCGTAAATGGCTCTTCAAGACGCCCCAGCGCACCAGCACCGCCGTCGAGCGTCTCTATGCTTACTTGAAAGCCCAAGGCCTGGACCAGATCAGCCTGCTGTGTGCCTCAGACAAATTCGGCCAGGAAGGTGAAGCGGACCTCAAATCCCAGGCGCCCGGCCGCGGTATCAGGATTGTCAGCCAGGAATCGTTTGATCCCACCGACGCCGACATGACGGTCCAACTCACCAAAGTGGCCGCTGCCAAGCCCAAGGCCATTGTCGTCTGGACCATCGGTCCCGCGGGAGCCATCGTGGCAAAGAATGCCCAACAAACCGGCCTGAAAATCCCCCTGTTTCAATGTCACGGACAACCCGATGCCAGCTATGTGAAGCTGGCCGGGAACGCCGCCAATGGCACGGCCATGCCTTCCACCAAGGTCATGGTCGCCAGTCAACTGCCCGCCAGTGACCGCCAGCAGTCTGTCATCAACGATTTCGTCAAAGAATACCAGGCCCGTGGGATTGGCTCGCTGAGCGCTCATTCCGGTTACGCCTGGGATGCCGTGCAGATCGTTTTCAAAGCCATGGAAAAGGCCGGCACCGAACCGGAAGCCCTCCGTCAGGCGATTGAGACCACCCGAGACTATGTCGGCGTTAGCGGCATCTACAATCTCAGCGCCGAAGATCATTGCGGGGTCAAAGTGGATTCCCTGGTGATTGTCAAAGTCCAGGATGGCCAATGGAAACTCGTGGAATAAGCCAACTCATGAACGGTAGTTATTGGAATGCCAAAGCCGAAACCCTGTCCAGGGACGAGCGATCTCAACACCAACTCAGCCGCCTGAAAGCGGTCGTCAACCACGTGTGGGAGAATAGCGAGTTTTATCGTTCTCGCCTGCAAAAAGCCGGAGTGAAGCCCGGGGATATCGAGATGCTTGAAGACCTGAGGCGCTTGCCTTTCATCGAGAAGGAGGACTTTCGGCAAGCCTATCCCCTCAGCATGCTCTGCGTCCCCCAAAACCAACTGCGGGAAATGCACATGAGCTCCGGATCCACCGGCTCGCCCGTCGTAATGGCCTACACCCAGAACGACCTCGATCAATGGGCCGAATGCATGGCACGCTGCTATCGCATGGCCGGCCTCGTTTCCGGTGACTGTATCCAGATCACACCCTCCTTCGGCCTGTTCAACGGCGGATTCGGTTTTTACCATGGCGCCCGCAAGGCCGAACAGTTCATCATCCCCACGGGTTCCGGCAATACTCCCCGCCAGATCAAGTTAATGAACGATTTCAAGGTCAAAGGATTGATGGGGGTCGTTTCATACGCCATCCGCATCATGGAGGTCCTGGCCGAACAGAAAAATCAGATCCCCTCCCTGAAAGTCGGGATGTTTGGTGCCGAAACCTTTTCCGACAGTCTTCGGGAAAAGATCCAAAATGGCCTCGGCATCGAGGCTTTTGATATCTACGGCATGACCGAGACCGGCGGTGTGGGCACCACCGGCATGGATTGTCCTTACCATTGCGGAATTCATGTCTGGGAAGACCAATACATCGCCGAGATCGTCGATCGCGCCGGCAAACCGGTCGAGGACGGACAACAAGGTGAAATCGTGTTCACGTCCCTCCACCGCGAGGCCATCCCTATCATGCGATTCCGGTCCGGCGATCTCACCCGCGTTATCAGCCGCAAAAAATGCGAGTGCGGCCGCACCAGCCTGCGCATCGATCGCGTCACCGGCCGGGTCGACGACATGCTCATCATCAAAGGCGTGAACTTCTTCCCGCGCCAGGTCGAACAAGCCCTCATGGAAATCCCGGGCGTCCTCTCCCACTACCAGATCATCGTCGAGGAAAACGACGGCGTGCGCGATCTGCGGGTCAATGTCGAGGCCGAGCCGGGTGTGACCGGATTCATGGTCGAAAAGCATCTCAAGGAACGACTCGGATTTAGCCCCAAGGGCGACGTCTTTCCACCGGGTGCCATCAAACGCCAGGAAGGCAAAGCCATCCGGGTCGTTTACGAAAACAACTCTTCGAAGAAGAGCTAACACGACAATGATGCAGGGCCGGAGATCAGACCAGGAGGGCACTGTTTGATCCATCGATCGTGCCCCATTTTAAACCGTTTGCCGGAGCAAAGGTCTGTTTAAAAATTGCAAAATCCGGACTTGCATTCGGCGGCGAAAGCCGTAAATCTAGGCCTCCGCTACTGGGGGCGAGCGTAACTCAGCCCGGTAGAGTGTCACCTTGCCAAGGTGATTGTCGAGGGTTCGAATCCCTTCGCTCGCTCCAATCTTCCTGATTATCAATGATTTGAAGACGGTGACCATCCAACTCGGACCTCACCCTGTTCGGGTGAAGCGCGACCTATTAGAACTGGCTGATTAGGAACATCTTGGAGATTGTAAGGTTTTCCTTCTTGCTTGACCTTCTAATCAGTGGAACTGCAAGGTCTGATTTCACCGGTTTTGCGACAGCCCACCGCAACGGTAAAGAAACATTTCCTTCACCACTCGGAATTCGGGTACTGTTCCGGTGCTTTGCCTGCTGATTCAATCACCTTCGCCTGCTTAAGCCGACCAGGGGCTATCCTCTTTTAAGGTCGTCCACTACGACGCGCCGGGCAGGCGCAGCCGCCGGGTTTTCGCCAATTACGATCAAGCGCGTCACGCGGCGGACGAGACGGTGCTGAACCTGGCCGGAGGCAAGTCGGACATGCTGACACTGACCAGCGACCTGGAGGAGCGGGATGTCTGAATGCTAAAGGACGATTGTGCTTGTCCGCGATGAATCTGGACGGCGTTTGAGGCGGCCGCTACAGTCGTTGGTCGGTGAGAAAAGGCCACGTGGGACGGCGATTACGGCAAAGCGTGGCTGAACAAACCATGAAGATGGGCATATGGGCAGTGGAATTCCTGGTCTCCAAACTCTGCCGAACACACTCTGAGGCAGGTCCTAAAGAAAGGCGCTTTTCCAGCCGACTGGACAATATGGAAGTGGTGAATCAGCGCAATGGCAGGATGACGCGGCTTGCAGTCGTGCTGGCGGCGGGCCTGCTGGGGGGCTCCGCCTACGGCGCGGATACGCTGTGGTATCGCACCCTCGGAGTGGACGATGGGCTGTCGCAGAACTTCGTTACTGCCATCACCCAGGACCGGGAGGGGTTCATGTGGTTTGGCACGGCAGGGGGCTTGAACCGTTGGGACGGCTACGAATTCGAACGCTATGTGCCAATACGTGATAAGGACACCAGCCTGAGCGACTCCGTTGTCCTGGCCCTACACGCCGGCCGGGATGGCAGGTTATGGGTAGGAACCCAGCGAGGACTCGACTGTTTTGACCCGGCCACCAAGTCCTTCCGCAGGTATGGCGCGCTTTTTCATAAGCCCGGGAGTGCTGAGCCTCTGGCGGTAGAAGGGATCGCTTCGGACCAAGCTGGGAGGACTTGGTTTGCATCGTTTTCGACTCCTCTTCTCTGTCGACTGGACCCGCGTTCTGGCGAGGGAACTGCGCACATTATCGCAGGCGCCTCCAACTACTGGGTGGCAGCATTGCATATCGACCACGCAGATCGGCTTTGGGTGGCGATGCAAAGTGGAGGAGCGGGCTCCCCGCGAGCGGATCGGTTGCCGGTATTCGTTTTCGACAATGCGAGCGATCTCGGTGACGGTCCCCTTCCCATTCCGCGCAATCCTTTAAGTCTGGATTTGAAGGGAGGAAGGGTCGTCGGGATCCTGGAGGATAATGCGCATCGTCTGTGGTTCGGGCGGGACGGCGGTGGTGCGTTGCGGTTTGATCCCCAGAACGGTGCCGTAAGCCAGGTCGACGCTGACCCTGCGCATTCGAACGCCTTGGCTGACGGGAAGGTTCGAAGCATGGGCGTCGACCCGGCGGGGAACATTTGGTTCCTGACGCGATCGGCCAGTTCCGAGCTCAGCACAGAGCCAGATCGGTTGTACCGGGTGGATCCCGACACGCTCGCGGCGCGGCGGTTCGACGCCAAGCGAGCCGCTCTGCTTCCCGGCGATGATGCCCGCCTGGAACGGCTGGCGATCGATCGTTCGGCAGTGCTTTGGTTGGGCAGCAATGGCGGGGGGCTGCGCCATGCCGATGTGGGTGTCGGCGGCTTCTCACTGTACGGCAAGGGGTTTGCCGGATCGCCCGGCCTTAACATCAGTTTTGTGCGGGCCATTTGTGAATCAGGCGATGGCAACCTGTGGATCGGAACACCTCTCGGACTCGACCGGATTGACCGATCGAGAGGGGAACCCACCTACTCCAGCCCGTCCGCGGACGGCTCGCTCAAGCTCCCGAATCCGAATGTGCAGGCGATCTGTGAGGATCATGAAGGCAACCTGTGGATCGGCACCGCCGGCGGCGTGGCAGTGCTCGAGGAATTGTCTGGGCAGGTGCGCTACTACCGGCATGATGAAACTCAACCGGGGAGCATCGCTGATGATTACGTCCTGACCATTCACAAAGACGCGGATGAACGGCTTTGGTTCGGTACCCTGGGCAAAGGTCTCGACGAGTTCGATCATCAAACCCGCAGCTTCCGACACTACCCTGACAACTACGCTGACCCGACGCGTCTACCCAGCGGGACAGTGCTGGCCCTGTATACGGACAGCCGACAGCGGCTGTGGATTGGCACCGGTGCAGGTTTGGCAAAGATCGAATCGCCTTCCGCCTCGGAGCGGAGTCTCCAGCGGATTGCCTTTGATTCCGGTGCTTTGAAGGACGTTGGCATACTCTCGATCTGTGGAAGCCCAAAGGCGCCAGACGTGCTCTGGCTCGGTACACAGCAAGATGGCTTGTGCCGGTTGGACGTACGTACGGAAAAGTGCCGCTTTTACACCACACAGAACTCAGACCTTCCGAACGATACCGTTTACGGGGTCCTTGCCGACCGACGCGGCCGTCTTTGGCTCAGCTCGAACCGGGGGTTGGCGTGTTACGATCCTGAGCGGGACACCTTCCGGAACTACGACAGCCAGGACGGCCTGCAATCCACAGAATTCAACGGCCGCGCCTTTTTCAAGAGCACGCGTGGGGAGATGTTCTTCGGCGGCGTCAAGGGGCTCAACTCGTTCTTCCCGGACGAGATCAAAGACAACCAGAATCCTCCTAGGGTCTGCCTCAGCGAAGTGCGGGCCTCCGAACGGGGCGCCAGGAATCCCGACGCGGCTGCCACGGTCATTTACCGGCGGGGAACGGCGCAACAAGAAGTCGAGGTTCCCTTCCGGCTTCGGGATATCGCCTTTGACTTCGTGGCCCTGCATTTCAGCGCGCCGCTACGGAATCGCTGCCAATTCAAACTCGAACCTTACGACCAGGACTGGCACAGCCCGACCGCCCAGCGACAAGCCCGCTACACCAACCTCGATCCGGGCCGCTATACCTTCCGGGTCAAGGCCATCAGCAGCCACGGCGTTGGGAGTGCGGGGGAGGTGACCTTTTCGTTCGTGGTTCAGCCTCCCTTCCATGCCACCGCGTGGTTTCGGGGGCTGATGGCGTTCGGGATCCTGGCCTCGCTGGCCGGAGCTCACCGCTGGCGCACCCACACCCTTCACCGACGCCAAGCACTGCTCGAGGGCCAGGTGACTGAGCGGACCCAAGAGTTGCGAACTGCCTTCGAAACGCTCGAAAAGCAGGCGCTCAAACTCAAAGAACTGGACGCGGCCAAGTCGAAATTCTTCGCCAACATCTCGCACGAGTTTCGCACCCCGCTCATGCTGACCCTGACTCCGCTGCGAGACCTTCAGTCCGGCATGCACGGGCCGATTACAGAAGATGGCCGGGCGGAACTCGAAATGGCCATGCGCAACGCGAACCGCCTCCTGGAACTCGTGGACCAACTGCTTATGCTGGCTCGGCTCGATGCCGGACAACTCGAGTTCCGGCCCCGGGAGATGCGCCTGGATGAATTTCTGCGGCGGGCCGCAGCCCGCTATGAGTCGCTGGCCAAACGCCAGAAAATCAGTTTCCGCCGTGACTTCCCGGATGCCGCCGTGCGCGGCATGTTTGACGAGGATAAACTCGATCAGATCATCAGCAACCTCCTTAGCAACGCTTTCAAGTTCACGCCTCCCGGCGGCGCGGTTACTCTGCGTCTTTCCGTCGCTCCGGATGGCTGGGCGCTCATTGAAGTGGAAGACACCGGTCCCGGCATTCCCGCGCAGGATTTGCCGCGCGTGTTCGAGCGGTTCTATCGGGGGGAACAGGAGAACGGATCGCTGCCCGGGACCGGCCTCGGACTCGCCGTGGCGAAGGAGTGCGTGCAGTTACATGGGGGAGAGATCCGCGCGGAAAATCGACCGGAAGGAGGCACTCGTTTCACTGTCCGGTTGCCAATCGGGCCGGCTGTGGCCCGTTGCCCGCCCGCACCTTCCTGCTCGCCCGGAGAGAAAACCCAACCCACGCCCGGCACTACATGCCCCAAAGGAGAATTATCGCATGAACCCTGACCCTGACCCATCCCTGGCCTCCGCTGAACCCGACGACTCAATCCGGCCCGAAGTCCTGCTGGTGGAGGACAACGCCGACATGCGCGCGTGCTTGCGCAAGCACCTGGCCAAGACCTACGAAGTCCTGGAAGCATCCCGCGGCGACGCCGGGCTTCAGATGGTGCGGGAAGAGATGCCCGACGTGGTCGTTTCCGATATCATGATGCCGGGCCTGGACGGTTATGCGCTCTGTGGCGCGGTGAAATCCGACCCCGAAACGGATTTCATTCCGGTGATTCTGTTGACGGCCAAGACCGACGCTCCGAGCAAAATCGTAGGTTTGGAGGGCGGGGCTGACGATTACATCTGCAAACCGTTCGATCCCGCCGAACTCCTGCTGCGCATTCGCAACCTGCTCCGCGCGCGCACCCGGCTCAAGGCGCTCTACGCAGGGCAGCCCGGCGCGCCATCTCTGGATCCCACACCGCTGTCCACTCCGTCCGGCGATGACGCCTTCGCGGGCCGGGTGCGAAGCGTCCTCGATCGAGAATCACAGGAAGCAGGGTTTTCCGTGGACGCCCTGGCCGACTCGCTCGGGATGAGCCGGGCCAGTCTTCACCGGCGGGTTGCGGAGGTCTTTGAGCTGGGCCCCTCGGAACTCATCATCCGCTTCCGCCTGGAGCGCGCCGCCCAGATGTTGTCCCGCCGGGCCGGCAATGTGGGCGAGATTGCCTTTGCCGTTGGGTTCAAGAATCTCGCGCATTTTGTCAAACGGTTCCGGGGGCAGTATGGGCAGACCCCGGCTACTTACGCGGCGAGCAAGAGCCGGTAGCACCCGTCGCGCTGCGGCGGGTGTGTTTGGAGACAAACGACATGATGTCTTGGGTCCTCGCAGCGCGAGGACCCCTACCCCCGAGGACCATCACCTGATGGTAGCCCCCGGCGCACTGCGACAGGCCAGGATTCATAAGGTAGCTGCCGTCGGGCTGCGACGGCAGGTGTGGCCTTCCAAGGGATGTTCGTTCCGATCAAGGGGAGATCGCAAGGGGCGGATGATCGGGGCCTGGGTCCTCGCAGCGCGAGGACCGCTACCTGTGATGCCCCTACCTGAGGTAGCAGCCGTCACGCTGGCATCTTCCCTGTAGGCCTCATCCTTGTCCAGGGGTTCCAGGCAAAGCTGGCGGAATGGCCGCGACGCGACGCCGAGAGCCTGTCCGCACGGGTCTAGACTGGTTGCCAGAAGTCATTTCCGAAAAGAACAGACTGAGGCCGTTTTTTCGGGCTCGTTCATAAACGAGCGGAGCCCTTGGCAGAGCCGCTCCGTCAGTTCCTCCGGGGTGCGAGCAATGAAGTCCCAGAACCAATCGGCTTTAAGTCGTAATACCATTTATAGTTTGAGATTGCACTATTCTGACTGAATCGGTAAAGAGAATGCATGCCGAAGCGATACCACTTGAAACGCCCTGAGTTGGCGCAGGCGATCGCCGACCAATGGCGTAGTTGCACCGACACCAAAAGCCAACAACGTCTACTCGCCGCGCGGATGGCCGCCAGCGGAGAGTTTACCGCCAACCAAATTGCCGAGCAGATCGGCATCAGTCGCCGCCGATTCTTTGATTGGATGAACGCGCTCAAAGCCGGCGGCTTGGAACGATTGCTGCAGCGCCAGCACGGTGGGGGCGCCAGCGCGCGGGTGCAAGGTGCGGCCCTCATCGAACTCCAAGCTGGATTGGCGCAAGGTCGTTGGAAGCGGGCTAAGGAGATTCAACACTGGCTGTGGAAGCGCCATGCGGTGCCGCTCAAACTGACGGGCGTTTATTACTGGCTGGGAAAATTGGGCGGGGTCTTGAAGGTGCCGCGCAAGACCCACGCGCACCAAGACGCGGCGCAAGCAGCCCAATTCCAACGCACGCTTTGCGAGCGGTTGCGGAACTTGAACGTGGCTGGTGGAAAGCGGGTGCGCCTCTGGGTGGCCGATGAACATCGTTACGGATTGATTCCGGTGGTTCGCAAATGCTGGACGCTGCGCGGCCTGCGGCCCACGGCCCCCTATCAGACAAAATATGAGTGGGGTTATCTCTATTCAGCGCTGGAGGTGGATGGGGACAACGCCGCCGAGTTTTGGTGTCTGCCCGAAGTCAGCCTGGCGATGAGCCGGTTGTTTTTGGAACGACTGGCCGCCCGGGATCCGGAGGCCGAACATGTGGTCATTTGGGATCAGGCCGGATTTCATCTCAAAGCCGACCTCCACGCTGTGCCAGAGCGGGTGCATCTGGTGGAACTCCCCCCCTATAGCCCGGAACTCAATCCGGTCGAGGCCATCGGGGATGTGATCAAGGACCGGATCGGCAACGTGTTGTGGGAAACGCTCGATGCGCTGGAAGCGGCGATCAGTGAGGAGTTACGACCGATTTACGAAACCGCCCAACGGGTGCGGAGTCTGGTTTCTCATCCCTGGCTGATCGAACAAGCAAACGCTACCGTGGCCAAGAATAGTGCAATTACGTGCTGAAAGTGGTATAACCACAGCCGTTCAATGGGATTGAAGTCCGGCGAATAGGCCGGCAGAGCCACCGGTTCAAAGTGATGCCAGTTTAACCGTTTGGCCTTGTGCCAGGAGGCGTTATCTAAAACCACCACCTGGCGTCGCCCCGGAACCGGCGGCTCGGCCTGGGCCCATTGATCCAGAAAGAATTGAAACACATCCGTATCCACTCCGTCGAAAATCAGGCTGAAGAGTCGGCCGTCCTGGGGACGGACCACCCCAATCACATTCTGACGAATATGATCGCCTAAATAAGGGACCGTGCGGGGCTTTCCCGGTTGCACCCAACGTCGCCGGGGCCGGGGATCGCCTTCCACCCCACTCTCATCTCCAAACCACAGATCGACCAACGGATCGATGGCCAAAGCGTGTAACCGGTCCAGAAACACCCGCCGTTCGTCCTCATTCTGGCGTTCCGGCCACGGTCGAGGGACTCGCAGATGGTAGTCCAATTCATGGAGCCAACGCACCACGGTGCGATAGCCCAATTCGATCGCTAATTGCTCTTGGAGATAGCCATGGAGTTTGACGCCAGTCCAATGGACTTGGCCCGCCTGGGCTGGATTTTCGAGCACGGGAACCAGCAAGTCCCGCACCCGTTCTAACTTCACTGTCCGAGTCCGTCCTGGCCGTGGTTTGCTAATCAGGGCATCAATTCCGCCGCGATTGAACAGCTCGATCCATAATCGAACGACCCGATCCGTGCGAAAGAACTGTCGGCAGACCGTCGCCCGCGGAATCCCCATCAACAAGGAATGGATGGTCGCTAATCGAATGTAACTGCGTTTGTTCGGTGCGGCATCCATGGCCACGCGGAGTTCCTCGCCGTGGACGTTCTCAGGATTGGGTTGGATTTCTTGATGCCGCAACAGCCATGTTCAACCAGAAATCGCCTTGTCGTACAAGGAAAAAATTGCCTAGTGACTAAAAATCTTTTCGGAAATTTCTTTTGGCAATCGGTCTAAGCCCGCGAGACCCTGAGCACACGATTTGAGACGCAGAGAGTAACGGTGGGCTCAATGTGAGGGTAAAGTGCCCAACTTTTGAGACGCCTGAAGCTCTCGACTCGATCCCGTTTGGGGATCTGGGGCCGGTATGCCCTTGAGTCAAACGCGGTGGTGCGGTCTCACGGAAAACGGAAACAGAACACAGAACAAACACAGCAGAACAGTGAAAACGATATCAACAAGTCCACCGTGCGCGGCCCCAGGTCACGCTCAAACCAGCCTGGAACACCCGGCTACCTTCCTCATGTCCAGGGTCCTCGTGACCATGGCCGCAGCGGTGGGCCTTCTTGGCTCCGCGGCCCAGGCCCAGGATGTCACCTTGGACGCGGTTCATCGAGGAAGTGTCACTTCCAACAACGGCAATACCTCATCTTACACGGGTGACCTCTCTCCGTACACTGTCGGGTCTTCCTACAGTGGCAATGTCGTCATTTCGGGGCGCAGTTGGCTCCAGTTCGACGTTCCCGCCGCGCCGTCGGGCATGCAGGCCGTGTCGGCAAGCCTGCGACTATGGGTGCCTGCGTATGCAGGCGTCCGGGGTGGTCCGCAGACGGTATCGCTCCACCGCATGGACAACACAGCGAATGCGCCCGCAGGTCAGAATGTGTTTGATGACCTAGGGCAAGGGGGTTCCTTCGGGGATCGTCCCTACACGTTCGCGGACAACGGGACCTTCACGACGATTCCGTTGAACGCCGACGGTCTGGCCGCACTCAACGCCAGTCTCGGCGGATCGTGGTTTGCCAGCATGCGCGGCAGCGAGGAGAACCACGTAGGTGACTGGGTGGTGTTCGGCGGCGGCGGCGGCTATCAAAACATACAGGACGGTCACACCCAATTGCTGATCACCTGGGGGGGACCCAGCACACCAGATGCCCCGGAAATCGACGTGCAACAACCTTCTGGCAACCAACTCACGAGCGGCGCCGCGATCCTCGATTTCGGCCTTGTCAACGCGAATAGCAGTTACTCGACGAAGGTCTTTACCGTCATTAACCGAGGCGCCGCCGACCTCCTGCTTGGCCCGATCACCGTGGATGGCGCGAACGCTGGCGACTTCACGGTGGACACCACGGGTATGACCACGCCCCTGGCGGGCTCCACGTTCACGACCTTCAGCATCCGATTCGCTCCCTCGGCTGTGGGTCCCCGCCAGGCCGTGCTTCACATTGCCAGCAATGACAGCGATGAGAATCCCTTCAACATCGCCCTGACCGGTACCGGAAGAGTGACGTCGCAGGTGCGCGTCACGGTGGATGCCGCGGGACGAGGACTTGTGGATAGCAACGACAAACATCGCAGTTCCTTCACTACGCCGCCCCAGAACGATTATCGTACCGGTTTGCTCGACGGGGACAGTGGGTTGCGCGCGCGCTCCTTCATGCTCTTCGTGCTTCCAGCACCGCCGCCGGGCTTGTACCCGGTCGCGGCCACACTGCGAGTTTATCAACCGGCCGCCGGGCTCTACCCGTTTGGTCCCCAGCATATCAGCGTGCACGAGGTTGCCAATCTGGACGCCACGGCCTCCAGTTTGACCGGCGCGACCGCCCCGTTTACCGATCTTGGCGAGGGTCCCGAATTCGGCATCCGTGAGTACACGGGCGCCGATGCCCAGACCTACACCGAAATCCCGCTGAACGACGGCGCCATGCAATCCATGGCGAACGCGATGGCATCGGGGAGCTATTGGGCGGTCAGCCTCCGCAATGAATTCGAGGATAAGACGGACTCATTCTATAGCGAATGGGTGGTTTTTCGAAACTCGGCTACGGCGAATGTCGAGGATGGCCGCACGCAACTCCTGATCGATTATGCTGGCACGGCGGCCCCCGGGATCATCACGGGAATTCTTTTCGAGGATCTCAACCAAAACGGCTACCGGGACTTCGATGCAGCCACGGCCAGCTATACGGAGCCCGCCTTGAGCGGCGTGACTGTGAAACTCGATCAGGACGTGGACGGCACCATTGATTTCACGACGGTGACCGACGCCGCGGGCCGTTACACCTTCACGGGACTGCCGGCGGACAGACTCTACCAGGTGGTCTTCGACCAACCTCCCGGCTTTGCCTTCACCCATCCTTCGGAGTCGGCCTACATTCTCCCGAACGCTGTGTCTTGGACTTGTGGAACGGACATCCTGGAATATGTCCCCGGCAAATATGATAGCGACGGCAAGCAGGACATCCTTTGCCTCAACGCCCCGTCCGGATTTGGACCGCAGGAGGCTTCGCTGATACGCGGTTATGGCGACGGGACCTTTTCCACCGCTGAAACGGCGTTTGGCGCCGCGGCCGACGAGATCATCAGTTCGCTGCAGGCGGCAGATTTCGACGGCGACGGCCAGGACGATGTCGTGATGGTCGTACACGTCACGGCTCCCAGTAGCAATTTCAAGACCCGCCTCATCTTTTCGGGCTTTGCGGGTCCCGGCTCCTCCGCCACACCTCCCGTGGAAACGTCTTTCGGGGCGCTGTTCAAAATGAAGGTCATGGTTGGCGACCTGAATGGCGACGGGGTTCCGGATGCTCTGGCCGAGATCTGGACGGATGACACGACAGTTTCCCTGTTGCCGATGCTCTACAACAGGGCCACCGGCACTTGGACCTTGAAGCCTGCCATCACCCAGTGGGCGGAACCCAGCCTGGGCGGCCAGGACCTCGGGTCAGTGGCGTTTGGGGACCTGAACGCGGACGGAAAACTGGATCTACTGGTCGGCAGCACCGCCACAGACCGTAAAAGCACCAGCATTTCGCGCCTGCTTGGCAACGGCGATGGCAGCTTCGGCCCACCGGCCAGCAGCACCGCGGACAGTACGGCCAACAACCCTGTTCCGGGAACCTCGGAAATTTCCCTGCGGACCGTGGCCGCCGGTGACTTCAACAACGACGGCAAGCTCGATGCCATCGCGTCGAACTTCGCCGCAGGATCCAGTGTCGCAGATTCACAGTGCTCGCTGGTCGTGGCACTAGGCGATGGCACCGGCTGGTTCAGCTTGGCGGTCACAACCTACCTGGGCAAAGATGCCGTAGGAGAAAGAGAGGAGAATTACATCACTGTAGCGGACCTGAATTCTGATGGACGGCTCGATGCGATCTCCAATCGGGGCCGCATTTGGTATGGCGACGGGGCCGGAGGTTTTGTTTACAGCGGCAATGTTGTCTATGGACAGTTGTTCGGCCTTGATTCCCAAGATCCCATACCAGGTGTACAAACGCCTGTCGCGCTTGCCGACTTCAATGGCGACCACACGCCTGATCTCGTGGGCAGGTATGGCAACGATTCCAGACGCGTTCCGAATTTGGTGCGGGTCGTCCTCGGGCACTCCGGCGCGCCGCTCGCCGGTGCGGTGCTCCTGCAACCGGGTGAGGAGGTCGACATTCCGAACCAGGGTCTGTTCGGATGCACCGCCGTCATTTGTGCCAAGTCCTTCTACGACGCCAACGGCAACGGCCTGGATGATGATGGTCAGCCGCTGGCCGGTTGGCCGATCACTTTGTCGGGGACTGACACCGCCGGAAACGCGGTGAGCATGACCCAGACGACAGGTGCCGATGGGCGCGCCTGCTTCACCGGCGTGCCGGTTGGGACCTACACCATCTCGAGTGCTCAGCCCGGAGGCACTTCGAGGCCCACCACGCCTGCCAGCCTGGTGCTTAACGTGACCGAATGCGGCGAATTCGAAGTCTCATTCGGCAGCCTGTGCCTTGGGTCGGGCGGCGGTCTTACCCGCGGTTTCTGGTCGAACAAAAACGGTCAGGCGTTGATCGGGGCCGATGATCTGGCGATGCTGTCGGCGCTGAACCTCAAGGACGCCAAAGGGAAGGATTTCAACCCGTCCGACTACAAGAGCTTCCGCACGTGGATCCTTAACGCGACGTCGGTGAACATGGCTTACATGCTGTCGGCGCAGCTCGCCGCGATGGAGTTGAACGTTTACAACGGCATGGTCAGTGGCGCGGCTTTGATCTACGCGCCCGGCGTTCCCGGCGCGAACGCGCTCGGGTATGCCTCGGTGAGCACCGTTATGGCGGCAGGCAATACCGAACTCGGCCTGCATCCGAACACCCCCGACGGCAGCCCCTATCGGTCCATCCAGGAGGCGATCAAGAACGCCCTCGACTGGGCCAACAACAACAGGAACTTCGTGCAGGCGACGCCCTGCTCGTTCTAGTTCATCAGTTAGCTTGTGGATGGCATCCGGGGCGTGACTCCTTAGGGAGCACGCCCCGGAACATTGCTGGGCATCGGGTCAGGGGCCACGGCAGAACGAAGATGTGACGGTGTCGTGTCGGCTGTAGCCTGCCGGCCGGCTGCCTGAGTGGGAGATTTGCTTGCGCCGGTCCTTTTCCTGGCGTGGCAAGGCCTGAACCCGCTCGTCACGGGACGGGCGCCGGGAAGTCAGACCGGAATGTGCAGCGCAGGCGGGGTGAGTCATTCCCGCCTTCGCCGGGCTTCGGCGGGGCAGGCCGTGCGCGCCGCCCATCAACCCAAACCGGCGCGCAGGGGACTGCGCGCCCTGCCTGAGCATAAAATTGAGTGAGAGCGTAGAGCCTGTCCATGGCCGACAGAACACCTGAACCAAGCCCTGAGCGGAGGCCGTTTCCCTCTCTGGCGGAGTCCACGGGTCCGGCGGATTCCGTCCGCCCCAGGGTGCTCGTCATTGAATACGATGCGGACCTGCGCGCCTACGTGCGCGAGCATTTGGCGACGCAATACGAAGTCCTCGAAGCCGACTGCGGCGACGCAGGCCTTCAAAAAGCGCGGGCTGAGAGGCCGGACGTAATTGTAGCCGACGTCCGGATGCCGGGTTTGGATGGCCATGGGCTTTGTCGTGCCCTCAAAGCCGATCCGGAAACGGATTTCATTCCGGTCATCCTGATGAGCGGCAAGACCGACCTGGCGAGCCGAATTGATGGATTCGAGGCGGAGGCGGATCATTATCTGACCAAGCCGTTCCATCCCGCTGAGCTCCTCTTGCGCATTCGCAACTTGCTGGTGGTTGTTGCAAGGCTCAGGCTGAAGCTCGTCGTGGGCAGTTTTGAGGATGGTCACAGGTGAGTCGTTGTTCGAGAGGAACGAGGTGATGTCTTGGGTCCTCGCAGCGCGAGGATCACTACCTGCGAAGATCACCACCGAAGATGGGTAGCACCCGTCGCGCTGCGACGGGTGGCTGGGAGTCACACATTTCCGGCATTGCTGGTCAAACTCCCTCCGGTTAGCCTGCCCGGATGCCCTGGCCTGCGCCCAAGAAACTCCCCCACGAGATCCCACTCTGGGTTGATCCGCACAAAGAGGTTTATTTCATCACGGTCAATTGCCGGGAACGATGCCGCCCTCAGCTCACGCAGGCCAAGGCGGCGGAGGTGATTTTCGAGAGCTTCGTCCACCGGCAGTTGACGTTTCTCTGGTGGCCGCATCTTCTTCTGCTGATGCCGGACCACCTTCATGCGTTGTTGTCGTTTCCACCGTCCGGGAAGCCGCTGCGCGGGATCATCTCGAAATGGAAGGAGTGGATCGCGAAGAAGACCGGCACGGTCTGGAAGGACGATTTCTTTGAGCATCGGCTGCGCGGATACGAGAGTCTTCGCGAGAAGGCCGATTACATCCTGGCCAATCCGGTTCGCGCGGGCCTGGCGGCCAAGGCGGAAGACTGGCCGTTTGTGTATTTTGGCGGAGGCCGGTGAAAGGGTCCTCGCAGCGCGAGGAGCGCTACCTGCGAGGCTACCGGATTTCAGCGCTTCAGGCTTTTCTGAAGGTCGAGCATCGGTTGCTGTCCAACACGGATCAGTCCCTTGCGCGGATGGTCCATGTCGATGATGGCCCACAGGACGCCGGAAATGAGAAACGTCAGCGCGGTGGTGAGCACGACGTTGCGTTTGCCAGCCACGCCGCAGCCGTAACCGACGGCCGCCACGGAAACCAGCGAGCAGGCCAGCAGCAGCAGCAGGAGCATAGCCGGCATGTGCCGCCTGGCCGCGGCCACGCGCGTGGCATGCAGGTCAATCATCTCGTTGAACGGCGGCCAAAGCACACTCGCCACCACCGGCGAAGACTGGCCGGCGGCGGAAACAAACGCCCAAATCTGGCCATGCAATCTTTCGGATTCAGCCGTAGCGGCCACCTTCGTTTGGTGATCCTGAGCATCGTAAAAGGCGATGCGCTGGGCGACATAAAGCTTGAGGAGATCGCGGACTTGCCTGCGGGGCGCCTCTGGCAGGAGGTCGCAGCGCAACCAGGCGGTGCCGATGGCATTGGCCTCCTGAACGATCAGGTTCTTGCGGTCGGAAAACCGCCCTGCCGCCAAGGCAAAGCTGAAGCCCAAGAGGAGCGCCAGCAGGCCCAGCATGGCCGCCTGGATGGTGGCCAGTTGATCGGGATGTTCAGACCGGCGAGCTCGTGCTTTCCGGCCAAGATAGAAACAGATCTCCAAGCCAGCCAAGAGCCCTAGAAACAGTCCGAGAGCAGTCAACCAGTCGATTATCGCCTCACCAGGCCACATATCAGTTCAAATTGTTGGCAATTTCCATGGGGGTTACGAAAAATCTCAAAAACCTGGCTCTCCGATGCCCGCTTCAACGGATGAATTGTGCACGTGAGCATAATGTGTTCGTGGCTATATTCAACGGGCGATAATCCCAGAAGCCAAAGAAGAACAGGCAGGCAAAGGCCTGGCCATGGATAGCAAGACACTCATTATTAGATTCCTAGATATAAGCGTTAGCGCGGGGGTTTTCATTTCAGGGAGCGCATGAGACGCACAGCACACAAATGGAGACGCAGAGAATATCGCCTTCAGTGGGTCTGGTGTAACGTGCGCGCGTTCTGTAGAAACCGCCTTGTGGCGGCGCAGGAACTGGCCGAAAAGACCCGGTCTGTTATGCGCCATCAACCGCGGAGGAAAGAACTTCAGCCAACAGGCCAGTAGACTTGGCGCCTGCAGAACACAGAGAACACATGTTATGATCATCGCAGCCGTCTCTTCCGAAGCAGTGGGAGCCACCGTGGGCGCGGGCATCGGCCTGGGCCTGGCATTTGTTGTGGCCGTCATCCAGGCGCTGATCGGGGCGCTGTTCGTGCAGGTGGCGACCAAGTGGGTTTGCCAGTTCAAACCGGCTTACGGGATGGCCTTCAAGGCGGTCTTGGTCGTGGTCTTGATCATGTTCGTGATCAACGCGGCTGGCAGAATTCTGGCGTTGAACAACCTGGTCGGCTCGGGCCTGTCGACTGTTGTCGGCTTCCTGGTGGGCGCCGCCATTTATGGCAAGATGATCAAGGGGCCCTCGGGAGCCATCGGCATGGGCAAGGGCATCCTGGTCAGCCTGGTGGCGGCCATTGTCGGCCTGCTCATCGCGGTCCTGGTCGGCATCATTGCGGCCGTCCTGCTGGGCGCGGCCTAAGCTCGCACTTTATGTCCAACACCTAGCAGTCACTCCTTTATGAAAAAATCCCTGATTCAAATCACAACCACGCTGGTCCTGGTATTCCTGGCGACGGCTTCGCAGGCGGAAAACAATTTCATGCTCCGCGTCGTACAGGTAGCCGAACACTCGGTTCGACAAGCGGTTCAATCGAAGTTCGGCTCTTCGAGCCGCGTGGCTTTTGAGCAACCCTCGGAAAGAGCGCTGAGCACACGGGATCGGATGGTGACCGGGACGGCTCACGTTCACAGTGGCACCGGCTGGGACTTTGAACGCACCTTCCAATACTCTGTCAAGGTCAGGGTGGACAATTGGCAGACGAGCGACCTGGTGCTGGAGTTCACCGACGGCAAGAAAGTGAGCGGGCCCAGCGCCTGGCAGGAAAACCGGCTGCCCGAGAACTACGTTCATCTCATGCAGCCGCGGTGGTATGAGCGTTTTGAGTCGGACCAGGTGACCTTCGAGGGGGAGGCGGGGGGGACGGTAACTATCACGGTTTACGACAGCCGTAACCGCAAGGTGGGCGAGAGCAGCGCCAAGCCGGTCAATGGCCGGTTCCGCGCGACCCTAGCCCTGCCGGAAGGGCAGATGCGGGCGGTGGTGGAGTCGCCCGGTGCGCCTCACCTGGCCGAGGCTCGGTTCTCGGTCAACGGGAGCTCCCAGGACTGGGGCCACCCGGAGGTGTTTGACTTGGAGCATCCAGGCAGAGACGCCCTGATGAACGACCCGCGCGTCACCTTCTCCGGCAACAGCTCCGAGCCGTTCGTTCGAGTTCTAGTGTGGGATTCCCGCAACAACCGCGTCGCCGATCGTCAGGTCCCTACGAAGGCCCACTACTGGAACACCCAGGTTGTCCTGGAAGAAGGGAGCTATCACTTCACGGTCGAGAGCGGGCGGCACCGCGAGACCCGTCGGTTCCAAGTGGCGACGATCTCCAAGGGCAAAGAGGCGGTCAAGCCCAGCGGTGGGTTGATGGTGACCGTGCGGGTCACGGAGCCCAAGCGGGATGGGACGGCCAAGGGCCCCCGGGTCACGATCGCTGGTAACAGCTCCGAGCGATCCGTTCAGGTTCAACTGTGGGATTCTCGAAACAACCGGGTTATCCAGCGGGACGTGCCGACGCGAAACGACTACTGGAACACGCAGGTGCCGCTGCTGCCGGGCCGATACCGTTTGAAAGCCTCAGGGGCCAGCGGACGCGATTACGAGGAATTCTGGTTCGAGGTCAAGTAAGGCTGCCGGCTGGCGTCGGATAGAATAGTGGCGAAAGTCCGGCCAAGGTGTGTCTCCGGGGGTTGGCCAGCCCTCCGGCTAATCGCAAGGGGACACTGGATATGGCTGGTTCCTTGAATCCATCATGAAGATAATCACTATCGGAACGGGGAGGGGGGTTTTGCTCGGGCTCGTGGCGCTTCTCGGCAGCGCCCCCTTATCGTGGGCGCAGGCGCAGACACAGACGGCTCCCACTGCCGTCGTCGGCCAGATGGCCTACCAGAATTATCTCATTCCGAAATACTTTCACCCGAATTCCGCCGTCGGTCTCATTTCCGTTGCCGCCTCCCTGCGATTTCCGGCAAATGCCTTCGTGCCAAAATCCGGGCAGATTCTCGGCCGGCTTCTGACCCCGGTCGCGCCCTCGCCGCTCAAGTTCGAGATCCCGCTACCCATCGCCCCGACGGGCGACTCCGCGGATCTGGACCCTGATGGCAAAGGCAATGCCGGCGTCCAAGTGTTCGCCGCGATCCTGGCGCTCAATCTTTTTGGCGACTCCTACCTGGAGCAGTTGGAGCAGGGTTCGGGCTACCTCTCCATCCTGAAGGATCCGCAGACGGGCGGAATCCAGCAGGGATCGCTCTTGATTTACGCGCCGGATGACCGGCAGAAGATCCCCACCGGGCCCGGCGCCGATGGCAAGCTCTTCACGAAGGATGATCCCGTGGCTCCCGTGGCTGCGGGCTATACCCTGATACGGATCGCGCCTGGCGGGCGGGTGCGCTTTGAACGGAGTGATTTCCGAATGGACCTGCTGGAACCGGCGTCCGTTGAGTCGCCGGATTTCTCCAGCCAGGGGATTTTGCAGAGCTACAACTCACTGCTGGAACTGCTGGCGGAGCGATACGCCTACACGGAGCTGCGCCAGATCGATTGGAAACAAGTGCGCGAGCGCTTCCTGGCGCGGGCCGCGGCGGCGGACGCCACGAATGATCTGGCAGGGTATTACGTGCTCCTGCACGATCTGGCTCGCAGCATTCACGATGGGCATGTGTCCGTGGTGGCTCCCTACACGCTTAAGGGCCAATACATCGCAAGGCTGGGAAAACTGTGGTCGGGCCGCCTGGGCGCCACCGTGGTTCATTTGTCCGACGGACCGTTCGTGGTCAACACCGTGGGGAGGAATTCTCCCGCGGAGAAGGCGGAGTGGCGGTTTGGAACCGAAATCCTGAGCATCAACGGCAAGACCGTCGCCCAACATTTGACCCAGATTCCCATGTTAGGATTCCCGGGAACCCCCGCGCGCGAGGAGGCGATCGCGCTTTCGCAGATCTTCTCCTTCCCGCTGGGAGACGCCGTCGAAGTGGCTTATCGGCAACCTGGGGAGACGGACCCGCGGAAGGTCGGTCTGACGGCGGAAGACTGCGAGTTGGGCGCGGTTCGCACTTACCCGGCCAATGGAAACCATCCTTTCCTGTATGAGTTGCTCAGCGAAGGCAGCATCGGATACGTTCGGTGGCAATCGTTCGACGACGTCGCCCTGAACATCGCAGGATGGGAGAAATTTCTGGAAGTTTCGGCCGGCCGGCCGGCCGTCATCATCGACCTGCGTGGAAATGGCGGCGGCCTGCTGTCTCTGATGTACACCATGGCTTCCTACCTCTTTCCCCCGGCGAAAGCCGTGTCTCTTCGCTGGCTAGACGCTTACGACTTCGATGCCCGCACGAAATCGTTTGTCAAGAGCCCCGGCGAAGCCGATCTGCGGGTGTGCTCCCCGCGACCGGAACTGGCCTACACCGGCGCCGTGATCGTGCTGGTCAACGGGGAATCTGCCAGTGCGGCGGAGTTCTTCGCCCAGTTCCTACAGAAGGCCGGGCGAGCCACGGTGATTGCCGAGGAGGGAACCGACGGGGCCGGAGGCACAAAGCGGCAGGTGGTGCTCCCCGGCAGGATCGTCTTCACCTACACCGGCGGTCAAACGTTCTTTGCCGGCACGCGCGAGGTGAACCTGGAGGGGAAAGGTGTAACCCCGGATGTCCGTGTCGCCATCACCGAGGAGAATGAGCGGAAGAAGCTCCAAGGCGAGGATGTGGTTCTCCGTGCCGCCATCGACTACCTGAAGGCGAGGCTGCCCAAGACGCCTTGAGGCGCTCCGCGGGCCGAACAGTGGCCCTTAGGAAACTCGCCTGGATTCAGGCGATTGAAAAGCGCAGTGCCGGGGCGCTCGCGCGCACCAGGGACGCCGCAGCCTGAAAGAGACGTATAATCTCTTCGACATGGTGCCGAGCGGGGGCTTGACATTTGACAGGCATTAAGCGTAAAGGCACATTCTGTTCCGTTGAAACGGATACATTACTGTTGTGCGCTGGCCGGCACAGCCCTGGTTCTTTGGGGGCTGCTCTCGCCGTTGCGCGCGCAGGCCCAGAGCTCCGGCAGCCATCTCAAAGAAATAAGTCGCGGTGTGCTTCGGCCTCCCTCGATGCAGAAGTATACCGACGACCTGGATGGGTTGTTGCGGCGGCGTATCCTGCGGGTGCTGGTCGTGCCAAGTAAGACGCACTATTTCATCGACCGTGGCACTCAGCGGGGACTGGCGTTCGAGGAGTTTAACCTGTTCGGCAGCTTCCTCGAACGACGCTATCCCTCCCGACTTGTTCCGGCGAAAAGCCCCTCCCAACGGGCCTCGGAGGCGGCCGCAAAACTGCGGATTGTCTTCGTCCCGGTGCGTCGCAATGATATTTTTCACGCCCTGAACGAGGGCCGCGGGGACGTGGCTGTGGCCAATCTGACCGATACCCCATCGCGCGAGCAATGGGTCGACTTCACGGATCCCTTCTTACGCGATGTGAATGAGATCATCGTCAGTGCTCCCGGCACGCCACGGCTTGGCACCTTGGAGGACTTGGCGGGGAAAACCATTCACGTGCGGCCCACCACGAGCTACTACGAGAGCCTGATCGCGCTCAACCAGCGCTTGACCGCGGCCGCGCGCCTCCCGATGCGCCTCATCCCGCTCCCCAATGAGATCGAGGACGAGGATAAACTCGAAATGCTCAACGCCGGTCTTATCAAGCTGGCTGTGGTCGATGAACCCCTGTTTGATTTCTGGAAGCAGGTATTTCCGGCGATCACCGGGCACCGGGAATTGGCGGTGCGCGTCCATGGCAACATCGCCTGGGCGGTGCGCAAAACCAATCCGAAGCTCCGCGCCGCGCTCAACGAGTTTCTCGCCACTGACTACCGCAAGGGTTCCGCCAACCGGAACATACTGCTCACGCGCTATCTTAAGAACACCCGCTGGGCAAAGTCGGCTTATGGACCGGACGAACTGAAACGCTACCAACAAACCATCGAACTGTTCCGCCGTTACGCTGGTCAATACCGGTTCGATCACCTCCTTCTTCTGGCGCAGGGTTACCAGGAATCACACCTCGACCAATCCAAGGTCAGTCCCGTCGGGGCAATCGGACTGATGCAAATCATGCCTACGACAGGCCGAGAAATGGGAGTGGGTGACATTCGCCAACCCGGCCCCAACGTTCACGCGGGAATTCGGTACCTCCGCAAACTCGTCGACGTTTACGTAAACGAGCCGAGTTTGACCGAGCTTGATCGCATGATGTTCGCCTTCGCGTCCTATAACGCCGGGGCAGCCCGCATCCGCCGTCTGCGCGAGGAAGCCCGCAAGCTTGGTTACAACCCTAACGTCTGGTTCGGCAATGTCGAACTGGTGGTCGCCGACCGCGTCGGGCGCGAGCCGGTCCAATACGTGGGCAATATCCTCAAGTATTACGTCGCCTACACGCTTCTGGCCGAGCAAGCCGAGGAGAAAGCCAGCACCGAGAAGCAGCGGCCCGGGCCGCAGTCCGGGCCCGCTGGACGTTGAGCAAGGGAACGCGGACTCCGACCCAAAGCCCCGGATCCAGATTGGACTGCCTCCTGGCCGTTATCGTGAGTCAGGATCGCCAGAATGAGTGAATCACCTTTAACGCGGGAAGCTGAAGCGGAGCCCAAGGAATTAATGTCACGCCGACTCCATGTTCATGAGAAATGCAACACACGAATTGAGACGCAGAGAATAACGGTCCATGGAATCCTGAGTTAACTTGACGCGCTTTGGTCGGCACGAGCCGGCATCTCGAATACAAAATAGAACACACTTGCCATGTCAAGATTCCACCAAATTGCAGTGAGCCTCCTGTTAGCGGGCGCCACTCTCCCCGTTCAAGCGCTCGATCACAAACAATTGCAGGCGGACGTGGATGCCGCCGTTATCGCCTTCAAGAAGACCGATCCCAGCCTCAAAACTGTGTTTTCGAAAGCCGCCGGCTACGTCGTCTTCCCCAACGTGGGCAAAGGAGGATTTATTGTCGGCGGCGCCCACGGTAACGGCCATGTCTATCAAGAAGGCAATTTGGTGGGTTACGCTTCCCTCACTCAGGTGACGGTAGGGGCGCAGATTGGTGGGCAGGAGTTTTCCGAGGTCATCTTTTTCGAAACCAAGGAAGCGCTGGCTAAGTTCAAGGAGAGCGGCTATGCCATGAGCGCGCAGTTGAGCGCCGTGGCGGCGGCTGATGGCGCCAGCAAGAACGCCAAGTACGTGGACGGCGTGATGGTGTTCACCAAGGCCAAGGGAGGGCTCATGGCTGAGGCCAGCGTGGGGGGGCAGAAATTCAAGTTCGAGCCGCTGCCCAAATAGACATTAGGCCTTCCAGGCGCCAGAAACACCAAGCAATACTCTAGAATAGAGAAAGGACCCATTATGCCAGGGAAAACAAGACGTACTACGCACCGAAGCTCTGCAGGCAAGAAGCTCTATGCTGTCCGGGATGCCAGCGGGCAGTTCAAGGACATCCAGACTTACGAGCGCGCCCATCGCGCCGACCTTGCCCACAAGAGCAAGGCTGAGAAAGCCGCCGCCAAGAATAAATAGGAGGACACCCAATGCTCCGCTACGCGCTCATCTTCCTCGTGGTGGCCATTATTGCGGGCTTCCTCGGTTTTGGCAGCCTCTCAGGCACCGCGGCTTGGATCGCGAAAGTGCTGGTGGTGGTGTTTCTGGTCCTTTTCGTCGTCTCGCTTTTCCGGGGCACGAAGTGACTGGGCGGTGGCCTTTGGCCACGTGGGATTACGGCCGTTGCCCCCTCAGGGTGTGGCACCGCTGTGGCCGACGCCAGGTGATCCCCCTTGGCGCGCAGGCAAGATGCTGTTATTGGTCTTGAGCCGTCTCCCGATTCTCGCCCATGGAACGAAGTCGGATCAGGTTCATTGTGCCTCGACCTTTCAGCCTCTGGCATCCTTACGGCCGGCGTTATTCCGGTCGTCACTTGCCAATCTGGCGTCTCCCTCTTGCCGGACTGGTCGTCAACCGCCGGTTCGGGGATGATCGTATCTGAAATTCGCCGCGAATCCCTGCGGGAACCGAAGGGGATTTGCGCGAGGTCAAAACATTGAACGAAACCCGAACATGACTAGAGAACCGAGACTCGTTTCCCTGGCCTGCCTCCTGCTGAGCGCCGTGTCCGTCTTCGCACAGACTTCGCAGGGGGACCCGCCTTTGCCGAAGTCTGGCGGCATGAATCCGCAAATTCAGGTTTCGCAGCTGGCGGAGCAGGCGGTGGCTCACACCGTAACAAACTCGAAAATGTCCATTGAGCACTTGGGCCTGTTGCTGGATCCGCTGACCAAGGATGAACTCCTGATCGAGGCGAAGGCTTGGCGGGACCTGGTAAAAGCCCAAGTGTATGAGCTCTCTCTGGCCGAAATAGCCGAGCGGCGGAAAGCCCGACAGGTTGCGGAGGCCGCTAAGATGGAAACTCCATCTCCAACCAATGTGGCGGAAAAGCAGGAGGAAAAACAACAGATTCTCGACACATTGACCGTGCTCCGGGAGGAAAGGGACGGATTGCTGGAGCGCCTGAAGACGGTGCTGGACGCCTATGAGGCCAAGGGAGGCGATCCCGCCGAATTCCGAAAGTACGCTTCGGCGGTTTCCGGTATCAAGGTCCAGGTGACCGACACGACTGCCACCTGGACGGCCGTGGAGGGTTGGCTCGTCTCCAAGGAGGGAGGAATCAAGTGGGGCCGACGCCTCCTGCAGTTTCTCGGGACCATCCTCGCCTTTGGCGTTCTCGCCTGGATGGTCGGGCTGGTCGTGCGTGCTGTGACTTCGCGCAGGCGGGACATGTCTGATCTGCTGCGGCGCTTTCTCAATACCATGGCCCGGCGTCTGGTCCTGCTGATGGGCTTGATCACCGCGCTTTCGATGCTGGGGGTGAATCTGGGCGCCCTCCTGGCTCTTGTGGGCGGGGGCGCGTTCATCATTGGTTTTGCCCTGCAGGATACTCTGGGCAACTTCGCCGCCGGCCTGATGCTCCTGCTCTACCGTCCGTTTGACGTGGGCGACTCGGTTGAACTGGGCTCGGTGGTGGGCAATGTGGACCACCTCAGCCTTGTCCACACGAGAATCCGGACTTTCGACAATAAGGTTGTGCTCGTTCCCAACAAGCAGGTGTGGGGGCAGGTGATTACCAACATCACCGGGGCCAACGAGCGGCGCGTGGACCTGACTTTTACCATTAGCTACGCGAACGACGTGGACAAGGCCCAGGCCATTCTTGAGAGGATTGTCGGGGAACACCCGCTCGTGCTAAAGGAACCTGCCCCAACCATCGAACTGGATGCCCTGGGAGAGTCCTCGGTCAGCTTCGTCTGCCGACCCTGGGCCAAGACGTCGGAGGTGGGCCGGGTGCGGTGGGACATTACCAAGCAGGTCAAGAAGGAGTTCGACGCCAACGGCGTCACCATTGGCAGGAGCGGGACACAGAGAGCATCGCGCGCGTGATGCGGGAGCAAGGCTTGAAACATCCGCGGCCGCGGATGGCTTTCCCGCCGGAGTTTCTGAAGCATAACCAGGGCATTGCCGCCTTCGCTAACCCGGAAGAGGGCGTGGAGAATCTGATCCATTTCAATCAAGTGCTGTCCGCGTTGCGCAAGAAAGGCGCCGGCCTGACCGAAGAGGAGAGCGACGCCCTGCGAAACGCCATGATGGCTGAGGCCATCAGCCCGGCATTTGTCCGACGGTTGGCAGGCGAACACGGAGCCGAATCGTTCGCGGAGGCATTTCTGATACGCAATGCGTCGGTGGAATTGGCGCTGGAATTTCTCCTGCGCCGCCACAAGGGGCACTTTTACCGCAAGCGCTATCCCAGCCTCTCGCTCGCGCAGGATGGAATTAGTGCCACCTGACGCTGGCTTTGCGTTGGGGCGGTTGGCTTGCTTAAATTAACAAGCTTGACCCGTCGCTCAAGTTTGGGTATTTGGGCAGCGTGAATCGAGCTCTAAGTCAGCAGTTGGACCAGGAAGTGCCGAAGAGGCTGGCGGAATTGCTGGCCCTGTCGCCGAGTCGGATGAAGATCCAACGAGAGCCTGCCGCGGGGCGCGGAAAGTCCATCGGCGTGGATATGCTGGTTTCAGCCGGAAAACTTCTCTTTGCGGTCGAGTGCAAGACGAGCGGCCAAGCGGCTGCAATCGCGATGGCGGTCCGGTCGGCTCGGGAGTTCGTTGAGCAGTGGGGAAAAAAGAGCATTCCGTTGATTGCCGTTCCTTACATGGGAGAGGTGGGCCGGCGATTGAGTGAGGAGGCGGGGGTAGGCTGGTTAGATTTGTCCGGCAACGCGCACCTGGTCGGACCCGGTTTGCGGGTCAACATCGAAGGCAAACCGAATCTATTCAAGCGCCCGGGCCGACCACGCAATGTGTTCGCGCCAAAGAGCGCCCGAATCGCCCGCGGGTTGCTCATGCAGCCCGAGCGCGTCTTCACTCAGCGGGAACTCGCAAAGGCGGCCGGGTTAGACGAAGGGTTCACGAGCCGAATCGTCCGGCAATTGGAAGAGCAACGACTGGTCGCGCGCGAAAAGGGCGGCGCGGTGAGGGTCGCCGATTACGACACGATGTTGGAGGCATGGTGGGAGGTTTATGAATTTTCTAAACACCATATAATCCGCGGCACTATCGCGGCGCGGTCAAGCGACGACGTCGTGCGTTTGCTGGCGGGGCAGTTGAAGCAGGACAAATTGGAGTATGCCATGACGGGGTTGGCGGGAGCATGGCTGCTGGACCCATTTGCTGGCTTCCGGCTTGCGGTAGTTTACGTGGGGCAAATGCCGTCCCCGGCAAACCTGCAGCACATCGGTTTTCACGAGGAAGCGCGAGGGGAGAATGTCTGGCTTGTCGTGCCCAACGATGAAGGAGTGTTTCACGGCGCAGCGGAGCTCCAAGGAATCTTCTGCGCTCATCCGGTCCAAGTATATCTGGACCTGAAGAACCATCCGGAGCGTTCGGCCGAAGCGGCGGAACACCTGCGCCAGAAACTTCTGAGAAAGGGCGGCCATGTCTGAGAAACCAACCACGGCTGCAGGTTACTCGTCTGACCAGGTGACGCGAGTCAGGTCCACCTGCTTGTATCTTGCCACGAAGCTTGGCGATTTGATGGATGAACTGGTGGTGGTGGGCGGCCTGGTCCCTTCGCTCCTCATCGACCAGGAGAAACTGCCGCCGCATGTGCCGCCGCACGTTGGCACCATGGATTTGGATTTGGGACTGGCGTTTGCGCTGGTAGGTCAACAGCGCTACCAGGCCGTTGCTGAGCGTCTGCGTGCCGCGGGATTCACGATGGACGTAAATGAAGAAGGCCAGCCCACGCGCCAACGATGGCGCATCAGCAGCCCGCCAGTAACCGTGGATTTCTTGATTGAGCCAGAGGGTAATGCCGAGGCGCAAGCAGGGCGTTTGTTCCCGCTGGCCAGAGATTGGGCGGCGATCATTGCACCGGGTCTGCATCTGGCGTTTAAGAACAATAAAACCGCGACTCTGGCCGGGCGAACGATCACCGGGGAGAGAGCAAGCCGCGACATCCGTGTTTGTGGGCCGGGTGCCTTTGTCGTGCTCAAGGCGCTCGCATTCCACATTCGCGGGGAGAACAAGGACGCATATGACTTGTTCTATTTACTTCGGAATTATGGTCGGAACGTATCAGACGTCGCGGTGCAGTTGCGTCCTTTACTTCCGGATCAGAGCGCAGCAAAGGCATTCGAATACTTACGAGCTGATTTCCCGAATACCGAGGCAATCGGGCCGAGGCGAGTCGCGGAATTTTTATATGGCCGGCCGGACCCGGACACACAGGCAGATGCTGTCGGCTTTGTTCGTCGGTTGCTCGCCGAATGCGAACAAGGAGCAAGCGCCTCATCATTTCCACGGTGATCGCCTCCAATGTGCATTCGGGCATTTTGCCATATATAGCATTATGATATTGATAATTCTCAATTATTAGATTTGTGTTAAACATGCTTGCCTTCTAACTGCCTTCTATACTCGTGAGAAAAAATGGGGGCAAATGAGTCCAAGTGGGGCCACCTGAACTGGCTCGAAAGCGGTTCGGAACGAAGGATTTGTCCATATGAGGCCAAATGGGTCCCGGTGGGTCCAA
Source organism: Verrucomicrobiota bacterium (assembly GCA_022709905.1). Taxonomy (GTDB): domain Bacteria; phylum Verrucomicrobiota; class Verrucomicrobiia; order Limisphaerales; family UBA1319; genus JAKLHY01. Next base: position 8,602 of record JAKLHY010000034.1, on the reverse strand, counting down.
AAGCCCAAATCACCTTGCCAAGGTGATTGTCGAGGGTTCGAATCCCTTCGCTCGCTCCATTTTATTTCCCTCAACATCAACCACTTACAAAGGTGGTTTTCCTCGCAAAGGGTTTTTCATGACAGTTTCATGACAGCTCTGCACCCACTTTCTTAACGATCCAAACGCGGAGCGTTCATGAAGCGGGTGCGGTTTCCAGTGCGCGTGAAGCGCGGGTCGAGCGTCGTTTCCATCTACAAGACGCCGACCAGAGGGTATCCCCTTTTCACGGTTGTCCACTACGACGCCGAAGGCAGGCGCAGCCGCCGAGTCTTCGCTGATTACGATCAAGCGCGTCACGCGGCGGACGAAACGGTGTTGAACCTGGCCGGAGGCAAGTCTGACATGCTGACGCTGACCGGCCAGGAGCTTCTGATTTATCGGCGAGCGACCGAAGCGTTGAAGGACGCGGGCGTGAGCCTGGACGTGGCCGCGATCCAGTTCGTCCAGTCTGTGCGGACGCCAAACGGAGGCAACGGTGTTGGTGCAGGTGCGCCAGGAGTTCAGCCCGTCATCACGCCCAAGCCAGTTGCTGAAGTCGTGGAGGAGCTATTGGCGAGCAAGAGGGCCAAAGGTAGATCAGCTCTCTACCTGACAGACCTGCGGATCAGGCTCACACGTTTTGCCGAGGCCGTCCCCGGCCCAATCCATGAGATCACGACCAGCCGGATCGACGACTTTCTGAAGTCGCTCGGTATCGCGGCCCGCTCCCAGAACAATTTCCGGTCGAGCATTGGCACGCTACTCAAATTCGCCAAGGCCAAGGGCTACCTGGACAAGGACCACCCCGGCGTCACGTTGATCGAGAAAGCGTCGCATGTGGACAAGGAAGTTCTCGTGTTCACGCCGGAGGAAATCACCACGCTATTGAACGGCGCAAAAAGAGAGCTGGTTCCCGCACTGGCCATCGGCGCGTTCGCGGGTGTGAGATCGCAGGAGCTGAAAAGGCTGGAGTGGGACAACATCCGACTTCGGGAGGGCCACATCGAGATTACGAGCGCCAGCTCGAAGACCAGGATTCGACGCTTGATCCCAATTCAACGCAATCTGAAGGCGTGGCTGCTTCCATTGTCGCGGGACTGCGGGCCGGTGACACCCTTTGCCAACCTCGCGCTCCAGTTCGCCAAGCTGGCGCGAAAGACAGGGGTGCGGTGGAAGAAGAACGGTTTGCGACACAGCTTCATTTCCTACAGGGTCGGCCAGATCAATGATGTGGCGGCGGTGTCGCTGGAAGCAGGGAACAGCCCCCAGGTGGTAGCGCGGCACTACCTGAAGTGCGTCACCGGTGCTGCGAGCCGCGCCTGGTTCAATGTCATGCCTCACCCCGGCGTAGCCAAGCATCCAAAGGCTATCAGGGTGCAACAGCCACGTTGAAAGACACGATCTTCGAGTTGCCGGGTTGTTCGGCAACAGCCCCATCATCATCCTGAGACTTCACAACAATGGATACCGGACGTAACGGGTGGAAATCGCTGGCCGTCAAACCGAAATAGGCCGCCCCCACTTCAAATTCAACGGCAGTCACGTAGGTCTTTTTGAGCTGCTCCACCGATGTTCCTCCCTCTGCCGCGACGCCAGGGTAATTTTGCGTGTAGGCGACCAGGTAACTCAAAACCGCTTTGCGCCAGCCGTTTTTTCGCCAAGGCACGCCAGCACGTTTGGCCAGCCGTGTCCAAACGGGTGACAATTCGTTCCACCGACTGATCCTGCCCTTCCGGTCTCGATAGGGCTTTAGTCTTTCGATCAGCTCCGGGACAAGGTGTATGAATCTGGTCGCGCTCGTCTTGGCGTCGTCAGCATAGACCGCGAGCTTCGAGTTCGAGTAGTTGATGTCCTCGTAGTTCGCCCGGTTCAGTTCGCAGGTTGGCCCGCAGTGTTTCGAGGTTCGAGCTGGAAAGACGCAGGGGCTTCTTGCCCTTCCCCTGCCGACACCGCGCCGTGAACAAGGAATAGACCCGCCCATTCGGATGTTTCTTCCGGGGCGTGGCGTCGTAGATCGGCACCTGCTGCCCGCCGACCTGCATCCACTCGACTGGTCCACCGCGTTTTCGCACGCCTTACAGAACGTGCTGCGTTGGGTGTTATAGCTCTGGTATTCAACTGGTTGGGTTGGTGTCGAAGGTGTATTCGGATATCAACTCTTGACGTGAAATGCCATCGTCTGAGTGGCAACGGTTTACGGTGTGATAGTCCGACGATGAGCAGGTCACGCTGCCCACCACCGCTGGCTCTGCCCGGCTCACCCGCCAACGAGGAGCCTGTGGGCGGCGATCTTGGTGAGCAATCCGACGTTCCACTCTTGACCGGCCTCGTAACGCATCCGCCAGCCTTTTCAACGCCTGGGTATTGACCACCCTTACCAGGCTTCAGGCTCTGCCTCTGTCCCTGGTGTTTAGGCGGGAACGGCGAGTTGGAGACAGCCAGGGAGCGGCGAAGCTGAAATTGAAACTCAACTCTTAACTAGCTGCCCTCACGTAAAGGGGTGAGTTCCGAATGCGTCGTCGTCCTGCCGCTCTCAAGCTCGATTCATCGCGCCCAGGGGCGGATGCGGCACCCGTCCGGGTCGCACGGAACGGAAATCGCCTCCTGACCTCGCGGCACTGGCCCCGGTCGGCGAGGGCCGGGCGCGATCTGGACCCCACTCGCTGGTTGGATCGAGCGCGGCTCCAGCCATCGGCGCACTAGAAAACGCTTACTTTTTCGAGCAACACGCAGACCTCGCAGATTTCGTTCTAGCTCATCGTAGTTAACGCAGCATTTAGCCGCTTGGCCGTTGCACGCCAATGACGCTGGAACAAGAATTACGACCGTGCTGGTCCCGCGCTCCGATCAGGAGGGGGCGAACCAGCCGCCCATGCAACCGTGGGCCAGCGCGGTCGTCCGCATTCGCCCTCAGCCGCGCCTACCGTGGCTTCAGCCCCTGGTGCATCTACACAGGCATGTCCCCCTGGTTCATGTGCGTGGAGGGATCGCTCAGGGGTGATGGGGACGCGGCGGTGGAGGTCAGGTCGTGAACCGTAGCAATCCTGATGATGTGCTGCCGCATCTGGACGAGGAATTCCAGATCGCGCTGAAGCACTTCTTGAAACGCTGGCACCGGAACGTCTGGATGAAGAATGAAGTGGGCTGGAAGGAGACGGCGACCATCATTTCTGTCGCCGTTGTGCGGTCGATCTCCGTATCGAACCGGCACAGAAGGAATACGGGATGGCCTTCGACCGTGCCCGCTATTGGTATCGCAAGCGGCGCGGCCCGCAACGCCGGAAACATGCCGACGATGCGGACTCCACTGAAGCCCGCTGAATTGAGACCTCCCCTCTTGACGCCATGCTAGAAAATGTCAACGAAAGCGATCTGGATTGGTCCGAAACCAGCCCCCAACACCCCACCGAAAGAAACCACGGATTTCGGTTCTATAGGGTGATCGCGAGCATGAAGCCCGCGTGAAATAGCGACAATCAATGCAGACACAGAATCAAGTTACGAACGCGGTCCCCTACAGGACCGGGACGGAAACGGTTGGTGCATCTGGTCATGGGCCACTGTCCCCGCCAAGCTGGCGGCTATACGAGCGCGTCCAGACCATCCTCGAAGACGATCCAGCAGCGCGGCGATGGCTTGGCGACAAAACTCATGAGTTCCAGAAGCGTAACGGCAAAATCGTCAAGTGCTGTAACGAAGCCGTAATGGTCGTCCAGGCGTTGTTCCATGAAAATCTGGATGCGGCTAAAGCGACGCGGCACGCAATCCTGTCCAGAGCGGTCAAAATGCTGCGACCCCACAGTAACGCGAAGCTCAATCAGGCTGGTAACCACACCCGATTTGATGCGAGCATGAGCCGGACCTGCTGCCGGTCATTTACCGCCACTGGCCGGGTGCGTGGACGCTCCAATGCGCGACGCATTACCGTTGATTTCCTTTTCCAGCCGACGCAGACGCTCAATGACCTGTGCCCAGGACGGCGGCTCCTCGAAGAACATTTCGCGCATGTCACGGTAATCACGCTCCAGGTCCGGGAGTCGGTAGTCATCGGGCACGAGCCGGAACGAGCCAGGCACCGCCGTCTCGTAACTGGCGAACTTGTCGGCGAAGAATACCTGTTTGTGCGTGACCACCCGCGCCCGCAAGTCGTCGCGCTGCATCGCCCGTTGCCCTGCTTCGTGGTCCGCCAGCGCGGCCAGGTCGGCGTAATGCCGCGAGTGGCGAGCGGGAGTCGGCTTCTCCTTCCGGCGATGGGCCTCCGCGTGGAGGATCGTGGCCTTCTCCCAGAACGTCCGCTCGATGGACAACACCCGCACCGAAACTTGCGCGTCCGGCACGCCGTTGGGGAACGCCGCCGCCACGTAGGGCTGGATGGTCCGGTCCTCCGTGGGCCACGCATCAGCACGAGCGCCGCCCTCGATCTTCACGCTGCGGCTGATGTAGGGTGCTTCGCTCGCCTCGGCAAACGCCGAGGGATACCGGAAGATGAGGCTTTGTGCGTCGCCTGGGTCGGATTCGACCGCCCAGCGACTCTCGCCCAGCGCGGCGGACATCCGGGCCGCAAGTGCGTAACGCAGTTCATCCCGCACCTTCGCCTCACACGCCGCCACGAGGGCTTCCAGCCGCTTCTTCCGCTGGCTTGTGCTGGTTGCTTGCTCAGGGTCGAGTTTGCCGGTGAAGCCGAGCCACTCGCGGCTCAGTGACACATCCACATCCTCGGAAAAACGTCGGATGGCCTGCCACACTTTCGAGAGAGCTGTGCCGCCCTTGAAAACCAGGTGGTCCCGCGCTCCTGGCAGTGCGAACAGCTCACGCAAGGTCCAGCACACCCAGAAGTCTTTCTCCACCACCGGCGCGGTGTAACCGAGCTTCTGGGACGCGGCGACAAACAACTCACGCCGCTGAGCCGGGCTAAGTTCCAAGACGTTCTTCATGCTCTTGCCGCTCCGGTCAGACGTTGCATGATGGGCCGCATCCAGGCTGGGAGATTGGGCGTGAGTGCTGCCAGTTCCGACTTCGTGTCGGCGTCCAACCTCGTTCGCAGTGCTTCAAGCCGCGCTGGCTCCAAGCCGCGCTCGCGCAAATGCCGGATTGCCTGGATGACCAGTCCGGCAGGCCGACCCGCGCCCAGTAAGTAACGTGGCGCTGCACGACGGAAAACCAAGGTCAGTTTGTCCAACTTCACTTGGCGCGGCGACCCGTTGGTGAGGACCACGATCCTGCCTGGCACCTGTTCTGAAAGCCCAAGCAGGTTCGCCGCGTAAGCACCGGACACCTGCCATTGGGCGTTACTACCCTCCGTCAATGCCCTCACCGCCGCCATTGGGTCGGGCGCAGTCTGGCCGGTCACGGGATGTGGGCGCGGCAGGTCATAAAGCCCCTGGCGAATGCGCCGGATTTTCCCCGCTTTTGCGAGTCGGCTCAGAGCTTGGCCCACGGCCAAGGCGTTGCCATACCGTGCAAAGTGCTTGGCTGATACAGCCTCAGCAATCGGCTTGGCACGCATAGACCTTAAAACCTTGTTCTCAATGCTTTGCGACGTATTCTTCATGTGATTACTGTCAAAAAGACTAACCAGTTATTTTGACTGCTACAAGCCCTTTCAAAAGGGAAAGAAGATGGACGCGAACAAGTCGATGCCATCGGGGACATCTGCAAGACGCTGCGGATTTCCAGGCCGACGCTCTATCGGTATCTGGCGGTGACCTGAACTTGACCGAGTCAGAGCGTAGGATAATCTTACGAGTGTGACGACGACGATTACAGTGACCACAAAGCGCCAGGTGGTGTTGCCGAAGGCCATGTGCGAGCGCAAGCGCATCCGGGCAGGAACCTCTTTGCGGATCACCGAGGTCGGCGAGGGCTTTTACGTGACGCCCGTGCCGGAGCCGACCGAAGCCGAACTGGCGGCGGTGTTCAAGGCACTGGATGCGGGACGGCGCACCCGGCCCATCACCGCTGAGGATGAGGTTGTCATCCAGGACGAGATCACGAAATACCGGGCTGAAAAGCGGAGGCGCAAAGCGTGATCGTCGTCGTGGACACGAACGTCGTGGTATCAGCGGCGTTCTGGCCCCGGAGTGAAGACCGGCGATGCTTCGTGCTCCTGGCGCGGCGGAAGTGCCGCCTGGCAGTTACCGAGGCCATCCTGGACGAATATCGAACCCTGGCGACTCGGATCGGACGCCGGGAGTGTCCTGACAAAGACCCCACCCCCTTCCTGGACTGGATCGAGCGCGTGGCCCAGCTGGTAGAACCATCCCCCTTGGGCAAGCGGCGCAGTCGGGATGTCAAAGACGATCCGTTCCTCGCCTGTGCTTTGGCCAGCCGCGCCGAGTTCATCGTGACGAAGGACAAAGACCTGTTGGCGCTGGAAAAGCCCTTCGGCGTGGAGATCGTCACGCCCAGGGAGTTTTATCGCAGGTTGGAGCTGTAGCACCACGGCCCTGATGCCGCACAACCAGTTTCATTGGAATGGCCGGTTTCAACCGATGTTGAAAACAACGTATTTCAGTGAAACATCGGTGCCTTACCGTGAGCGGTTTCAATGAAGCACGGCTTGAAAGCCCAACCACAGGCGGTCATCCCGCCAGGAGTCCAGCGAGACCACCACGTCTTCCGGTGTCAGCTCGACGTGGGCGGTTCTGAGGACTCCGATGAAGTGGTCAGTCAGGCGCTGCTCGCCTTCAATGTAGGGCGCTGAGACCCGTCGAAGGCCCAGTTCATTCACCTGCTTCCCGTTCTTCTTTTCCCGGATGAAATAGCGGACGGCGTAACCGGCGTGCTTGAGGGCGGTGCGAACGGATTTGGGCGTCGGCGGGATCGGGATGAAGTGCGGGAGGCCCCAGCTCAGCAGAAGCTCTTTCGTGTCCAGGCAGTCCTCCTCAACCATGAATGGGTCGAGGGTCTTGGGGCTTGGTTCAGTCTTCACGCGAGCATTCATCCGGTCATGAACATACCAAAGAGCATGAGACCGTGCGAGCTGGTAGTCCGCGCCAGTTTTTCATGACAATTCATGACAGGTTTTACCCACTTTTTGTCCCTTCGCTCGGCATTGCCATTTTTGGGCGACTCCTGTAACCTATTGACCTATGGCAAGTTGCAGAGGCATTTTTGAAGAAGCTGGAAGCGAATCCGAAGTTTTCGAATCCCTTCGCTCGCTCCAATCTCCCTAATTCTCAATGATTTGCAGATGGTGATCATCCCTCTAGCGCCTCACCCTGTTCGGGTAAGGCGCGACATATTAGAGCTGACTGATTATAAGGATGTTGCAGATTTTCCTTCCTGCTCGCCCTTCTAATCAGTGGTGCTGCAAGGACTGATTTTACGGGTTTTGTGACAGCTCACCGCAACGGTCAAGAAGCATATCCGTCACCACTCGGAATTCGGGTACTGTTCCGGTGCTTTGCCTTCCGATTCAATCACCTTCGGTTGCTTCAGCCGACAAGGTTCGGCTTCAACTTTCTCCAGGCGCACGTCGAATTGCCAGTAATCTCCATAGTCAAACGTCAACCGCATTTTGTCCTTAAGCCCCAAGTCGGTTTCTCCGACTGTGATTTCCGGCGTAAACGGTCCTTCGTCGGTATAGGGATGGTGATAGACGCGACTCCGGCCGCGCTGGTCACGGTAGCGGAAGTCGTAAAGATGGTCGTCCCCCAACTTGAAGGCATCGAGAATCGCTCCGGCCAGCGTATCGAGCGATGCGTCCGGTGGCACGGCGATACGGCGCCAAATACCGCCACCGCCTCCACGCCAACCCGAGAGGGTGACCTTGAAGATGTGGGTTCCGGATCTGACTTCGAGGTCTGGGCGCGTGTAAACTATTCTCCATTCGGGAAAATACGGCTGAAATACCGGCTGCAGGATCCCGAACGTAGCCTCGGCACCGGATTCCTCAGACAGTTCTTCGGGTTCGGCCTCTCCTTCGTCCCATTCAGGTTTACTCGAATCGTCGTCTGTGTTGGATGTTTCATCGCTAGTCGGGAGAATCGGGATTACTTCGAATTGGAGTTGAGGCTCATCGGCCAACGGAGCGGCGCCTTCATCAACCGCCGACTCGGTTTCATCTTTTTGTTTCTGGAATTCGAGCATCGCCCAAGCTGCCGCGGTTCCAAAAGGAGTAAGTTTAGCGCCGCCGACAAGCCAACCGGATCCGCCCCAATCCCTCCTTTCCTTTTCCGAAAAATGCCGCGGACGGATCTCAATAAGTCCCAATTGCTGTTGAACGAAGAGATTCCAGGGCGGGAGTTCGCCCTGGGGTCCCAGCAGGCGGACGGACTCGTAGTGGTCAAAATTGCGCCACCGGTCGCTCAACTGACCCAGAAAGGACACGATCGTTTCAAAGGCCTGTGGATCCTCACGTGTTGTGTGCGGCCCTCCCAACACCGAGGATTGCGCATGGAACAGAAGCGCCTCCAGTAGCGCAAAATACTGCTCTGTGGCGTTTAATCTCCGCCAGGATTCCAAGGCGGCGGGACACACCACCAGGCGGCTATGCTTCATTTTGAGCAGTTCCATCACCCGAAGCAGAATAAAAACTCCCGCCAGGTTCGGGTAATCCCGCAGCAGGGCGCGTTTCAAG
>JAKLHY010000339.1 GCA_022709905.1 Verrucomicrobiota bacterium | reverse complement strand
TCAGATGGAGAATACATGCTGACGGGGTCCCAGGACTGTACGGCCCGGCTGTGGGCTACGCACTCAGGTGCAGAGATGGCCGTGCTGCGCGGGCACAGGGAGTACGTCTCGTCGGTAGCCTTCAGCCCGGATGGGACATGGGTGTTGACGGGGTCAGGCGATAGGACCGCCCGCCTGTGGGATGCGCACACGGGCGCGGAGCTGGTCGTGTTGCGCGGGCACACGGATTCGGTCAATTCCGTGGCCTTCAGCCCGGACGGGCGACTGATCATGGTTTGCGGCATACGGGGAGCAGTCCTTTGGGACGCCTCCAGCGGCCGGGAGTTGTCGTTCCTATCGGCAGGGACGATTCGGTATGTGAACTGCGCGGCATTCAGTCCCGACGGGAGCAAGATCGCAATTGGCGGTCGGGCTTCCGGGGCGTCCGGCGTGCTGGTTCTCGTGGAGGTCGCCGGCGGCGAACCGGTAAGAATGTTCTCGGGTGAGGCGCCGGACACAACCTCGA
>JAKLHY010000338.1 GCA_022709905.1 Verrucomicrobiota bacterium | reverse complement strand
CGTCCAGGACGACCGATGAAACCGAAGAACGTCTCGCGATCGTCATCCCACGGAACCGAGATCGGAACTTCCTTCGCGAACGGACTGAACTTGCTGCCTTGGTTGTACGGAAGGTAGCGACGGCGCGGTGCATCTCTCGCTGGCGTCTCACACCAAAACCGGCAGTACCGGAAGTCGTCACACGTGGACGCCCCGTTGCATGCCATGCGGTCTTCGGTACGGAATGGCTCTGCTTGGCTGAACGCATTCTGCACCGCATCCGAGAGCCAGTACGCGAAGGGCGACGTGGGAATCCGCCTGAAAGCTTCGACTTCTCGGGTGAACGTGGTGCCCGATGAAACCTCGGCGGGCAGCTGGCGAAGCTCGCCAATGGCCCGGAGGAGATCGCTGGCTTTCACGTCAACTGCGGTGTCTAGCAGGCGAAAGAAAACCGTCATACGAGCCTCTCAAGGCAGTAGGCCGCCGTCTCGACCATCGCACTGTCGAGGACTCCGACGCCTAGGTC
>JAKLHY010000337.1 GCA_022709905.1 Verrucomicrobiota bacterium | reverse complement strand
ATGGGTATCCGCTGGCCCCGGCTGTTCCGTTTGTGCCGTATTGCTTGACCATCTGCCGAGTCGTCGCCGTCAGCGCCAGCGTCGGCTGGTCCAAGCTGGTCGGCGTGCCGATGCTTCCATTGCTTGAATATTCGTCATAGCAGCGAATACGGAACCCGGCATATTGCCCATGCGCCCGGTGATAGAGAGCCAGGATGTAGTTGAATGTTTCCGCCTTTTCAAGCAATTGCGAAATGTCGAAAGTGCGCAGCGGGAACGGATGAATCAGCGAGCGGTATTCCTGCCCGCCTGAGGTTTGCACGACATTGACGGCGTATTGATCCGTGAATGACGCGCCTATCTTGATTTTCTGGTGGTCAAGGCGTTCTTCGAGGAAATCAGCCATATCGACGCGCTCCATTTGCTACGCCAAGCACTGAGCGAGCGCCAGATGCCGCGGCACGCCTTATTTCTGCCTTGTCGGTTCCGGCGCCTGCGTTTATCGTCTGATGGATGGTCATTCCCCC
>JAKLHY010000336.1 GCA_022709905.1 Verrucomicrobiota bacterium | reverse complement strand
GCTCCATCGGTTGTCGATACGTTCGCGTTCAGCGCCGTCGTGCCAGCCGAATCTGTCGTCAGAGCGGTGAGCGGCGTGCTCCCGCCCACGATACCCGTGAAGGTCGTCGCGCCGCTCGAGTTCACAGTCAGGCCAAAGGCTCCGTTTACTGTGCCGTCGAAGTTCACCGTTCCCGTGCCGCTCGACACCGTCACAGCCGCCGTCAGGCTTACAGGATCGTTGAAGTCGACAGCTCCGTCGGTGGTCGATACGTTCGCGTTCAGCGCCGTCGTGCCGGTTGAGTCTGTCGTCAGAGCGCTGAGTGGCGTGCTCCCGCCAACGATCCCCGTGAAGGTCGTCGCGCCGCTCGAGTTAACCGTCAGGCCAAAGGCTCCGTTCACCGTGTTGTCGAAGTTGACCGCTCCTGAACCGCTCGCGACAGTCACATCCGCCGTCAGGCTCACAGGATCGTTGAAGTCGATGGCGCCATTTGTAGTCGAGACGTTCGCGTTCAGCGCCGTCGTGCC
>JAKLHY010000335.1 GCA_022709905.1 Verrucomicrobiota bacterium | reverse complement strand
TGTCCAGATTGATGCCCGCCCAGCACACGATCTCGCCCCGCGCATTTTTCACCGGCACGCCCCGCGCAAGAATGGCGTGATAGCGTCCGTCCGCCCCGCGAAAGCGGTGCTCGATGTCCCACACCCCACCGGTGCGGATGCATTCCTTCCAGGCGGCGATGGTGCGCTCGGCATCGTCGGGGTGCAGCGCCTCGCCCCAGCCGAAGTTGGAGCATTGCTCCTGGGTGAGGCCAACCAGCTTGAGGAAACTGTCGCTGGCGTAGGTGTTGCGGCCATCCGGCGCGCAAATCCACACGCCATAGTCATTGGATTCGCCAATGGCGCGGTAGATCGCCGCGCTTTCCTGCAAAGCTTCCTCCGCCTGCTTGCGCGCGGTGATGTCCTGCAGGAACCCGTGCCAGAGAATGCTGCCGTCCGGCTCGCGCACCGGCATGGAATGGCCCTCTACCCAAATCTCTTCCCCGGTGTGCCGCCGCCACCGGAATTCATCCCGCCAGGGGGTCAGG
>JAKLHY010000334.1 GCA_022709905.1 Verrucomicrobiota bacterium | reverse complement strand
AGCCGTGGTCGGCGGCGTCGTAGACGAAGACCTCGGCCGGCTTGCCCTGCATCGCCGCGCGCACCTTGTCCACCGCGCTCGGCGGGATGTTGGCGTCGAGCGCGCCGTAGTGGAACTGCATCGGGCAGCGGATCTGCGGTGCCAGGTCCAGTGTGTCCTGGATGCCGCCGCCGTAGTAGGCGACCGCGGCGTCGACCCCGGCGGTGGCGGCGGCGACGAAGGCCTGGCGCCCGCCCATGCACCAGCCGAGCGCGCCCACGCCGCGGCCCTGCACCTGCGGCAGCGCGCGCAGCGCGGCCGTGCTGTCGGCCAGGTCGCGTTGCAGCGCGCCGCGGTCGGCGGCGGCGGCCAGCGCGGCGTCGTCCAACGTCTCCGGGTCCAGTTCGGCCAGGAGCTGCGCCTCGCGGTCCATGCCCGGCAAAACGACGGTTTCGACGCGTTCCCGCAGGCGCACGAGGGTGTCGTAGCTGCGGCGCAGGCCGAGGTACCAGGCGCGCGTATCGCCGT
>JAKLHY010000333.1 GCA_022709905.1 Verrucomicrobiota bacterium | reverse complement strand
CGCGAGGGGTTGGTGAATCAGGTCTCCAGTCGCCCGGATGCCTGAAAGAGAGGTGGCGCAAGCTGCACACCACCGTAGCTGTCCATAACGCAGGACAGTTCGCGTCTTCGGTCACCCGAAAAAACCTTGTGGCCACGCCCGGCCGGCGCGGAAATATTTGCTTCGCATCGCCATGAGCTGTCTATCATGTCGCTCAGTGGCGCGTTATTCGCGCTCTATCCCTCCATCCAGACGATCTGTAGGCCCGCCGTGAAACTGAAGTCCGAAAAGCACTCCGCCCTGTTGAAAAAGGCATTGGTCACCACGCTGGTCGTGGCGGTACCGGGAGGAATGCTGCTGGGCCTGGCCTACCTCCTCGCCAAGAAGAAGGCGAAGCCGGCCGAGATCGAGACGCCCAAGGGCGAATCTCCGGATGGGGGCTCGTGGCCCGCTGCGGCCGACTGGTCCGGCCTCTCCGCCGACGAGCTTCGCGCGCGCATCCGCGACGCCGGCATCGTCGGCATGGGC
>JAKLHY010000332.1 GCA_022709905.1 Verrucomicrobiota bacterium | reverse complement strand
AATCATCAATCGACAATCATCCCTCATCAAACTCAAAGGCTCCACCCTTGACGGTACTCGTCGCGAATATGCTTGTTGGCCTCAGGCAGGTTGGTCACCTGCATGTTCGGGCCGTCATAGCGGAGCTTGAGGCCCTTCTCGTAGAGCTGCCTTTCCATTTTCAGAGCGATGTTGCCCATCAGGACCACCTCGGTAAGGGGCCCGGCCCAGTCGAAATTGGCCCGCGCGGGCTTGCCGCCTTTGCAGGCATCGATCCATTCCTTGTGATGGCCGGGCGAACGCTCGATCTTCTGCGGGGGCTTGCCGTACTCCTTCATCCGAGCCTCCGGGATCAACCGGTAGCCCAGCATCTTGCCCTTGTCGCCGATGAACAGGTTGTCGTCGGCCTCGCCGAACTTGCGGCCCTCTTCCAGTTCCGCAGGCCGCTGGGGCATCATGCCCCCGTCGTACCAAGTCAATTTCAAGGGCGGCATCCCCTCCCGCTCGGGGAACTCAAACCGAACAATCG
>JAKLHY010000331.1 GCA_022709905.1 Verrucomicrobiota bacterium | reverse complement strand
ATTTCGTGCCGCCCCCCTCGCTCAAGCGAGCGCTCGACAATGAGCTTTTACCCGTCATGCAACAGAACCTCTTCCTTCCAGCTTGTTCCACCGATTCCGAACAGTCCCGCGTTCGCATTCGTCACCGTTCCCATGGCGAGAATCGCTCCAAGTATCGCCATCCATCGCTTCGCTTCCAGGATTCCCTTTCCCCTCCAAGTTGGCTCGCCAACTACCTTGGCATCGCTCGCAAAGCATTCGGGCCTTTGGTCGACATGCTTGGCCTGCCACTGGTCGAAGCACCACGCCAGCAAGTTCATACACTTCATGTCGATTGCCTCCAGTAAATTTCGTTAGCCGGGCACCGTTGGGCGCATACCTCGCAGCCTGCTGCGGTCGACAGGTATTTTTGGCGATTTTTCCTGGTTGACCGCGACAGAGTCTTTCTCTCGCCATGGCTCATATCCATTGCCTTCATTTTTCCTCCTCCACCACTTCCATCTGCCGGTTGGTATTTGCTCCCAGTTCA
>JAKLHY010000330.1 GCA_022709905.1 Verrucomicrobiota bacterium | reverse complement strand
CTGGGTCCACACGAAGTTGATCTTGCCGTCCTCCAGGCCCTGCAGGATGTGCATGATCGACGCGCCGACGTGCGGGTTGAGCGTGTTCTCCGGCAGCTTCCAGAGCTTTTCGGTCTTGGCCCGGTGGGGCTTGATGTTGACCAGCATGTCCGAGGGCAGGCGGTGGCAGAAAGCGCCGACCTCGCGTGCCGAGCCGCAGGCCGAGGGTTGACCGGTGAGCGAGAAGGCGCCGTTGCCCGGGCGCGCATGCTTGCCCAGCAGCAGGTGGTTCGTGTAGCACTGCTCGTTGACCCACACGCCGCGCTGGTGCTGGTTGAAGCCCATGCACCAGAAGCTCACCACGTCGCGCTTGGGGTCGATGTACAGGTCGGCCAGCGCCACCAGCTTCTTCTTGAACGAATCGAGCGACTCGGCGTTGTCGCCCTTGGCGAGTTCGGCCACGAAGTCCAGCGTGTAGGGCTCGACCCCGCGCTTGAACTCATCGAAGCTGATGCTCCAGTGGCTGCCCGCC